>BAABOD010000021.1:0-22747 GCA_040371255.1 Anaerolineaceae bacterium | reverse complement strand
CCGTGCCAGCAGGGATGGTCGTGTGCTTGGGGATGACCACAATGCCATCCCGTACAGCATAGAGCGAGTGATCAATGTCACGATCGGCTGGGAAAGGCTTGATAACCACATTATCGCCGATGCTAGCGTTTTTATCGATAATGGCACAGCAGATTTGGCAATTTTTACCGATGCCGATCGGAGCGCCGTTACGCAACGTGCCATAATAGTCCGCACCCATCAAAATCGAGTCTTTGATTACTGAGCCTTCACCAATTTGGCTGCGTAAACCAACAATTGAATGTTCAATAGTAGCATTCGAAACCAAACAACCTTCAGCAATCAAGGCGTCTTTCAGCGTACAGCCAATTACACGAGAGCAAGGCAGGAAACGCGGGTGCGTAAAAATGGGTTTGTCCGGGTCGTAGAAGTTAAAACCGGGATTCTCTTCGGTTAATTCCAAATTTGTTTCGTAGAAAGCACGGATGGTTCCAATATCCCGCCAATAGCCATCAAAGTTATATCCATATACGCCGGCACCATTTTGAATAAGGTAGGGAATAATATCGCCGCCAAAATCGTCTAAATGCTCTTTGCTTTTATCCGGGCGGAGAACATCCATAAGCACATTCGTATTAAAAAGGTAAATTCCCATTGAGCCCAAATATGGCTTCTCGGGGTCATCGCGGCAAATCATATTAGCCAAGCGGACAGGATCCTTGGGTTTTTCGGCAAAATCAATGATGCGTCCATCTTCATCGCGCTTGAGCAAGCCAAATCGAGTCGCTTCGTCTTTAGGTACTGGCTGTACCGCGACTGTAACATCAGCGTTATTCGCCCAGTGGAATTCCGCCATTTCAGCATAGTTCATACGATAAAGATGGTCCCCAGCTAAGATGAGCACATAAGGGCGGTTAGTCGAGCGGATTTCGCTGAGCTGCTTGCGTACCGCATCAGCGGTGCCCTGATACCAATCGGTATGCTCCATGGTCTGTTCTGCCGCCCAAATTTGGACCCAGCCAGGGTGGAAGGAATCAAAAACATAAGTTTGCGAAATATGCCGATGCAAAGAGACAGAGTTAAATTGCGTCAATACAGCGATGCGGGGAATATTTGAATTGATGCAATTGCTGATGGTAATATCGATGAGGCGGTATTTCCCTGCGATTGGAACAGCCGGCTTAGAGCGTTCAACGGTCAGTGGATAAAGGCGTTTGCCCTGACCACCTCCTAGAATTACTGCTAAGATATCACTGGTTTTAGGCATGTTGGCTTCCTTTCGGTGAAAATAGCCTATTAGGTGTATTCATCGGACAACGGTCAAAGAATGAGGTGAGATTATCCGATTGACTTAATTTTACCCGTAAAAATAGTAACTGTGTGTAACAATTCCTCTGCAGATTGCTTTGTACTTTCGCTGAGTGAGCCAAGCATCGCTGCTAATTCCTTCACGCGCTCTTCTCTATTGAGCTCCTGGACTTGGGTGGTTGTGCGTCCGCCATGTTCCTGCTTAGAAACGTGTAAGTGCTGATCGCCAAAAGCAGCTAATTGCGGTAAATGCGTGACGCACATCACCTGATGCTCGCGCGCCAAGCGCCAAAGCATCTCCCCAACCGTCATTCCAACCCTTCCGCCAATGCCTTGGTCAATTTCATCAAATATCAAGGTTGGGATTTGATCAGCTTCAGCTAAAACGCTTTTCAGCGCTAACATCAAGCGCGAAGTTTCACCCCCCGAGGCTATCTTAACCAGTGGCTTAAAGCCTTCGCCTACATTGGTCTCGATCAGAAATTCAACCTTATCTATACCATTAGCATCAAAAGCAAAGGCTTTGCCGTCGATATCCAACCCATTTGGATCTGGCTGATGACGGATATTCACCTGAAAATGTGCTTTGGTCATCTGTAGTTTATCCAATTGTTGTTCGATCCCGGCAGTCAACTTTTCAGCAGCTTCGATTCGTTCCCGGGAGAGTTGCGCAGCATAATCAGCAAGCTCTTGTTTTATCTGAACTATTTTTTGTTCCACTTGCTCTATCTGCTCATCAATATTCTCGACTTTAGTTAACTCGACCTTAGATTTCTCCAGATAGTCTTTTACGGCTTCCAAGCTGCCACCATACTTGCGCTTGAGAAAACCGATCGTATTAAGCCTGTCTTCGATCTGATCGAGCCGTTTGGGGTTAAACTCGATGGATTCTAGATAACTGCGCAGCTCATAAGCAATATCTGCAAGGGTGTTCAGAGCCAATTCCGCGCGCTCGTTGAGGCTTGCCATTTGCGGGTCGATGCGGCTGAGTTCAGCCAAACTCTGCACAGCTTGGCCAAGCAAGTCAGTCACAGGCAAAGAGTCCGTTCCACCCTCATCGAGCAAAGCTAAGGCTTGCTGGCTAAGCTCGTAGAGTGTTTCAGCATTCGCCAAGCGGGTGCGCTCCTGGCGCAACTCCTCTTCTTCGCCAGCTTTGAGATGGGCAGATTCAATTTCTTGAATCTGGTAAGTAAGCATGTCCGTGCGCTCGCGGGCAAACTGCTGGGTTTTGCGCAAGTCCTCCAACTCTGCTTGCAGCGCAGACCACTGGCGGTACCCCGCACGGTATTGAGCCAACAGAGCGTCATGGTGCGCAAAGCGGTCAAGCAGCTCGAGGTGGTGCTGCACGCGCAGCAACGAAAGATGCTCCGATTGCCCGTGAATATCTGCTAAAAAGACACCAACTTCTGCCTGCAAGGAAAGGTTCACACTGCGCCCATTAATGCGAGCCACGTTCCGCCCAGCAGCGCGAATCTCCCTGCCGAGTGTGAGCTCTGCGCCATCAAATAGACCTTCTGCCTCTAAGAGAGGTTTAAGCGCCGCTTGGGTGGGTTCGTCTAACAAAAATGTGGCTTCGATAATCGCTTTATCACTTTCGCGGCGGATATCGTTTGCATCTACTCTCCCACCTAATACAGCGCTCAACGCATCTAAAATGATCGATTTACCTGCGCCTGTTTCGCCGGTGAATACGGTCAACCCAGGCTTGAATTGAAGTTGAAGGTCTTCGATGATGGCAAAGTCTTGGATGCGTAATTCAGAGAGCATAGCACCTCAACCGAGCTTGATGCCGGTAAGCTGATAGTAAGCCGTAGATATCGCCAAAGCGCTATAAAGCACCTGCCAGACTAAGGGCACCAAGCCGGGCAAGGCAAACAAGTTCCCACCTATAGAGATAAGAGGCAGGATGCCCATAACGACAAAGGGTAAGCAACCCACGATGCTGCCCCATAGCACAGCCTTATTGAGCGCTTTGCTGCGGCGCTTGCGCACGGCTAAGCGGACCGCATTAGCAATCAGCATGCCCACTCCAGGGCCCACCAACAGAACCAAGAAGCCTAAACGCCTCGCCAGCCAGCTGCCGGCATAAGCAATCACAGCAGAGATGAGAAAACCAACCAGCACATCCAACCCTTTGGTTGTGTCGTAAATTTTTTGTTGCTCACGCACACAATCCTTGCAGCGGTAACCCGTAGGGGTGAGCACCGCTTCCTCGGGTGTAATGGGTTTATTGCAGCGGTTGCAACGCAGCGAAATATCGCTTGGTGATGGTTCATGGGTTAAGTTTTTATTGGTGTTTAGTTCAGTCATAGTTATTTTGTTTCAATATTGGATTGTTTTGCATCATCGCAGCCAACCTGCGGTAAAAATAGTTGGGTTCTCCAAAGCGTACCATCCGTAAGGAGGTTTGGTTAGCTGCAATGTGGACAAAATCAGTTGATTTCAGTAGAACAGGTCCCATGCCATCCACACTCAACACAGCTTCGTGATCACATTGGGCACGCAAGGTAACCTCGGCACCTTCAGCTAGCACTACCGCGCGATCGAGTGAAAGATGCGGGGCGATGGGTAATACGAGCATATTGCGCAGCTCAGGCGGTAGGATGGGACCGCCTACCGCTAAGGCGTACGCCGTCGAACCGGTAGCCGTAGAGATGATCAAGCCATCGGCGATATAAGAGGTCATATACCCTTCATTGAGATCCACGCGAATTTCAATCGGGCGGACAATATGCCCACGAGAAACCACCACTTCGTTAATGACGTCCCATTTTTGGGTAATCTCGCCTTCCCGCACAAGCTCTGCACACAGGGTTAGGCGCTCCTCCAGATGATATTGACCTGTAAGCAGCTGCTCCAGTCCCTCTTGCCAGGTTGTTTCACTGAGCTCAGAAAGGAAGCCTAACCGACCAGCTTGGATACCTAATATGGGTAGACCTAATGGAACACATAGGTGCCCCACGCGCAGAAGTGTGCCATCTCCGCCCACCGTTAAAATAACATCCCAACCCCCAAGATCCGGCTCTTGCATCAAGTGCTCATACTGATAGGAATAGACACGATAATCGATGTGCCTTTGCGCTAGGTATTGGCTAATCTCCTCTGCGAGAGCGAGAGCCTTAGGGAGTTCTGCATTCGGCATGAGCAAAATGCGTTCTGGCGCAGATAATTTAGAAATCATTCTTGTATTATAGCCGCAAATAAATCCTAATCCGCTCAATGTACTCATGCGTTATCTATAATCTCTTAGAAAATAGGAACCTAAAAGGATGAAAACCGAAACGGAATTGCCTCTATTTATGATATGCTTTAATCTTAATTGTGATGAAACAGCAAGGCGTGCCTACCACGAAGGATCAACTCCAGCGCCTCACTTCGCGGCGTTGGATGATGGTTATTTTAGCGCTCATTTTTGGGCTAGCGCTTTGGCAGCTGCTCTGGATGCTGCTCAAGCTGCCGGCTTTCATCCTGCCCAGCCCTTCCATGGTCTGGGAAAAATTCCTCGTAACTCTGAGCAACGGTTTGCTCTGGCGGCATTTATCTTATACGCTGCTCGAAGTAATCCTTGGTTTAATGATTGGCAGCTCGCTCGCTGCGCTTTTGGGCTATTTCCTTTCCAAATCTCCTTGGTTGGAGAATTTCGCCTCACCTTACTTGGTTGCCAGCCAGTCGGTACCAGTGGTTGCTATCGCACCGCTGCTGGTAATTTGGTTTGGACCAGGTATATTTTCGAAGGTACTGATTTGCTCGCTCACGGTTTTCTTCCCGGTGCTAATCAATACGCTGGTGGGCTTGCGCGAGGTACCGCAAGACCTGCGCGAGCTGATGCGCTCGCTGAGGGCAACGCCGGCACAAACCCTGCGCTACTTGGAACTGCCCGCCAGCCTGCCGGTGTTCTTGGGCGGGCTTAGGGTGGGAGCCACGCTTTCAGTGATTGGCGCTATCGTGGGAGAATTAGTCGGTTCCGACCGTGGTTTGGGTTTTTTGATTAACGTTGGGCGCGGCCAATATGATACCGCGCTGGTCTTTGTGGCTGTCATCACCTTGATGGCTTTGGCAGCGGCGCTGTATGGTCTAATCTTGCTGCTTGAGAGTCGGCTGCTTGCTTGGCAGACCTGGCGCAAGACAATATAGGAGCTTCAGAAATTATGAAAAGACCTCTTTTTTTGTTGGTAATATCGACAATTTTAGCGCTTTCGGCTTGCCAGGCAACCAGCACCCCCACCGCCAACACTCAGCTGCGCGAGATTACCATCAACCTGACTTACATTCCCAACGTGCAGTTTGCCCCTTTTTATGTCGCCATAAAGAAGGGATACTTTGCAGAGGAAGGGCTCAAGGTCACGCTCAACTATGGCAACGAAGCAGACTTGATCGCGCTGGTGGGCTCGGGCAACCAGCAGTTTTTGGTGGCTTCAGGCGAGCAGGTGCTTATGGCGCGTGCGCAGGGGCTGCCAGTGGTAGCTGTTTTCCCTTGGTATAAGGATTACCCCGTTGGAGTGGTCTCCCTCAAAGAGAAAAATATCCAGACCCCTCAAGATCTCAAAGGTAAGGTGATTGGCTTGCCCGGCTTGTATGGCGCAAACTATATCGGGTTTGAAGCCTTAGTTAACTATGCAGGCTTGAGCGATGCCGATTACACCCTTGCTTCGATTGGCTTTACTCAGGTAGAAGCGCTTGTGAGCCAAACCGTTGATGCCGCCGTGATTTACCTCCCCAATGAGCCTTCCCAGCTGCGCGCTTTGGGGTATGAAATCAATATCATCGCCGTCTCCGATTACTTAGATTTGGTTGGCAATTCCCTCGTCACCAATGAAGAGACGATTGCCAATGACCCGGCGGTGGTCCGCTCTGTGTTGAGAGCTTTCTACCGCGGTGTGAAGGCAACTGCCGAAAACCCGGAGGAAGCTTATGCGATCTGCGCCAAGTACGTGGAGAACCTCACTGAGGCGGACCAAGCCGTGCAGCAAGCGGTGCTGGCGGAATCCATCAAGCTGTGGGAAACAGACCCTCAACCGAGCGCGCAGCAGGAGCGCTGGGAAAACATGCAGCAAGTGCTGCTGCAGCTTGGGCTGATGAGCCAACCCATCGATGTGCAAGGAGCTTATAGCGATGATTTCCTCCCCTGAGATTGCCCTCGAGGTGCGCGGGCTCTCCATAGCCTTCGTAGAAACCGACGGCAGCCTGGAGGTGCTGGACAACCTCTCCTTTAGCGTGGAGGCAAAATCCTTTGTTTGCGTTATTGGTCCTTCGGGTGGAGGTAAGAGCACTCTGCTGCGTGCAATCAGCGGCTTACTGACCCCCTCAGCTGGCGAAATCCGCTTTCCCCACCCCAGCCACAGCGGTCCGCAAACTGGTTTAGTCTTCCAAAAGCCCAACCTGATGCCCTGGCGCACCCTCTTTGAGAACGTCAGCCTGCCGCTGGAATTAGCCGGGCGACCGAAGGAGGAGATTCAGCAAGCCACTCAAGAGATGATCGATTTGGTTGGCTTGCATGGCTTCGAAAAGAGCTACCCCCACGAGCTCTCCGGCGGGATGGCACAGCGTGTGGCGATTGCGCGCTCCTTGGTGCAAGACCCAGAAATCTTGCTGTTGGATGAGCCTTTTGGGCAGCTCGATGCGCTCACACGCGAACGCATGGGCGAGGAGCTGTTGCGCATCTGGGGCGAAAAGCGCAAAACCGTGCTGATGGTCACACACTCTATCTCAGAGGCAATTTACTTAGCCGACCGCGTTTTGGTGATGACACGCCGCCCAGCGCAGATTAGCCTGGATCTGCTTATACCCTTGCCCCGCCCGCGATCCGAGGAGATGCGCTACCAACCCGAGTTTGGACGGCTTGCCCAATTGGTGCATAAAGAGCTCTCGCAAAACAATGATGTTACGGCTATGCCAATCAAAACTCAAGCAGGCTGAAAATGAAACTATCCGTGAATTATTCTGAGGCGCTGATCAGCTTGCTGCGCGCATCCACGCTAGAAATCGACGCCATCGAATGGGTGGATAAGCTCGAGCTGGCGCTGATTGCACAGCGGCGGGCTGAGTTTCCGGATTTGGCTTTTCACTTTCACCCTGGGCGTATGCAGATGAGTAAAAAATGGCGTACGCAATTGCAGAATTACCTGCAAGCTTGCCCAGAATCCCCCTTCATTTCAATACATTTGGCGCCCTTGCCAGCGCTCTGGACGAATGTACGCATTAAGAGAGGCTGGGTCCTGCCTGGACCAATTCCTGCTTTTACTATTTGGCGCTTTATCCGAAATGTTAATTCGCTCAAACAGCAAGTGGAACTGCCGACCATTTTGGAAAACATGCCGAATCTGCACCCTAAGCGTTACCGCTTTGAAAGCGAGCCGTCGGTAATTGCCAAAGTACTGGAGGAAACCCAAACTGACTTCCTGCTCGACTTGGCACATGCACGCATCGCAGCCCGCGCGCGTGGGATAACCCCGCAAGAATACATCTCGGCTCTCCCGCTTGAGCGCACGCAACAAATTCACTTGGCTGGTGTGCGGGAGAGAGGCGACAGCCAGCTCTATGATGCCCACGAGCCCCTCATGGAGGAAGATTACCAGCTCTTGGAGTGGACCTTAGAACGCACGAATCCCCAACTGCTCACCTTGGAGTATTTCCGTGAAGACCCGCAAGCCTTATCAAGCCAGCTCTCCCGCCTGCAAAGCTATCGATAAGTGATGTGACTAAGAGGTCACATCACTAAAAACCAACGAGTCACGAAAAATTTCCCCTAACTTTTCAAAAGCTTGTTATGATTCCACCTGAAAGGAGTTAACTTTTGCCATATAAAGCTGCACAAAGTGTTTATACCTCAGGTTGGGGCAAAAGTTCGCTGCTATGATCAATCAACTCTCTTCAAGCACTTTTCCCGCTGCAGAGACATTGCGCTTGCGTGTGGTCGTCCCTGAGCTGCGGGTAGCCGATGTCATTTTCAATACTAGTATTTTGCTGGATGCCCTGAAGCAAGCTGCGGCAGAGGCATACCAGCCGCCCCTGGTACTCTTCCCAGAGCTCTGCCTGACAGGCAGCACTTGCGGGGATTTGTTTTTCCAGCCCCTGCTGCAGAGAAAGGCTCTCGAAAGCCTCGCTCGCTTACAAGAAGCCGCGCAGCAGCTTAATTTGTGGGCGGTGGTTGGGCTGCCGTTAGCGCTCGCCGGCAAGCTTTACGATGCCGCTGCGTTCCTCAGCCCCCAAGGGCTGGCAGGAGTATCCTTAGCTGCTCAACCGTGCAATTTTTCTGGAAAACATCCTAACCGTTGGTTTGCACCTGCAAGTGACCTTTCCATAGGTATGATTGACCTATTGGGTAAGCGCATCCCGATCGCCGCTAATCTCACACTGCAACTGCCTGAGCTCATATCCGGTAACCTACAAATTTGCATTGGCGACATGCGTTATGGGCAATATGACCGCTCGGTCAGCTTGCTGCTAAACCCATGCGCGCTGCCGGCTTTGGCTGAACCGGAGCTGCTCACTGCCGAGAGCTACGCCCAGCGTGCACAGGCAGCTGGCGTGCTGGCGTTTGCCTCTTGCGGAGCGTCTGAATCAACTACTGACCTGGTGATGAGCGGCATGGCTGGCATCGCGGAGGCAGGCGAGCTGCTCACCGAAACACAACTGCTGCAGTTCAGCACGCAAAGCTCTTCGATAGATGTTAACCTCACCGCAGCAGCAACGCCGCAAGTTAATCAGCCACCGCGAGATCAGAGTACGCCATCCCTCAGCCAAACACCTTTTATCGCCAGCGCTAACCCTTTTGCCCAATTCCAACGGGCTTTTGCTATTCAGGCTGCAGCGCTCGTCGGGCGCTTGTGGTATACGGGCATCCAACGCGTGGTATTGGGGCTTTCGGGCGGCTCCGACTCGAGCATGGCGCTGCTGGTTTGCGTTCAGGCTTTTACCCAACTCGGCTTGGATAAAAAGGACATTCTTGCCATTTCGTTACCGGGTCCAGGCACCACAGCTGCTTCCAAAGAGCGCTTGGAAACCTTAGCCGAGCTTACCGGCGTAACTTTCCGCACCATTCCAATTAATGCTGCCCTCGAACAGCACCTCAAAGACATTGGGCACCCGCTGGACGTTTTTGACGTGACTTACGAAAACGCCCAGGCGCGCGAGCGCACGCAAATCCTGATGGACATTGCTAACCAATCCAACGCTTTAATGATCGGCACAGGCGATCTTTCGGAGATTGCCCTTGGCTGGTGCACCTTCAATGGCGACCACATGTCTATGTACGATCCTAACGCCGGCTTGCCCAAGACGCTGCTGCTGCGCGTCTTGGCTTGGGCGGGCGAGGCGCTTTTTGGTGCAGAGGGCGCCGCTATCACCCAACAAATCTGCCAAGCGACCATCTCGCCTGAGCTCATCCCCACGGGCACTAGCAGCACTCCAGCGCATTCCACCGAGGCTAGCATTGGTCCTTACCTGCTGCACGATTTTTTCCTATATTATGCTATTGGGCAGCGGCTGAGCCCTAAAGAGGTATTTAACTTAGCCAAGCAAGCTTTCATCGGCAGCTACACAGCTCATGAAGTCCTTCGTTGGATGCGCGTTTTCTACAGCCGCTTCTTCAGCCAGCAGTTTAAGCGCTCTGCCAGCACCGACGGTCCGCAAATTGTGGGGCTCAGCCTCTCACCGCGCGGCGGGTGGATGATGCCCTCGGACGCCAGCGCTGCCCTCTGGTTGGAAGAAATCCAAGCCTTAGAAAAAAGCGTAGAATAAGGCATATGGAAAATAGCAAAGCGCCGCTTGTGCTCATTTTCGGCTCCTCAGCCGATCCCTTTCATCAGGGGCATACCGAGCTCGTGACCAATGCCGCCCGAGCCCTCGTCCAGCGTGGGTACCCCGTGGCAGAAGTGATCATCATGCCCGTTTACCGTCACCACAACACACAAGACGAAGCCAAACGGTCCCTGCCGCTCACCTATGAGTACCGTTATGCGCTTTGCCAGATAGCAGCTGAGCAGATTGCGCAAGACTTGGCTGGCATGGTGCCGAAGGTTACCGTCAGCCGCCTGGAAGAAGAGCTGGTGCGCGAGAGCCACCGCCCGAACTTCACCGTCGAGACGCTTGCTGCCCTGCGCGAGCGCCTGGACCCTTCACAGCAAATGGCGCTGCTCTTAGGTATGGATAGCTTCGCCGGCAGCGACCCGCCCTTTCGGCATTGGTACCAGTGGGAGCGTCTCATTCGGCTTGCCAAGCTGGTGATCTGCCCGCGCTTAGGCTCCAGCCCCAATCAAGATTTCATAGCTGAGCTGCGTAAGAAAGGCGCTGAGATTATCTTCCTCAACGAGGTAACCGTGCCGGAGATCTCCTCCTCGCAAATCAGGCGGGAGCTGGAGGCTGGCACTGACCCGCAGGTGCTGGTGGAGCGCGGCTGGTTAAGCCCAGCTGCTGCGGATTTCTTACGCCAAAACAGCCTCATCCAGATTTGGCGCGAACTGGACACCTCCACCACCAACCCGCCCGGAGCGGAGCAGCTTGCCCAAAACGAAAGCCTAGAGGCACGCGTGGGGCAGAAGCTGCTCGCGCAAAAGCTGACCTTAGCCCTGGCTGAAAGCTGCACCGGAGGTTTAGTCAGCCACCGCATCACCAACGTGCCTGGTTCCTCGGACTACTTCATCGGCGGGGTGGTCGCGTATGCCTACGCCGCCAAAGTCTCGCTGCTGGGCGTGAAGTGGGAGACTTTGCAGAAATACGGCGCGGTTAGCAGCCAGACCGTGCTGGAGATGGCACGGGGGGCACGCCACGCGCTCAAGACGGATATCGGGCTCTCGGTGAGCTGCATTGCCGGCCCGGGCGGCGCCACGCCGGCAAAGCCCGTGGGCACCAGCTGGGTGGGCTTAGCCACCGCTGAAGGGGAATGGTCCCGCCACTATTTGCTGCATGGCGACCGCCTAGCTAACAAGGAAGCCTTAGCCGAGAAAGCGCTGGAGATGCTGCTGGAGTATTTGGAGAAGAGAGCCCCAAGCCAAAACCTCTAAATTTCTCGATTATTAAAAATCCACGAAGAAGAAAGTTTTTGGTTTAAAATTCAAGCTGTAAGCATAACGCTTTTAAGAGTTACGCGATGCCCTCACCCGAATCAACTCCGCCCGCCCCTCACCTCCAGCCGAACCCAACCCAAGTGCATATTCCCGCGTTCATGCCCTTCTTCTGGTTAGGCTTGGCGGCGCTCGCGGGTGCGCTGGCTGCCGAGGCACTTCGCCTCCCATGTGGCGCTTGGGCTGGGTTACTAGTGGCAAGCCTCGGCGCGCTCATTTGGCAAGTCAGCCGGCGCTCGCGCTTCTTGGTGCAAAGGAAGCTGCCGCTGGCTGCCGTCGCTGCGGCCTTTTGCTTGGCTGCACTGCTATATCAGCTTTCCCTGCCGCAGGAAAGCCCTGCTTGGGTCGGATACTACAACGAGCGTGGACCAGTGGAGCTAACCGGTATAGTGGACGCGCCTCCTGAGAGCCATGGGGACTCGCTTAGCCTGACGGTTCATGTAGAGTCGCTCACGCTGCTCAGCTCGGACCCTGCTCCTGCGCTTCCCGACGAAGTGCACGGGCGTATCCTGCTGCAGGTGCCAGCCGGCAGCGCCTATACATACGGCGACTTGCTCTCCATCCGCGGCAATCTCGAGACGCCTTCCGAAGGCAGCGCCTTCTCTTATCGCGAGTATCTTTTTCACCAGGGGATTTATTCTTCCGCTCAGTTTGCTCAAGTGCGCGTGCTGGCGCAAGGTCAGGGCAGCCCATTGCGCGCGGCGATCTACCGCCTGCGCGAGCACAGCCTGCAGGTGCTGCGCCAGATCTTCCCCGAGCCGGAAAGCGCTCTGCTGCGCGGCATTTTACTCGGCGATGAGAGCGGGCTTTCCCCCGAGCTGGAAGAGGCTTATGCCCTCACCGGCACGGCGCATATCATCGCCATCTCGGGCTTCAATATGGTCATCCTTGCCAGTTTAGTGACGGCGCTCTGCACCCGCCGGCTGGGCAGCTGGCGCGGCGGGCTGCTCGCCATCCTCGTGCTGGTGCTCTATACCGTTTTGGTTGGTGCAAGTGCATCCGTGGTGCGCGCAGCGATCATGGGCTCTTTCAGCATTATCGGCGCATCCATCCGCCGGCGCGGTAATGCACTCAATAGCTTGGGGTTGAGCATCTTGCTGATGGTGCTTTTCAACCCGCACCTGCCCTGGGATGTGGGCTTTCAGCTCTCCGCAGCCGCGACCTTAGGCTTAGCGCTCTTTGCCAGCCCGATGCAAGCCCGCCTGCAGCGCTTTTTAGAAGGCAGGCTGGGCGAGGAAGCCGCCAAGCGCCTGACTGGAGCGCTCAGCGAATATTTTTTGGTGACGCTGGCAGCACAGATCTTTGCTTTGCCGCTGATTGCCTATCATTTCCGCCAAATTTCCCCGCTCTTTTTGATTGCCAACCCTTTGATTTTACCTGCCCAGCCAGCGGTGATGGTTTTAGGACTGGTTGCGATGGTGGCTGGCTTGCTCGCGCCCGCGCTTGGCAGCGTGCTGGCATGGTTAGCTTGGCCATTTGCGGCTTATACCAACCGGATGGTCACTTGGCTGGCTGGCTTAGCGCCTGTCGGCTGGCAGCTGCCGCATTTCAGCTTCTTTTGGGTGCTGGCTTTTTACGCGCTTGTCCTGGCGCTCACACTGCCAGGCAAACCAAAAGTACGCAAGCTTACCCAGCAGCCAGTCGTGCCTATCCTCGTACTAGCTTGCGCATGCATTCTGGTGTGGTCCGCGGTTGCCAACGCACCGGATGGCAAGCTGCATGTGCGTGTGCTCTCTGGCGCGGAGAAGCCGGTAGTCCTCCTGCGCACGGGCGGCGGGCGCTTCGTGCTTGTGGGCGGGTCGCTTGAGGCAAGCACGCTAGCTCAGCAGTTAGGCACAGCACTGCCACCCTTCAGCCGTCAGATCGACGCGCTGGTCATCCCAGCTTGCGGTAAGGCAGACGTCTCAGGCTTGTTTGGTCTCGCGGAGAGCTTTACGCTCGGCAAGGTCTACTGGGGCTGTGATCCAGAACGCATTCAAACCACGCGCCGTGTTTATGCTGCTTTCCAGCAGGCGCGGATACCGCAGCAGCGCTTGCAATCCACAGACCAGCTTAACCTGGGCGGTGCACAGCTTGCCTTCATCTTTGGCGAGGAATCTTTGGCGGCTGTGCAAATCGACCAAGCTAATTTCCATGCGCTAATCAACTATAGCGCTGCTTCTTCCGCCATCAATAAACCGACGAGCGTATTCATCGGCCCAGAAATGCCGCCAGCTTCCGCCGCACAACTGATTCTGCTCACGGCTGCGCTGCCTCTCGAAGCACCAAAGATAGCTTCCAATGCGGGTGCTATTGTTTTAGCAAGTGACTATACCTGGGTGGAAACCACTTCCGACGGTTACTATATTTGGATAAATGGGGTAAAATAAATAAAATTACGTTAACAATTGATTAAGCCGTCACAAATCAAGAAGGCTTTCTCGACATTATAGAAAAGGAGGAGCACAATGTCTATGCAAATTACCAATCAGGCTGACTACGCGCTGCGGTCAATGCTTTATATTGCCAAATATGCCGAAAGCCAGCTGATTCCCTCCAATACAATCGCAGAGGAAATGCAAATCTCGCGCATTTTTCTCTCCAGAATCAACTCTCAACTGGTCAATGCGGGCTTAATCCGTACACGGCGCGGCGCTCGCGGCGGGGTGATGCTTGCCAAGCCCGCCGCAGAGATCTCCATCTATGACGTTGTCACCACCATTGATGGACCCATCACGCTAATTGACTGCATTGCCGACCCAGATACCTGCCCGCTCTCACCTGATTGCCCGTACCGCACCTTTTGGGAAGAAACTCAAAATGCCCTCATTGCCAGGATGAAAGCTGTCAGCTTGCAGGACATGCTTGCAAACTCAAAAAAGATTGGCATATCGCTGAGTAATCTACCAGCGAGCTAAGCAAAGCAGTAGCATCATTCATGCTAAATACATTTTTTATATGAGCTCAGTTTATTATGGATAAATTTATTGTTGTGGCGGGGAATATTGGCGCAGGTAAATCGACCTTGGTACAGCTGCTCAGCGAGCGGTTAGGCTTCCAACCCTTTTTCGAGCCGGTCAACGATAACCCTTACCTGGAAGATTTTTACAGCGATATGCGCAGCTGGGCGTTTCACTCCCAGCTTTACTTCCTGACCCGCCGGCTGCGCATCCACAAGCAGCTGTTGGAGGCTGAAGGCTCGGTGGTGCAAGATCGCAGCGTGTACGAGGATGCAGAGATTTTTGCCCGCAACCTCTACCTGCAGAACCTTATCAGCCCGCGGGATTATGGCGTCTACCAGGACCTATATCAGATTCTCATCTCTCTATTGCCGCCGCCTAACTTGGTGGTTTACTTGCGGGCATCGGTGGACACCTTGCTTTCGCGTATCGCCTCACGCGGGCGCGGTTTCGAGGCTGGCATCCCTCGCGAGTATCTTGTGAGCCTCAACGCACTCTATGAAGAGTGGATTAACACATTTACGCAGTGCCCGGTATTAATCATTCCGAGTGATAATTTAGACTTGGTCGCACGAGAAGCGCATATTTCCCAAGTGGTGCAGCTGGTACAAGATCGCCTAATGGGTAAAACCGAAATCACCTTATAGATTCTTTTATTGAATTTTGGCGTAGACAGGTTTAAAGATAATTCATATCCTATATTCTTGTTTCAATTAATTAAGTAGTAAAAGCAGTAGAGTGTGGGGATATGTGGATAACCCTACTTGCATTGCTTAATGCCTAAATATATACCGTTATGAGAGCAGTATGCCCCCCAAATTCAGGAAAAAAGGCGGCTAAAAGTTTCCACATACGTTTGTGGAGAGCTGCACGAAAAGACGAAAAAATTCCTCCAATAACAAGAAGATGTACAAAAGCGGGGTTTTTATCCAGAGTTTTTCCTGTTGAATTCCCCACAAAAATGATGGATTTTGACCAAGTTATCCACATTTCTGCAGAGTTATCCACAGAAAATCAGGCACTTATCCACAGATTCTTGGGGATAGGGTAATCAGAAGCCTAAAGCCCGTAAGCTTCCTTCCAATCGGTAAGTACACCTTCAACCTGATCGAGGAAGTTATCCAGCCTGGCAACATGCTCAGCCTTGCTGCTTTCATCCAAGCCCAAGCCTTCCAGGAATTGCTTCCAGGCAGCTTGATGTGGGGTCTTATCCTCCAGGTGGTGGATGGCTTCGCGCCAAGTCTCGATGAGCGGCCAGAAGGCAGCTGCAGCGTTGCCACTTTCTGCCATCGCATCACAGGCATTGAGATAGTAAGCTTTGCGCACCAAGTTTAGGTTAGGCGGGCAATCTGGCTGTTTGCTAATTGCCTGCAAAGCTTGCTGCCAAGACGGTTTGGCTTGGGCATAAAGCTCTTGGGTCAACGGCACCTGGCTGAGGAGCTTCAAGAGTGCCTCGTTGAGCTCCACTCGTCCGGCGGCTTCAGCACGCTCGGGGAAGGCGAGCAAAAAGCGGCGTGTAGGCAGCGCCGGCCCAGAAAGTACTGCCAGCCCGTTTGCTGCTGTATTGACCGCCTTGAAGTATTGGTCCACCCAGATTTCAAAGGGCAGCTCCTGCGGGTCTTCCAGCTCGAACCACAACTGGCGAGCGCGCTCAGCGACGGCTAGTGCGCGCGCATAGACGGTCTCGGGTGTGTCAAATTGCGCGCTGACGCCAGCTTGGATGAACTCCAGCCAGTGATCGGTATCATAGAGAAAGCCGTTATGGCTGCAAAGGGCATAGCCCAGCCACGGGTTTAGGCGCAGGCGGCGGTGGAAGGTGTAGAACGACTGATGGTGGTGCTGAATATCCAAGGAAATCTCATAGCTGACGCGCTGCACCTCACGCTCCACAGCTGGGTCTTCCTTATGCACCATCACCAGGTCAATATCGGTAGTACCGCCGATCAGGGGCTCAGGCGTGAGCACGGAACCCGTAAGAAATACGGCTACAATGTCATTAGGTTTGCGCGTTTGCTTGGTGACGTAATCCTGAGCAAATTTGATGAGCAGCTCTTGGGTGATGCGCATGTTTATCTCCTTATTAAGGTTTGAGTGGCAGTGCCTCTTGGTAAGGGCTGAGGCGCAGTGCCTGGCGGATGCGGTCGATCACGTAATCCAAATCCTCTTGCCGGGCAACAATGTTGAGCGTATCGGTCTCAATGGGCAGCAAGCGCCCCTCCCACTTGGGGTTGGCAAAGAAAGCCTCGTAAGCGCGGTTGAGCTCATCAATATAAGCCCGGTCCATATCCCGTTCGTAGGGGCGGTCGCGGTGGGCAATGCGTTCCATAAGCGTATCCGTGCTGGCGCGCAAGTAGACCACCAGGTTTGGCTGGGGGATTTTCTCTGCCAGGGCTGCATGCACGCGGTGATAGACAGCCAGCTCGTCGCCTTTCAGGTTGATGCCGGCAAACAGCGCATCTTTATCAAATGTGTAATCGGAAATAATCATGTGCCCGGCAGCCAGAGCTTCGGGGATGACCTTATGCTGCTGCTGGTAGCGGCTGAGCAGGAAGAATATTTGCGTTTGGAAGGCATAGCGGCTGCGGTCGCTATAAAAGTCGGAGAGGAAGGGATTTTCCTCGAAAACTTCGAGCAGAAGGTCGGCAGAAAAAGCGGTGTGGACAAAGCGCGCTAAGGTAGTCTTGCCGACTCCGATAACGCCTTCGATGGCTACATACATAAGGTTAAGCTCCCAGGTGCGATTGTGTAGCTAAAATATACCATAACCGTCTGTAGGCGGTTGCCATCCAGATAACTATCGTCAAGATGCACAGCCGGAATTGCCATAAAGCCCCACGGAAAAAGAAGGAAAAGTTTGAAAAACAGAGCGAAGCCCTGTTTTTCAAAGATCTTCCCTTCCCCAGCGAAAATAAGCAGATGCAAAATTTCCAAGTCCGCCGGGGAAGGGTCAGGGATAGGACAACAGATAGATATAAGCAGTGAGTGATCGCCTTTCGTCTAAACTTTATCATTCGCTGCATCCTCTTCTATACCAAATAGGTTAAAATAAGCCATTCGGGAGTGTGTATGATGAACATCACCAAGTTATTTGACCATAAAAAGACCCTGTTTTCATTGGAGATCTTTCCGCCCAAAAAAGATTCTCCTTACAACACGATCTATAACACCCTGCTGCGGCTGCGCGGCATCCCTGCCGACTTTATCAGCGTCACCTACGGCGCCGGCGGCAGTCAGGCTCAGCGCGATAAAACTATTGAGATTGCCTCGCTCATCCTGACCACCTATCATATTGAGCCCGTGGCGCACCTCACCTGCGTCGGCTTGGACCGCGCCGAGGTAATTGACACATTAGAGCGCCTCAAAGCCAATCAGGTGCAAAATATCATGGTGCTGCGCGGGGATATCACCCCCACGATGACGGTTAAAGAAGACTTCAAACACGCCAGCGACTTAGCTGCCTTCATCAAGAAATACGATTCCAGTTTTAACCTCTTGGGCGCCTGTTACCCCGAGGGACACTACCAAGCCGAGTCGCTTGAGCAGGATATCGAAAACCTAAAAATCAAGATCGACAGCGGCGTTGATCACCTGGTCACCCAGCTATTTTTCGATAACGATAAGTTTTACGCCTTCCGCGAGAAAGCCGAGCGTGCCGGGATTAACGTGCCCATCGAAGCAGGCATCATGCCCATCACTAATCTGCACCAAATTGAGCGCACTGTGGCGCTCAGTGGCGCCAGTGTGCCGGTTAAGCTCTCGCGCCTCTTCAGCCGATACAGCGATAATCCCAAAGCGCTTTTCGACGCCGGCATTTTTTACGCCACCGAGCAGATTATGGACCTGATCGACCACGATGTGCGCGGCATCCACCTCTACACCATGAACAATGTGGAGACCGCAACACGCATCAGCGACGCTATCCAAAACGTGCTCGAGGCGGAAAATACCCCCAAGAACGCGGCTTAGCAGTTTAAGCACACAGAAAAAAGATGCTTGTTGAAAACAACAAGCATCTTTTTTTATCCTTACTGCCAAACTGATCTTTGTCCGCTTATAACTGGCACCTGCGCTACTTCGCCAGCAGCGGCAAAAACAGGTCCCGCCGGACGCGGAATGATTCGATGGCACCCAGGTCGCAGCGCGGGGTGTAGCCCACGGCGGAGCCGCCTGTATACGGGCGGGGGCTTTCCTGCAATTGGTCCGAAGTCAGGAGCAGGTTGCTGTAGTCCCGGCAGCCCGCGGGGTTGCCGCTGTCCACAACCGGGCCGAACAAGACCGGATGATAATAATTACGCAGGTCCGTATAGGCTGCAAGCGGCCCGAGTTGGGGGTCGAGCGTGTAGCCGGCTGTGCCGTATTGCATTCCGGACATGTCGCCGCTCAGGTCACAGAAAGTGCCGGCGTTGCCTATCAGATTATATCCATCAGACATAAAATCCCCGTAGCAGTCTGACACGACAATTTCAACCGGAGCCGCCTTAAGGTCGTGATTCTTAGCAACGATGGAATTTTTAGCTTGCACCCGGCTGCTGTTGTCCGTGTAAAAGCCGCCGCCCATCGCAAGTACGCCATCTGTTTGGTTGGAGTCCGCGGTATTGTCCGCGAGGGTAACGTTTGCCAGGCGTGCGATGGAGGAATTATTGGTATACAGCCCGCCCCCGTCTTTGCCCGCCGAATTGCCGCTGATGGTGGAATTTACAATCGTCAGGGTCTGGTCTCTCAAGGCAACGCCCCCGCCTTTCGCTCCGGCAGTGTTATAGACGATAGAGGAATTGGAAATGGTCGCGCTCTTCCAGGCGTAAATACCCCCGCCAAAGCCTGTCGCCTCGTTGTCCATAATCAGGCACTGGTCGATGGTCGCTGAATCCGCTGAAAGCGCGAGCCCGCCGCCGTAATTAGCCATATTCCCATATATTTTGGTCAAGCTGATGGTCAGCGTGCCAAAGGAAATGGCAATAGCGCCCCCGCCGTTCCCCGCGGTATTGCTGAATATTTCACTATTCTCAATACCATAAGTTCCGCTGCGGATATCAAAAGCGCCTCCGTTACCATTATCGCCGTCTGGCGCGCTGTTACTGTAAATCAGGCTGTTAGAAACAAGCATGCTGTTCCCAGCCCCGGAACTGCACACTGCGCCGCCGTACCCGGTTGAAGCCGAGTTTCCCACAATAGTGCTGTTGATGATAGAAAGGTTGCCAGAATTACTGACAGCCCCGCAGACATCTGAAAAGTTGTTGCTCAGCGCGCTATCCGAAATCTGGAGCGTGCAGGAACTGCAGGCGTTATGAACCGCCGAACCCACTTCCGCCAGATAGTTGCCGCAGTTATAGACCCTGACCCCGGAAAGCGTAACGGTTCTGTTGGATTGGGAGGGTGCTATCGCGACCGCCTGCGTGAAAGCCTGGATTTCCAGGCTATTGATGGTCACATTCGCTTTAATCTGAAAAGCCGGCTGAGTACCAGCATCCCGTCCGTGGATGATGGTGTTATCCATCCCCGCGCCGGTAAGCGTGACTGTTTCGGTCGGTTCCAGCCTGCCGGGCAGGTAATAGGTTCCGGCGGGTATGGTGATGGTGTCCGCGCCGGCCAGCGCGTTGGCTTCCTGCACGGCCGCGATGAGACTGCACCGCCCGGCGCTGTCTGCGCAAATTCCGTTTCCCGGGCTGGCATCCGGGTCCATCGTGTGGGTGTTAACGCTAAAGCTGGCTTGCGGAGTGATTTCTGCCCGCGCGGAGGCTGGCATGAAAAGCAGTGAGTACAATAGCAATAGGGAAAGCATGAGGGTTAATAACTTGCGGATGTTCATAGAGCCTCCTGTGTGGGCACAATATGAGAGGAAAAAATATTTTGAGGTGAAATTATTGATGATAATTATAACAGACTTATATATCCAAAAAAACTAACCTCTCTCTCCCACCCTTGTTTCTAAAAAACCGGACAATCTAGTTTTCGCGCCTCTTCAGCCGCTACAGCGATAACCCCAAAGCGCTGTTTGACGCTGGCATTTTTTACGCCACCGAGCAGATTATGGACTTGATCGACCACGATGTCCGCGGCATTCACCTCTACACCATGAACAACGTGGAGACCGCCACGCGCATCAGTGACGCTATCCAGAACGTGCTCGAGGCGGAAAATACCCCCAAGAACGCCGTATAATTGCGAGCTTCACAAATCGAAAGAAAAGGTGATGTCCTTAAATTCGCCGAATTCATTAATGTGAAAATAAATCTGTTTAGCTTCAGGTGGGATCACACCAGAAAAGGCAGGAATGCTTTTTACCGAGTTACACCAAGAGCTGCTCGACGTAAACTCGACCTTTTCATTTGGCTTGATCTCAATTTGCCTATCTTCGTTAGCTGAATCAGCGTTGCAACTTCCGAGATTGATTGGATAATCATTCCCAAGATCGTCATAAACCTCAAAAGTATTGGCTTGATAGTGCAAAACAAAGGTTTGATCGCCCCAATTTTGGAAAGTGAAATCAAAAAACATTAACTCATTTTCGATTCTGAAGTTAGCATCAGAAGAAATTTCGAATTCTTTAGATGTAAATGATTCTGCAGCTAATTCCGAGGAGGGAAAATCAAGAAACATACCTGGTTCATTATCTATACCTGGAAAAGGCGGATCAGTGAACATTGGGATTAAGGTTAGCCATCTTGGTGCAGTAATAAAAATGAGAAAGAAAACTACGAGAATTAGATAAGACCAAATAGAGTTTGTTTTCTTTTTTTGAGCTGAATTATCTGCCGTCGAGGTTTTACCTGCTGTGTCGTATCCCACCTGGGGTTGGGAGAATTGATTTGAAACCGATGCATTAGGTGCAGCTTCCGCGTAAAATTCTGTGCCACAATACGGACAAACAAACCCATGCTGCCTATCTTTGCGCGAAACCGGCGCTCCGCAAGCTGGACAAGTAGATTTTAAAAGTTTCTCTGCCATTTTATTTTTACTTAATCTTTGACGTCATCGGGTTATAGAAAGTTCATTCCTTCTGATGTATTCTCAGTCATTTTGAAATTCAGAAATTCATCAAGCATTGGCCTTGCTGATATAGATCACATTCTCTGGTTTTCATTATAACCTGTTTGGCAATTTGCTCGATTCCGAATTCATCAGAAAGCTTCGGGTTCTTAATTGCTCACAGCGTTGGTTTTTCAAAATCACCAAAATGCACTGAATAAAAAAAGAGGCGCTCATTTCAGCGCCTCGAAATCTTTTTAGAGTTTGGCTTACAGGCTCTCCAGCCGGCTGACCATGCCAGCGATAATGTCGTAGCCGCCTTGCCAAAATTCCGCTTGGGTCACGTCGATGCCAGCCTCGGCTAAGAGCTTGACCGGCGCAACCGACCCGCCCGCCGAGAGGATGCGCAAGTACTTGGGTTTGAAGCTCTCGCCTTCTTCCTTATAGCGCTTATAGAGTGCAAAGACCAGCAGCTGCCCAAAAGCATAGGCATACACATAAAACGGTGTGCCGTAAATATGGGGGATGGAGACCCATTCGTACTTGAATTCCTCCGAAAGCTCGACTGCATCGCCAAATTCTTCCTTAAGGTTCTCCAAGTAAAGCTCTGAAAGCTCGTCCACTGAGGCGTCTTTGACGATCTTCTCATGCGCATCGCGCTCGAAAATAGCGAAATATACCTGGCGCAGGATGGTGGCAAACGCATCGTCCAGCTGTCGGAAAAGAATTCCCTCAATTTCCTGAGGGTCAGTTTCGCGCTCCAGGAGCAAATCCGTGAGGATCATCTCGCCAAAAGTCGAAGCTGTCTCCGCCAGCGGCAGGCAGGCATGCTGGGTGTAGAGCGCGTGGTGCTCTGCCATCATAGAATGCACCGCGTGACCCAGCTCGTGTGCCATCGTGGAGACGTCATCAGCATGCCCCTGGTAGTTAAGCAGAACCCACGGAGTCAGTTCGGGCAGGATGGTGGAGCAAAACGCACCGTCCATCTTCCCTTTGCGCACTTCACTATCGATATGTTGGTCGTCAAACACGCGTTGGGCTTTACGGGCAAACTCCTGGTCAAAGCGCGCGTAAGCCTCAAAGGTCAATTTGGCGGCTTGCTCAAAGCTATATTCCTTGCTGGAGCTAGAGACCGGCGCGTAAATATCATAACGGCGCAGCTTCTCCATGCCTAATTTTTTAGCCTTGTGCCGGAAGTAGCGCTGGAAGACGTCCAGATTTTGGCGCGTAACCTCGATGAGTGTATCCACCACTGCGTCAGGGATGTCATTATACAGGTTGCGCACGGAGATAGGAGTGGAAAAACCGCGTAAACCGAGGTTCTCATTACGCCAGTCACGCACGATATTCTGGTAGATTTGGCCTAAAATAGGCGCCTCATTCCCATAGACGCGATAGAGTTCCTGGTAAGCACTGGCGCGCAGGTCGGGGTCAGGGCGGTGCACGTAGGTCATCAGCTCGCCGCGGGTGAGTTCTTTGGTCTCCCCATCCACC
>BAABOD010000020.1:0-26316 GCA_040371255.1 Anaerolineaceae bacterium | reverse complement strand
GCTCCACAAAAGGACGAACGTCTACAACAATGTTTTCCCAATTAATTTGTTGGAGGCGGGAAAAAACCAATTCTTTCCAATTTTCAGCTGTTACCATCCCGCCAGTCCAGCCAGTTTGCGCAAGAGAATTATTCAGAAAGGTAAAATTTGGCTGTGGCCAGCTTGGATCGCTAAGGTACCAAAATAAATCGTAAATGTCACGTCCCTTGGCATAGGGTCTTTGCAAAATAGCGTGAAGTTTGCCAGCTAAGAGCGTCGCTTGATCATGATGATGGAGTCGGAGCACTACAAAGCGGCGGATAACAGTGGTCGCTAATCCTGCGCCTTGAGGGGGATTGGTATCCACCTCGATTTTTACGGCTAACACCTCACTTTTCAAAGCAGAAAGTCCCATTTCATAAAGCAGACCTGGAAACCGAATGAACGCACTATTAACGGTCGCATGATCATTTATTTTGAAGCTAAGGGCGTAATTTTCTAAAGTTAAATCTGCACGAATCTGTCGTAAATAAGCGTGGAAATCGTAGATGCTTTCATCACCCACAAGGGAAAAATCCAGGTCTTCAGAATACCTCTGAGAAGCATAGAGAAATCTCAAGGCGGTACCACCATGAAAGGCTAATGGAATCATGGCTCCAGCACGTTGCAAGGATTGTAAAATGCGCGCTTGCATGTATTCTCGCACCAGATTTTTGCCTTCAACTGGGGTTGCTGTCTGTTTAACTAAGCTTGCAAGATATGCTTTCATACTTCCTCATACATCGACTTTTCGCGCTCAATCAAGTCTACTAATCTCTCTGCTGCTTTACGCATCTTGAGCATATTAAACCTCTCCGCGTAAACCTGGAGACGCTCCGAGTTTAACTGGTCGAGGTTTTGCAGGCGCAGCTCTGCCAGGTATGCCTCTGAGTCGCCGCCAGGCTGCAGGTAAATCAGATCTAGCAGTGCTTTCTCTGGTGTGGCAATAAAAGCGCTTTGCCCGCCCAAATCTTGCAGTTCATAGCCAAAGAGCAACCCCCGCTTGACATGGCGAAATTCGAAAACGCCTAATGGCGTCTCGATCCTCTCAGGGCGGCCATGCGAGACACTCGTCGTAACGTAGGTAACTTCGGGGATGAGGCTGTAATGCGCCAAAGCAGATTGCAAACTCACATAAGATCCCCTTTGCATGTAATTAGCAACTAAAAAGGGATGCGGCTTGCACTTTTGATACGGAGGCGCAAGGGCATACAACCCGCGGCGAAGTTGATAAACTTTACCGCTCTTCACCCAACGCGAGAGCTGCTGCCTCATTAAACCCGGATTTACGTCACCAGCCATTAACAGCGAACTGTTAAAAATTGGTTCCTCGCCAACCAAATCGAGTAAATCATTAAATTCCATTGCATTATGTTAGCATAATTGCTATCTTTTTGCAATAGAATTTCTTTTCCTTTTTATGAGACAGCCTGGATGAACTTGGGAGTGCGCAGCCCATACTCTAACAGATAGGTAAAATAGCGCTCTAGTAACGTCTTGAGTTCCGGTTCGACCTGCGGTGGGATGACACGTCCGCGCACCTGACTATAAGTTGAGCGCTGTAAGAAGCGAAAATACTTAAGCGCCGGCATAGAAACACGCCAAGCCTGTGCATCTTTGGCGTTGCAATTTGGGCAGAGCGCACCACCTAACTTGGGTGAAAAATATTGATCCACCGGCTCGATCTTTTTGCCGCACGCCACGCACTTATTTAGCTCTGGTCGAAAGCCAAGCACAGCCAAAAGTTGCACTTCGTAATAGTGTAAGCTGGTGAGCGGTTCGGGATCATCCTCGAGGCGCTGTAGAGTCTCCACCAGCAGCTGAAAAAGCTCCGGGTTGCGGCCTTCTTCCTGGGTAAAGCGGTCCAGCAGCTCAATGGCATAAGCTGCATAACCAGTCAATTTGAGGTCTGCTTTGATGCCAGCGAAGTTGCGTATCGTTTCAGCTTGGGTAATGATGGCTAAGTTTCGCCCTTCAGCCAGAAAGAGAGAAACATACGTGATAGGCTCCAAGTGTCCCGCTTTGCGTGATTTTATTTTGCGGACGCCCTTGGCAATTGCTTGGAACTTCCCCCGCTCGAGCGAAAAAAGCGTCAGGATGCGGTCGGCTTCACCATACTCGACGTGGCGTAAAACCACCGCTTGGGCGTGAAAGGTGCGGTTGCGCTGCTCAGCCATCTGTCCAACGAAAAATCCTCAGCTTATCCCTGCTCCAGGTCCTCCGGGCCAAAGGAGCGTGGCAGCAATTCTGCCAAAGTCATTTCATCGAGCAAGTTTCCATGTGCATCGGCAATGAGCACTTCCATCCCATCGCCGCTGAACTCGCGCATCACCTGCCGGCAGCCACCACATGGTGAACCGCCATTCCGCGTTACGACTGCGATAGCGACAATATTGTGGTGCCCTTCCGAGACGGCTTTGAATATCGCCACACGTTCGCTGCACATGGAAGAGGGATATGCTGCATTCTCAATGTTACAGCCCGTGTAAACATTGCCTTCCGCAGTGAGAACTGCCGTGCCTACGGTATAATGCGAATATGGGGCATAAGCTTGCTCGCGGGCTGCCATTGCTTGCTTAATCAAATTTTGTTTTTCAGTGGATGTTAGCATTATCTGCCTCAATTTCTTGTGTCAATTCTCCCGATGGCAGCAGGTGCACACGTACTTTAAGGATGCGCCGAGCGACCACTTTTTCTACGATGATCTCTGCGCCACTTTCATAAACGACCTCACCTGGCTGCGGCACGCGTCCTAATCGGCTGTAAATCAAGCCGCCTAATGTATCGGCATTTTCTTTAGAGAGATGCAAACCTGTTATCTCATTGACTTCATCAATGGTGGCACGTCCTAAAAAGAGATACTCATCTTCGCTGATTTTCTCCACAATTTGCTCTTCGCTTTGGTCATATTCATCGCGAATCTCGCCTACAATCTCTTCCATAATATCCTCAAGCGTGACCACACCAGCCATGCCGCCATATTCATCCACAACCACAGCCATATGCACTCCACGGGATTGCATCTCGGTGAGCAGTTCGTCCACTTTCTTAGTCTCTGGGATAAAATAAGCCGGCCGTAATAGCCTGCGCTGCTGGGCAATGGTGTCATTACCGTCCACAACGCTGAGTAAGTCCTTAGCATAGAGCAGCCCAACCACATTATCGATGGTATCCTCATAAATTGGTACGCGCGAGTGCCCCGCCTTGATGAATTCCTGCCGGGCTTCACTAATCGTCGTGTTGATATCCAGGGCTAAAACGTCAATACGAGGCACCATTACGTCCTTGGCTAAGATTTCGCCGAAGCGAAATATTGAATAAATCATCTCGCGCTCGCCTTTTTCCAAGTTGCTCTCTGGTTCGCCAACTTCCACCCAATCCCGTAATACGTCATCCGTCACCGAGAGCTTCATTTTCTCAGCATGTTCACCCAAGATGTTCAACATAAGCTTGGAAAGTGGGGAAAGGAAAGCAGCGATTACTCCAGCCGTCCCAGAGATATTCACGATTGCTTCTTCGGGGGATTTTAAGATGTTGCGCTCAATCATAAACTCTACAACCAAGATCAAAAGCAGTGCGAACAACCAAATGCCTACGCGTACCCAATCAGAGCCCAGCGCCTCAACGAGAATCAGGTTGTAAGCCAAGATGCCTGCAGTTAAAAAGTGCGTTAATGTTAATCCTATGCGCAGCGCAGTATGTAATCCGGGCTGCTCCATCAACGCAATAGTTTTATCCACGCCGCCCGGTTCTTTTTCACGCAGGCTAATTAAATACGGCAAGCGGGCGTGTTTAAAAGCCGAAAATGCTGCCGAATTCAACAATTCCAGCCCTAACGCCACAGCAAACGCAATCCACAGCCAAACTTCTATGTTCATTTCTTCTCTTTCGCCTCTCTTGCAGGTACCCCATACACCAGTTCATTATCCGGTACGTCATGTGTGACCACAGAACCTGCACCGGTTCTGGCATTTTTTCCAATCTTTACCGGTGCAACCAGCATTGTGTCACTCCCAATAAAAGCATTTTCACCAATTTCAGTAAGGTTTTTCTTCTCGCCGTCAAAATTGCAGGTAATCGTGCCCGCCCCGATATTTACATTTGGTCCCACTTTCGCATCACCTATATAGGAAAAATGCCCCATTTTGACGTTTTCCCCTAAGGTAGATGCCTTCACTTCGCCAAAATTGCCCATGTGCACGCCATCCATCAGAATGGCTCCTTTGCGGAGATGACAGAAGGGACCAATAGAGACATGATTTCCCACGCGGGCGTATTCCGCCACCGAATTCTGAATAAGAGTAGCGTTACCTACCTCGGTATCCACCAGAGTAGTGTCAGGCCCAATGTGGCAATCCTCCCCAATAACCGTGCTGCCACGCAAAGCCGTATTCGGGTAGATTGTCGTATCTTGCCCAATGGAGACGCCCATCTCGATCGTCGTCGTGGCTGGGTCAATGAGGGTCACACCTGCGAGCATCCAGCGCTGATTGATGCGCAGGCGCATGGCACGTTCTGCTGCAGCGAGGTCCACCCGGGTGTTGATACCCAAAGCCTCAGCAGGATCTGGCACAACGAGCGTTTCTACTTTATACCCCTGTTTAACAGCAATTTCAACCAGGTCAGTGAGGTAATATTCCTTCTTTGCAGAGAGTTGAATCCGCTTCAAATTTTCCCATAGCCAGGCTGCCTCAAAGCAGTATGCAGAGACGTTATACTCACGGATAGCAAGCTGCTCCGGGGTAGCAACAGCTTCCTCCACAATGGCGCTTACACCTCCGTGTTCGTCGCGTACAACTCGCCCAAACCCGCGTGGCACCTCGCCAATCACGCTCGTCATGGTCATCACGCCCCCACTTTGGGCATGTAAGGTTACAAGGCGCTGAAGAGTTTCCGCCTGCAGCAAGGGCATATCGGCACAAGTAACGATGATTTGGTCTGCCTGCCCCTCCAAAAGCGGCTGGGCGCAGCCAATAGCATGTGCTGTGCCCAACTGCTGCCCCTGCAGAGCAAATTGCACCGCAAAACCCGCGCTATTTAGCGCTTGTTTCACAGCCTCTCCTCCATGGCCAACAATCACCACTGGCGGCAAATTTACTAACCTCTGGACAGCCTCGACGGCATAAAAAATCATGGGTCTGCCAACTACAGGATGAAGGACTTTCGGGATTTTGGAATGCATGCGCGTACCCTGGCCAGCCGCCAGAAGGATGGATGCGATTTTCATGAGTTACTCCCAAGGAAAAACCAGCGAGCAAGCCTTTTTCTTCGGCCGCACGCCGGAAAGGATGAATGATAAGGGTCAGAATCAGCTTTCACGGTTTTCAGGCTGGGGCACCAGGATTCGAACCTAGATCCACGGATTCAAAGTCCGGTGTGCTGCCGTTGCACCATGCCCCAGTATGTGAGCCTTATTTTAACATAAATTCAAACTGCTGCAACATCAGATCAGTGCAGAAAAAAACCGATAAATCCAGTAAATGCAAGCATTACACAGTCCAAGTTTTGCCGCAGTTTTGACAAACGGCAATTTCGCGCGTCTTAGTCTCCACCTTATAGCGCCTGGGTTTAATCAGCTCCCAAATCAGCTTGGGCAACGTGAGGAAAATCCATAAGATCGGCTCCAGATACCACCCAACAAAAATCCAATACCAAACGCTCTTCTTTTTCGTCCTAATTTCTGTTTCCGAAACAATTTGGACATTCACATCGGTTGAACCACAACGTGGACATTTCATAATAATATCCTTTTTTCTTTTTCTGGCAGTTTAACATAAAGTTTACCAAAGAGACATTTATTGTAAATGATTTTGTCTTCTTTAATAATTAACATAAAACACTATTCTCTTTTGTACTAACTCTCTTCGGGATTACAACACAGATCCAGAATAAAAAAAGAACCCATCGAAGTGGGTTCACTTTTTATTTTCGGTCCTTCAAGAAACAAAGCAACTAATGCTGTTGCTGCTCCTTAGAAAATCTCGTTGGAATTAGCGGAACCAAACCTGCGTACAGAAGAGGATAAACAGCACCCACGCTGCAGAAAAAACAAGAGCAATCAGCATACCAGCCAGAATAGCGTGGAAGGTAAACTGACGTGCTTCAGCTTTAGTCATTTGCTCGCGGTCGGTCTGGCCAGCGGCAATCACTCGTTGTTGCTCCTTCTTCTCTCGGCGGATGCGTTTGTCATGCCAGGGCATGCCGTCTACGTCCATGTTACAAATCACACGTCCGTCGTCATCATCATATTGCTTGGGTCTTGCTGCCATCATGCACCTCGCTTTAATTATAAAGGTGGCAAGCTACCTTATGACCAGGAATAACCTCCCTGAATTCCGGTACTTCATGTTTGCAAATTTCCATGCACTCTCGGCAGCGTGTATGGAATTTGCAGCCTGAAGGCGGATTTGCCGGCGAAGGAATGCTCCCTTCCAAAATGATCCGCTCAACCTTTACGGTCGGGTCGGGCACAGGTACTGCACTCAGTAAAGCCTGGGTGTAAGGATGCAATGGGTTAAGGAAGATCTCTTTTTTAGTGGAGAGCTCGACCAAATTGCCCAAATACATCACGCCGACGTCATCGGAGATATGCTCCACAACCGAAAGGTCATGCGAGATAAACAAATAAGAAAGTTTACGCTCCGCCTGCAGATCCATGAGCAAATTGATAATTTGTGCCTGAATAGATACATCGAGAGCAGAAACGGGTTCATCACAAACCACAAAATCAGGGTTTAACGCCAAAGCACGCGCGATGCCAATACGTTGGCGTTGGCCTCCAGAAAATTCGTGGGGGTAGCGCTCTTTGTAGTAGGGCGGTAAACCACAAGATATCATCACACTGTCGATATAGTCGTCAAATTCCTCTGGTTTCACAAGGTGATGCTCGCGAACTGCTTCGCCAACAATTTCACTGACAGGCATACGTGGTGAGAGGCTAGCATAAGGGTCTTGAAAAATGATTTGCATCTTCGGTCGAAGTGCAGTCAACGCTCGGTGATCGAGCGAAAAGATATCGATACCATTAAAGAGCACATCTCCGCTGGTCTTATTGTTCAATCGTAAAATCGTCTTGCCCGTTGTTGTTTTTCCACAGCCCGATTCGCCTACTAAACCCAACGTCCGCCCACGCTCAACAGTAAAACTAATGCCATCAACAGCTTTTACATAGCCAACAACATGCTGCATCAAGCCGGCTTTGATTGGGAAGTACTGTTTAAGGTTTCTTACCTCGAGAACAGGACCATCAGGCTGAGGGATAGATTCTCGCGTTAATTGTTCAGTTGCAATCATGCTTCAACCTCTGCTTGTGCTTCGGAATATTGATAACAGGTAACCATGTGCGTTTCAGTAACATAAGTTTCCTTTGGATATGCTCCACTGCAAGGCGCAAAGCGTTTATTGCAGCGATCGCGGAAATAACAGTAGTTCGGCATGTTGATCGGGTTAGGAACGCTTCCAGGAATGCTGTATAGTCTCTCTGTGGGGCGGTTAACCACTGGCTTTGAAGCCATCAAACCGACTGTATACGGATGAAGCGGATTTAGAAAAACTTCCAGAGCTGTGCCTTTTTCCACAATTCGACCTGCATACATAACCACCACATAATCTGCCATTTCGGCGATCACACCTAAGTCGTGGGTGATCAGCATAATGCTGGAGTTAATTTCGTCCTTTAGGCGGCGCAGCAAGTCGAGAATTTGGGCTTCAATCGTTACATCCAAAGCAGTGGTGGGCTCATCCGCAATAATCAAGCGAGGATTACATGCCAACGCCATGGCAATCATGATACGCTGGCGCATTCCACCAGAAAGCTCGTGCGGATACATCTTATAGACGCCGGTGTTATTCGCAATCCCAACCATATCAATCATGTGCAAAGATTGCTGCTTTACTTGTTCATCTGTCATTTCTGGGTTGTGTAGCTCAATAACCTCGTCGATCTGATCCCCAACTTTAAAGACAGGATTGAGACAGGTCATGGGTTCCTGGAAAATCATAGAAACTTGGGCGCCACGAATTTTCTCCATGACTTCAATAGGGGTTTTAGCGATGTCATATACTTTATCACCGGTGTTAAGGCGAATCGTGCCTTCAACAATTTGCCCCTGCGGTCTTTGAACCAGCTGCATTAAGGAAAGAGCAGTCACAGACTTACCACAGCCGGACTCCCCTACCACGCCAACGGTTTTGCCTTGAGGGATATCAAATGTTACCCCATCCACAGCCTTGACCGTGCCGACATCTGTAAAGAAATAGGTGTGCAGATTATCAAATTCTGCCACGTTATTCGGATCCTTCATGGTCGTAAGGTATTCACTCTCCGGGACATTCTTCCGTTTGCGTTGCTTCTCGAGAGCATCAGTGATCTTTCGGTTCTCTCGGGAAATCCGAGCCGATTCCTTAGCTGAAATGTAATTCGAATTCCTTGCTTTGGATTTCTTATGGTTATTATTTGATTTAGCGTTATTGTTATCAGACATTGTCTCCAACTACCTCTTCATCTTAGGATCAAATGCATCGCGCAGCCCATCGCCAATAAAATTGAAACCTAACACAGTCAGGAAAATAAGCAAACCGGCAGGGATCCACATAAACCAGAAGTTTGTCATCACGTAAGCATCCGAAGCGACGTTGATAATGCTTCCCCAAGAAGCTTCTGGGTATTTCACACCTAAACCTAAAAAGCCTAAGGTTGCTTCGGTGATGATAATCCCGCCTAACGATCCCGTTGCTTGCACAATCAAAAGTGGCATCACATTCGGGACCAAGTGCCTAAAAATGCGCCGACTCGTAGGAATACCTGTCGCTTCAGCAGCTACCATAAAATCTTGCTCCCGGAGTGAGAGAATCTGACCACGCACCACGCGAGCCACACCAGTCCAACCAAGAATGCCTAGAACCACCATGAGTATATAGAGGCGTTGACGGGGGTCAATCTGCAGCGTATCCATCACTGAACCGATAATAATAACAACCGGATAAAAGGGAATACTATTAAACAGGTCAACCACACGCATTAATATGGTATCTACGGCTCCGCCGAAGTAACCAGATAAACCGCCAACTATAACGCCCAAGATAATCTCAAAGAAAACAACGATAAAGCCAACCATCAAAGAAACTTGGCCGCCATACATCAGGCGCGTCATTACATCCATACCATTGTTATCTAATCCAAGCGGGTGCTCCCTTGAAGGGAATTCGAACATGCGGATTAATTGCGCCTGGGTATCTCGTTTGATGTTGAATGTATTTAACACGCGCCCTATTTCGTAGGTAATTAAGTTTCCTTCCGGATCTGGGAAAGTAAACTGAGTTTCTCTATCTTCAATGGCTTGCCTTGCAGCTGATTTAAATTCTACTGATAGAAACTCAGATTGATTAATCGGATTGACGATGATATTGGAGATTGCTGCAAATTCGTTTCCGGATGCATCATAAATGGTATATTGCCCGTCTTCAGTTTCTATCGAATACGTCTTCGTATTTACAATAAATTTATCCTCACCTTGATTTATCGCTCTTAGACAAGCCAGCTTGAAATCATAGGAGTCAACAATCGGTTGATATTCCTGGCGATAAGCATCAAAGGTGTCCATAATCGCTAAGGCGACATCGTGCTCAGTAGAGATCTGTTCGGCTTTACCTTTTTTGGTAATGTAGTAGATTGTGCCATCGACGACAAAGCTATCTTCTTTTGCTTCTTTTGCTGCTTCATAAGCCGTGATCACAGCCTTTGGAACCTCAGCATCATTCACAGGAGTCACAATACCCACCATTACTTCAGCGATTGGCTCCAACTGCATAATGCGGTAAGCATTTTCACTTTCTTGTGTAAAGTAGTAGATAGAATCCCCTGAAGTAAAGCTATTATCTCCTTTGCCTAAAGCAAGAAGGAATTGGGCTCTATCACCAAGCGTAAATTCTTCACCTTCAACAATGGTATAGCGCAATTCTTGGTTGTAGATAGCGGCGGCATAATCTTTGGGAATTATTGCTTCGCCAGTAAAAACCTGAGCCTGTCCATAGGACGAAAATATAGGTCCCACAAAAGCAAATAGAAACATAAACACGATAATGACCAGCCCGGCAACAGCCAGCTTGTTGCGGATAAAACGCTTGAATACAAGCATTCCCGGCGATAGCACTTTGACGCGGCGTGCATCATCCAATGCCATTTCGTCGTCGAAGCCTGCCTCAATGAGTTCTGGTTCTGTGGGGATAAAGTTAGGTTTATTTTCTGCTTGATCAGACATTGACCACCACCGTTAATTCACTCGAACGCGTGGATCAACCACCGCATACATGATGTCTGCGAGGATTAAACTGACCTGCGTTAGAAGGAGCAAAAATGTTGTATAGAACATAGCAAAAGGTATATCACCGCGAACCATAGCTTGATATGAGATATACCCAATACCGGGGATCTGAAAAAGTGTTTCGGTAATCAAGGCACCGCTAAACATGCTCGGTAAAAGGAAACTCATGTACGAGACCAATGGAATGAGTGTATTCCGGAAGGCGTGTTTATTGATAACTTTATTTTCAGGCAGACCTTTTGCCCGTGCCGTGCGAATATAATCGGAATTCAACACTTCAAGCATATTAGTGCGGGTATAACGCATCAACCCACCAATGGAAAGCATGGTAAGGGTTACAACGGGCAATACCATGTGGTAAGCCATATCCCAAAATTGCTGCCACGGGGTCATGCTCGAAAAATACCTACCTGTTAAGCCATAAAGGTCAAACCAGCCTAACTGAATCGAAAACACATACTTAAGAATTGTGGCCAAGAAAAATGTGGGTAAAGAGATACCCGCTAAAGCAAAGATCGAAATTGCGTAATCGGTCTTACTATATTGATTCCTAGCGGCAGTAATGCCTAATGGAATCGCAATAAACATCTGCACAAAAAAGGTAATGATATTAATAATAACGGAATACCAGATGACCTCGTTAAATTTATCAGTTACGGGTATGCCGTAATGCCAGGATTCTCCGAAATCCCCTTTGATTGCGTTTCCTAGCCAGCCAAAATAACCCGGGATAATACCCACATCAAGTTTGTAAACTTCATTGAGTTGATCTAGCCATTCCTGATAGCTTTTTGTACTCAGTGGATTACTAGCCCGTTCCCTGGCTACAGTCTCAACATAAGACGAAGGCAAGCTGCGAATGATAGCATAAACTACCATAGCGCCAAAGAAAGTGATGAATATCCCAAGGGCAACCCTTCTGATAATAAAATTACGCATTGCGATCCCTCATTCTATTTTTTGATCTTGGTGCTTTTATATATCCATTTTATATTAATTGGTGAGCCCACCCATAGGTGGGCTCACCAGAAGTAACTATTCAAACATCAATGTTACCGCATTTCAAGTAATTCGATGTCATTCATCCAGCCCCAGTAAGTCGTGATATCGGGGGTAATGGTATCAATGTTGATGCGCTGCGTGCTGAAGATGACGCAGTTCTGCCGCTGATAGGTCGGAATTTCAACAGCCCAATCGAGAATGATCTCAAGAGCCTGTTTGTATAGTGCCTTGCGGTAGTTCTGGTCATCACTCTTGCGAGCATCCAAAATCAGCTGATCCAGCTCAGGATCCTGAATATGGTAATGGTTGGATTCTGATGATCCTTCCTTACCAACGATGTTATTGCTGTGATAGACCTGATACATATCTGGATCAATTGTAACCTGCCAGGCTGCTGCCCAGAGTTCTTGAGTACCAGCATCCAAAGCATCCCAGAGGATATTGCTGTCTGACGGGTCGTTGATCGTGAGTTCCATGCCGAGTTTACCCAAGGATTCCTTCGCAGCAGTCAAGATTGCGAAAGCAGGGTGGTCACCCGTACCGCCACCAGGTACGATCACTTCGTAGCTCAGTTTGGCGCCTTCCGGTGCAGCAGTTAACTTGCCATCCTCGACCGTAAAGCCGGCAGCTTCAAAGTAGGCTAACGCTGCTTGTTCAGCCGCAGCATATTTCTCTTCCAGTGTCATTTCAGGCGTGTAAATCGGTTCGCCATCAACGCCAACGGAGTAAGCCACCCTGTAATCAGGATCGGTCGGTTGAGGTGCAGCCCAAGATGTGTTGGAAATTGGGTAATTAATCACTACCGCAGCATCACCGTAGTAGCTGTCGATAGCCACATCACGATGCACCGCTAAGATGGTAGCAATGCCCTTACGCAAGTTCTTCGATGCCTCAGATCCAGCTTCATCACCAACTTTAACGGTTTCAGCATTGATGCCAATGTAACCGTAACCCAAGTTGTCCACTAAGCTGGTGGTAATGACATCACCCGTAAGTTCGCCATTGGAGTTGTAAGACCTAACTTCATCGAAGCGTTCACGGGAACCGGTCAACGTGCCCATATCGACTGTACCGGTCATAACGCCCGAAGCAACTTCTGCTGTTGCAGTCTCCCTGAATTGGATCTCTTTGATTTTTGGAGCTCCCTTATAATAATTTTCATTCGCCTCGAAATAGACGACCCTATTGTTATATTCGACAAACTTATATGGCCCAGCGCCCATCGGCGTGGCTGATAAGCTTTCCTGTTTGGAAAGATCGCCAAAGTCAAAGCCGAATTTATTGTTTTCATAATCGTATTTGGCAACGTCACCATAGTAATGCAATGGGGTGACATTAATACCCAGAATAGAATACACAGCCGGGGCTGAGAAACCATTTAGGGTCACTTCAACGGTGTAATCGTCGAGTTTCTTGATGCCGGAAATATTCGGAACGCCTTCGCCACCCATAGATTCATCTAATGGGCCCCAATAGCCGATGAATGCGGACTTGATATTGGCAAAGACATCCGTCCCAGCAACGGATTCATAGGGGAAGGCAGCAGCAACGTCATTCTCGTATGCAGCCATCAACTCGGTGTAGTAATCATCCATCGTTGGGAAGCTTTCCACCAAATCCCAAGTGGTTCCCGTTCCTGCACCCTGGAATACTAAGGCACTTTGGCATTCTTCCGCAGGTACTGGCGTAGCGCCTTCTGCAACTTCATCCGGGCACACAAATTGGCCAAAGCCCCACATAGCCATTGCATAGGCTACATCAGAGCCTTCATCTTTGATTTCTTGGGCAATCTTGCCGTTGAAATATTTTGTGGTGTATTCATCTGTGCCATAGCTCGCCCAGACTTCATCATAAATGCCCTGAATCTCGGCTTTAATCGTTTCGATTATCTTTGGCCAGACGTCCTGATGCTGTTCCTCTGTCCAAGCATCAGCGTCAGACCAAACATGGTCTGGTCCAGCTGCATAGATTTCATCGAACAGCGCAGAATATTTGTCAAAAACTTCGGTTGTGGTCTGAGTTTGATAGTCTTTCAAGCCAACGATGTCATAGGATGACAAGGTGGTGGAACCAACATACGACGGATCAAGAAAAGTGTAGTAGGTGAAGATTATATCGTCAGCTGTTACCGGAACGCCATCGGAGAACTTCAGATCGTCACGTAACCGTGCCGTGTATTTCGTGGTATCCGTTGCTTCGTCATAATCGACGCTTACATCTGCAGGGCCTGTATATAGATATGGAACGCCATTATAAGGTACAGTTTCGCCTTCGATGGCATTGAAAATGATGCCACCCGTGCGATCAGTCGTGAGCAATGAGATCTGCGTCATGCTGGCGACATCCACATCATAAGCTGTATCTGCAAAAAATGGGCTGAACTTTTGTGAGAACTGGTCATAAGCCACGACAAGTGGCATTTCAGTAGGGGTAACCTCAGTTACCTCAGTGGTCTCCGTTGGTTCGGGCGCCTCAGTCTCCGTTGGCGCGGGCTCAGTTGTGGCTACTGGCGTCTCAGAAACGCAAGCCGCCAGCACACCAAGTAGCATTGTGCATGCTAGGACTAAGGAAAGGACTTTCGTGTACTTTTTGTTCATAGATATTCTCCTATTCTCCTTGAACTATTTTGTTCATTATAACGGGACTTATAATAAACTGTCAATGAACATGGGCGAAAATTTAGGTTAAAATCCCCGAATTCAGCTCCTATATCGGAAATTGATTGCATTTCTTGTAAATTATTCTGGTTTGAGTAGCAAGCCTCAGCTTGAACCAACCGCACTTTCTTGAGAATCCCCGCCTTTCTGCGGAGTAACGCTTTTCTGTAAACGAAAGAAAAGGAACGCCAAAACCACGGCTGTGCCTTCTAAGCTTAAGAAAAGATACTCCATGCCACCTTCCAGGGTCTCCTCCGAAAGCAGTATAAACACGCCTTCACCAACCACCACAATGAGTAGCAGAATTACCAAGGCGGTGCCTGCATTTTTCATGTGATTGTAGGAAAGGCCAATTTCATCACGGTGATATTTGCGTTGCTCCTTCGGGATTCGTAATGCTCCTGAAAAAATAAAATAAAGCGGTAAAAACGCAAAGACATAAGGCAAAGAAACATAGAATTCATACATCCCCAAGTTCCCAATAAAACCCCCCACGACGTGCAAGATTAGGATCGCTATTGCTAGAGCAAGGCTCTGATTTCTGAAAGTTTTGATTTGCCGAGCATCCAGAGCCACCTCATAATATTCACCTTTGTAGACGGCTTTCTTGCGTTCTTGCCCTTTTTCATCCGTCATAATGACGTTTTCGTAATCATCAGCGTATTTCTTAGCTGCCATATTCGCATCCTATCACAAGTAACTTAGCGGATTCCATCAAATTCCTCTCAACCGCCTTCTTATGGATTCGGCGTTCCAAACCTCTCAATTTGCTGCCAAGTGGCGCCTTCTGCTATGACCACATCCAGAGAACTTGCCCAAACCACAGGGTGCTGCAGCAAGGGGACCGCGGGTAACGCAGCTTTCAGGAGCTCCCACGCATCTTGGGATTCTGGCGGGTCGAACCTCATTTGCTTTTCACCACACGCCAAGTCAAAAGCAGGGTCAACCCAACCGGCTATATTAGTCCCAATCCAGGCGTTATCGGCTGAAGGTACCGCCTTGCTCAGATACATGCGGCAGGGGTCTTGCCCGGCTGTTTGCCAGCTCAGCAGCGCTAAGTCAAACTGCCTGCCAAAAAGGACGCCATCCGGTCCCGGCGCATAAAGCTCCGCAGTTGGTAAAGATTCCCAATGAACTTCTATGCCGCAATCGCCTAAGCGTGTCACAATCCACGTACCAATTTGCTGATCGAGCTCTGCCTGACTAGTTAGGAGGCTGAGGCTCAGCGGGGTCATATCAAATACACCGTTGATACCTTGCGCCACCCGTGGAGTCGTCGGGTCGCCATCAGCGTCAATCCAGCCTGCTTGATCCAGCAGGGCGTCCACAGCCAAGCCGGCTGTCCAATCTTGCCACTGGGGGAGCAGCTCAGCCGGTAATTTTTCCGACAGCACGGTATTTGCCAAAGCAGACGGCTGTAGGCAAGCTGCCATAGCCTGCCGCACGCTCAAGTCACTAAAATAATCGGGGCGATCACCAGCCCAGACAGAATAACCATCATCATACACAGCAGGGTTAATCCCAAAGACTAACTGTTCGAAGCTCTCCAAGAATTCTATGTGCAGATTCGCTGTCCGAGTTAAATCCTCCAGTGCTGATTTGGTGAGGTTTTCCAGCCCGTAAGTGCTATCCAATAGGTCGCACTCCCCCGTGGAGAGCATTTGCATCGCTTGAGTAGCATCGGGGACTATGAGGAAATTAAGCTGGTCAAAAGCAGGCAAACCATCTCCTCCATTAAAATAATATGGGTTTTTCTCCAAGTGCAGTGTGTTGCCTGGCTCCCAATCCAGCAGGCGGTATGCTCCCCAGCCGGGCGGGGTTTGTGCCGCAGCCGGCGCCGCTGCAACTTGCTCTGCGTCTAAGCCTGTCAGTAAATGCGCTGGTAGCGGCATCCAGAAGAACGCCCGCAGGTTGCCGGTGGTGAAGCCTGGCAAACCTTGCCACCTGACTGTTTGGTCATCCTGCGCTTGAAAACTTATCGTCCGTTCCAGTGCCCAGGCATCCGCTGGCAAGTTGGCTTGTTGGGCAAGCGTATAAGAAAGCTCGAGGTCTTCTGCCAATAGAGCTTCACCGTCAGACCATTGCAAATCAGGGAGCAGGGTATATGTTATGGACATTTGGTCCATACTAAACGCGCCGCTCTCCCACTCCACCACGCAAGCGCTCTCTTGGCAACCCGCAGGTCGCACGAGTACACCCGGCTTGAACACCACCACCTCACCCGTTGCATCCACTACTAGGTGTCCAGGTTCAACTGCTACGGGGTTCAAGCTGATCAAGCCATTTTCCAAATTTGGGTACTGGCTGAGGATCGAAGGTGCATAAGTGCCTTGCTTGGCGTCCCAGGTAAAAGGTCCATCATAGAGCGCGGCAAAAATGCTCTCAGAAGCGCGGTTGTTTTGCCCAGAGTAACGGTAAAGGCTAACTGGTTCCTCGGCAATGCAAATATTCAAAACTTTAGGGGGTGGCAGCGTCGCCGTAGAAGTTGATGTGGAGGTTGGCTGCCAATTTTCAGTCTCGGTGGGGTTGGGCAATGCAGTCGCTTGAAAATTGCAACCCGCCAAAAAAGCTGCCAATAATAATATGCCCAAAATGCGGCTCCTCAGGCGAAAAGTGTGCATATTATTCCATATCCTCAAAAAGAATAGCTTCGTCCTCATCCTGAATCAGTTTGCCGCCAAAGCGCAGCCGTAAATACGAATCATAACGCCGAGGGTCAATGCGCCCTTCCTCAACAGCTTTGCGCACAGCACAACCTGGTTCATGGCTATGAGTGCAATCGCTAAACTGACACTCCGGTACGAGCGGCGCCATCTCTCGAAAGTAAGCGTCCAGTTCTTCACCTTGAATATCCCAGAGCGCAAGCGTGCGCAAGCCGGGAACATCTGCCAAATATCCGCCGCCTTCCAACTCGAATAATTGGCGCACACGCGTCTTATGAGTCCCTTTGCCATCGCGCCCAGCTTGGCTGATTACGCCAATTTCTTGTGCCAACTCAGGTTGAATACGGTTGAGCAGGCTGGTCTTGCCCACTCCCGAAGGACCGGCTAAGGAGCTCAGCTTGCCTTTGAGCAGGCTACGCAATTCCTCGATGCCTTCGCCAGTCTTTGCCGAGGAATAAATGACAGTATAACCAATATCTTCATATAACCCAAAAAGCTCTTTTGCTTTCTCTCGTGATACCAGATCGATTTTATTCGCCACAATCAAGGCGGGGATTTGTTCGCGCTCGGCTACCACCAAAAAGCGATCCAGCATGCGCAAGCGCGGTTCGGGCTGGGCACAAGCAAATACCAAAACGAGTTGATCTGGATTAGCAATTAAAATCTGTTGGTATTCATAATTTACACCGGTGAGTTGGCGGGAGAGTACACTTTTACGCGGCAGGACTTGCTCAATAGTTCCGCTGCCATCGGGATGGACCGTGATGAGCACCTGATCCCCCACCGCCACCAGATCTCCCTGGAGTTTACCTTTACGGAAACGCCCACGTAAACGGCAGAGAATATCCCCTCCCGGCGTGCGCACGGTCAAAAAGCCTGCCTGAGAGCGAACCACCAAGCCTTGGATCAGGTTAGCGCTTTGTTCAGGAGCGATTTGGTTAGGCACTATCATTCAGGTGTAGCTTCTGGGGTTTCGGTTGCGGTCACGTAAGGGGATTCTTCCCAAGGCATGGTGCCGCCTGGATTCTCATTATTGGAGAAATATAGCTGGACCACACGGCGGAAAAGCGGTGCTGCCATTTCTGAACCTTCGCCGGCATTCTCCAAAATAATTGCGACGGCAATATCCGGTTTGTTGGGGTCATTATTAAAGGTATAACCTGCAAACCAAGCATGCGAATCACCAATAGGGTTCTCGGCTGTGCCCGTCTTGCCGGCAATATTGACGCTCACGCTGCTCAATTGATTGGTCGCAGTACCGCGTGGATTCCGCACCACCATGACCATAGCTTCTTGTATAGCAGCTAAGTTTTCCTCTGTGACCGGCAGTTTGGATATTTCATCTGGCTCAAATTGGTACACGGGATCTCCACCACTGACCGGCACAATTTTATCCACAACGGTAGGGCGGTAAAGAGTGCCGCCATTGCCTACGGCAGCAACAAACGATGCCACTTGCAGCGGGCTTACCTGCAAGGTCCCTTGCCCAATCGCCAACTGCACATTCTCAGAAACACTCGTCGGTTGTTCCAACCGACCCTCAAATTCTTGAATCTCGATCCCAGTTTTTTTGCCCAAGCCAAACCCAGAGGCAACGTCCGCGATTGCTGTAGTGTAACCTTCATTCCAAAGAGTATAGCCAATATGCCAAAACCAAGGGTTGCAAGAGCGCATCAAGCCTTCTTGCAGAGTTAACTCACCCGAGGCGGGCAAATCACGGTCATAAGTCCAGTCGTACAGCGTGACGCCCTGCAGTTCCGTCCATGTGGAGGCACAATAATAGGGGTAATCGGGCGTGAAGACGCCTGTTTCGAGCGCTGCAGCCATGGTGATGATCTTAAACACCGAGCCTAAGGGGTAAACCCCCTGCGTTGCACGATTATATAAAGGCAATTTCGGATCGTTGAGCACCGACTCTAACATCATGCTGTTGAAGTTAACCGGTTCAAAAAGGTTAGGGTTATAACCAGGGTTAGAAACCATTGCCAAGACCCGCCCCGTATCTCTTTCCATCACGACGATCGCACCAAGGTAATCACCCATGCTGTGTTGTAAGTTATATTGCAGAGTACTATCGATCGTAGTGTAAATCGAATTAGCTGGTTCGGCTGGTGCAGACGCTAACTTCGTTACCACCTGCCCTTGCGGATCCTTAATATATAAGGAAGCGCCATGCTTGCCAGCTAAGTAACTCTCGCCCCAAGCTTCCAAGCCAGCGGCGCCGACTTTTTCATCGCCGCGATATCCTTTGCGCTGATACTCCTCCAGTTCTTCTGGCGAAATCGAAAGCACATAACCGGTAACGTGGGGCGCAATCCCGCCATCATAGTAATAGCGCGAGCGGAAGGGGGAAAGCACAATCCCAGGATAGCGCTCAAAGCGGTCGCTATATTGCTGGGCAACTGCTGCAGAGACATCACCAATAGCGACATACCAATCAGCTTGGGCATAGGCATATTTCTCACGGATGGAATCTTCGCTCACATCCAGTAAGTTTGCCAAAAAGCTCACCATGCCATCTTCATTTTCAGGATCGATTTTGCCAGGTACGATCCCAATTGCCACGGCATCATCCTGCGCAACAAGGGGATAACCAAATTCATCATAAATGTTGCCACGCGCAGGGATCTCGTAAGTCAGTTCCAGACGGTTTCCTCCCGCCAGCTCTGGCAAAATCATTGAAGCATCCCATTGCACATGCCAGACGTTCTCTTCCAAGGTTAGGTTCATAATCGTACTGCGCGAAATCGTTCCTAAGAGCGTGGTTGTATAGCTAATTTCGTAATTAACCTGCGCTGAGGAAGGCTTAACCATATTCGAAAGAATCACGTAGTCCATATTCTGCATGGTGAGAGCAATCGCGGCGTCCTTATGTTCCTTCTGGAATTCTTCTAAGGTCATCGCGTCCTGGCTCAACCGGCTGAGGAGGGCGTACATCCCCTCATAGTCCTCCGCTTTCCAAGCCTCTAAGTAAGCTTGCGCCCCTTCCTCCACATCGGGCGCGGGTGCAACATCAATCATTGGTGTGGGCAAGCCGGAAGTGGGGGTTACTGTTGAGCTTGGCACTATTTCAGGGTTACAAGCGCTGATCAATAGAACTAAACACAAACAAATGAGGATTTTCTTTTTCATCTTGAATCCCATTGACTCGCTTGGCTGAGTGGCATGCAACTCGCCAAGATCTGAGGGTAAACCTCACAAGTAATTCCCAAGTGCCGTTGGCAAGCCTGTGGAATATCGACCTCCACTGCGATTCCCGCATGTTGCAGCAAGCAGGTAAGGTTACAGAGCGGCAGCCCCATCACATTCGCATAACAGCCTCGCACAGCTGCAACCGGATGAAAAGCTTTGTGTTGGATGGCATAGCCGCCGGCTTTATCGCGGTAATCGCCGCTTTGGATATAGCTTTCGATTTCTGCATCGCTATAAGTGCGCATAAGAACTTGCGTATGGCAAACGTCTTGCAAGAGGAGCCCAGTGCTTTTCTGGCGTAAGGCAAGGGCTGTAAGGACGCTATGCGATTTTCCACGCATCCGCCTCAGCATCTCCTGTGCTTCATGATCATTCGCTGGCTTGCCTAAGACCTCTCCTTCACAGACGACGATCGTATCAGCTGAGAGCACCAGATTTTCAGCGTTGATTGCTTCGCCCTTCTGTAGGGCTACTCGAGTGACATAATCAGTCGGGTTTTCATCAGGAAGCTGATTTTCGTTGAGGTCCGCACTAACGCAACGATAGGGCAACCTGAACAAGGCAAAAAGCTCCCTGCGGCGCGGGGACGAAGAAGCGAGAATGATTTCTTCTTGGCACATTTGAATTCAAATTCTAACATAAAAGCCAAAGTCGCTCAGCGGGAGGTATGCACGTATTGGGCGAAGAATTAATCCTTGTGTTTCACCTGAAAACTATCGAAATCATGTGCCAAGAATGTATTGGGAAATATAGCAGTTGCCTCATTAAGAATGTCATCATCCCGATAGCGGCGGGAAACATGCGTGAGAATCAACTGTCCCACGCCAGCTTCATTTGCGAGCCTAGCCACAGCCTCAGCGGTAGTATGACCAAATTCTTCCGCCATTTCAGCTTCTTCATTGAGGTAAGTAGCCTCCACAACTAAGGCATCTACCCCCTGGATGTAAGGCAGCAGTTTTTCCGGCCTGCCCACATCCCCAACAATGGCTAATTTAGCCCCAGGTTTTTCCGCACCCAGCACTTCATCAGGCTGGATGATGCGTCCATCAGCAAGTGTGATTGCTTTGCCAGCGACCAAATCTTTTCGCCAAGGCCCAGGCGGAACTCCCAATGCTTCGGCTTTTTCGGGTAAGAATGGTCTTCGCGGTAGCTCTTCAAAGCGAAAGCCTAACGAAGAAGAGCCGCGATGATCAACGGGAAAAGCGGTTACGCGAAAGTTTTCGGCTTCTAAAATTACTCCCGGCTTGATATCCAGCAAGTTAATTGGCATCGGCGGTTGAGTGCCGCGCAGCACCACACCATTGATCAAATCGCTGACCCGCTCCATGGTATGCTTGCTGCCTAAAATGTTGATCTCATCAATCGCCTCCCAGCGCATAAAGGTTGAGACCAAACCAGCTAAGCCCAGAATATGATCTAAGTGACCATGGGTGAGCAATATCGTGTTGAGGCGCTTGAATCCAATACCGGATTTAAGAATTTGACGCTGCGTGCCCTCTCCGCAATCAATCAAAAAGCGATATTCCTCGTGCTTGACCACCATGGCGGATAAACCGCGCTTGATTGACGGAGCAGAGGCAGACGTGCCTAAAAAGATCAGTTCAAACAAGGTAAAAGTGCTTCTTCCTGAGTAAGGTTATTTCACAAGCTTATCAAAATCGTGGAATAATCGCCACAAGCCCATACCAAGTTTGAACCCCTGCTGAGTATTTATCGGCACTTTCTGTCCACGCTCTTCGGCTTCCTTCACTAAAGTCGAAGCTATGCTAAAGCCTAAAAAGGCACCTAAGAGTGTGCCAATGACGATGGTTATTGTCTTTATCGAAGGTTTCATAATCCTCTTTCACCTTTGCTTTTGGGATGGATGCTGCGGATTAACTGTTGGAGCTCGGCATTTTTTTGTTGGATAAAGAAAAGAGGGGTAACAACAGCTGATGTACTCTTTTGAACAGAACGGCGCACATTTTCGCTAAACTCAAAAACATGCCCGCCCGCTTTTGGCAGCCAGCCGGCCAGCTTGCCCAGTAAAATGATTAGCGCAATGGTTATCACCAGAATGGGCAGCAACATCAAGAGTAAGGGCAGCGTTAAAATCACCGTGGCGGTTTGTGCTAAACCAGCCACATCTTCACCAGCAGCGCCAGCCGTTAGGAGCAAGTAAACCATGCCGGCAACTAAGGCTACACCTACGATGCTGACCGGAAATATGATTTGCCAAAAGCGCTGTTGGCGGTGCATTCGCTGTGGGTCGATGTTGGATTTATCTTGCTTGAATGATGTTGTTGTTTGCATACGTTTATTTTAACATGAGTTTTTACCGAGAGGTGAATGATTAACCAGGTCTTTCCTTCTTAAATTCTAAAAAAACATCTGTCTAAAATAAATAAAATGTCCTAATCAGTGGACTAATTCATCCGTATGGTTTTTTCGCATAATTCAACACCTTATGTCTTCTTGTCTATATTGGTTCACACTTGCCCTAACCCTAATTAGGCAATTTCTATTTTGCTACTTTAGGACATTATCACTTTGCTCTTACACAATCTCAAAAAACATCGCTAAAAAGCGAAATCTATTGTATAATCTTTTAACAAACAAAAATTGTAACTGGATTCTGCATGAGGTTCCTCATGAAGACCATGGTTAATGTGACCAGGCAGTCAAATCTGCCAGTCTTGTATGGAAGTGAAACGCCAGGCATCTGGCTTATAAATTGGAACATAACAATGCACATGAACAAGTCTGCCTCTTGGAGGAGAACCCATTTTTGGGGTTTTAACGCAAGACTCTTCCCAGTATGAGCAGCCCAACAGCTTGCTCCCTATGAGGAGTGAGCCTATAGCATTAAATAAGGCATTGTTAGCGTACCAAGGTATAAATTTTTTACATCGGTGGTGGAATCGGTACTAAGCATTTTCTCCCATGCGATTAAGCCCATACTAAAAGCCATGGTCTTCAGGAGACTGTGGCTTTTTGATAATATGGAAAAAACGATTACTGCCATCGAGGCACAAAAGCATAATCGCAGCCGCGTCAACATTAATTTAGATGGGGCTTATGCTTTTTCGCTGGATCAGCTTACCGCTGCTTGGTTGAAGCCGGGTTTAAAGCTGAATGAGCAGCAAATCACTCAGCTGTTAGCCAAGGACGAGCAGCAAAGCGCATATAGCCGTGCTCTGCACTTCTTGAGCTTTCGCAGCCGTTCTAATCAAGAAGTCCAAACCTATCTGGAACGCAAGGGGTATACCGCTGAGGTGATCGAAGCTGTGCTTGCGCAGCTGGAAGAAGACGGCTTTCTCAACGATACGCGTTTTTCGCGTGAGTGGGTAGAGAACCGCACTACTTTCCGTCCGCGCAGCCAAAGCATGCTGGGTTGGGAACTGAAACAAAAAGGTGTTTCATCCGAAACCATTGAAACTGCCTTGGCAGAAGCTGAATTGGATGATGCCGATTTGGCTCTCGAGGCTGCCCATCGTGCCTTAGGGCGTTATGCAGGCTTGCCTTGGGAAGACTTCGCCCGTAAGCTTGGGGCTTACCTGCAGCGGAGAGGCTTTTCTGCTCAGGTCACTTGGGCAACCATCCGCAAGCTATGGAACGCCATGCAAGACTCCAGTTCGATGCAAGACACATAATATATGAAGATGGAGTACTTAAAAATGTTATACGCACAAGGAATACAACAAGCAAGGCTAAATGGCTTTCTCTTGCCTGGTTTGGCGTTGTTGCTCGGCATTCTGATTGGGTATCTGCTCTTTCAGTCCCTGCGCAACCGTAAGGACAAAGCCCTCAAGCAAACAGAAAAAGATATCATCGAACAAGCTGAGGAAAAGGCTCGCCAAGTTGAGTTAGAAGCCAAAGAGAATGCCCTGCGCATAACGCGTGAAGCGGAGGAAGACCTGCAACGGCGCCGTGCCGAATTGAGCAAAGAGGACGACCGCTTGGTCAAACGGCGCGAAGAATTGGATCGGCGCTTTGACCAGATGCAGCAGCGCGAATCAGCGCTCAACAAACGTCAAAGCAGCATTGATCGGCGCGCTAACGAGATTGAAGCGCTTTATGCGCAGCGGGTGGAAGAACTGCAGCGGGTGGCTCAAATGAGCATTGAAGAAGCCCGAGGAATACTGATGAACGAAGTAGCAGAGCAATCCCGTGCTGAAATGGCACGCATCATTCATCAATATGAAGCTGAAGCCCGTGAAACCGGCGCTGAAAAAGCGCGTGAGCTGATCGCTGACGCAATCCAGCGTGTGGCTTCTGAGAGCGTGGCGGAGGTCACAACTTCAGTCGTTACCCTGCCCAATGAAGAAATGAAAGGGCGCATCGTCGGGCGGAATGGGCGTAACATCCGCGCTTTTGAGCAAGTCACCGGCGTGGATGTGATCGTTGACGATACACCCGAAGCAGTAACGGTTTCCTGCTTCGATTCCGTCAGGCGCGAAGTCGCCCGCCGTACGCTTACCCGCTTGGTAACCGATGGCAGGATCCATCCTGCTTACATCGAAAAGATCCTCGAGGAAGAACGCCAAAAGATGGATGATGACCTGGTCAAAGCAGGTAACGAGGCTGTCTTTGAGGCAGGTGTGAGCGGTTTGCATCCAGAGATTATTAAGAAGTTAGGGCGCCTCAAATACCGTACCTCATACGGGCAAAACCAATTAGCCCATGCAGTGGAGACTTCCAAAATTGCGAGCGTCTTAGCCTCAGAACTGGGCGCAGACGTGGAAGTGGCTAAAGCTGGCGGCTTGCTGCACGACTTGGGCAAAGCCATGGATCACAATACCGAAGGCACGCATGCACTCATCGGCGCAGAATTTGCCCGCCGGCATGGCGTCAATCCGAAAGTGGTCAACATTATTGCCTCGCACCACCACGAAGTGGAGCAAACCTCCGTGGAAGCAGTGATTGTGGAAGCTGCCGATGCGATCTCCGGCGCACGCCCTGGCGCCCGCCGTGAGGACTTGGAACAGTATATCAAGCGTCTCAAAGCGCTTGAATCGATTGCCAACGCCCATGAAGGCGTGGAACAGAGCTTTGCCATCCAAGCCGGGCGGGAAGTACGCATCATCGTACGCCCAGAAGAAGTTGATGACCTGGCAGCCTACGAGATTGCAAAAGACATCGCGAATGAGATTGAAAGCACGATGCAATACCCCGGTCAAATTCAAGTGACCGTTATTCGCGAGACGCGCGCGGTTTCTTACGCTAAGTAAGGATTGAACCGTTTTTCGTGAGCCACACTGCTCTCTGGTCCATGACCGGGGAGCAGTGTGGTTTCATCAGGTAGCGTAAGCACTTGCTCGCGGATGCTTTTGAGCAGCAAGGAATAATCGCCGCCTGGGAAGTCGGTACGCCCAATGCTCTCTCGAAAAATCGCATCTCCAGAAAATGCCACCTTTAAAGCCTCACAATAGAATAATACAGAGCCAGGATTGTGCCCGGGCACTTCCCGCACTTCTATTACTTCTGGTTCTCCAGAGGCACAAACAGCTAAGCGCTGCCCTTGAGTGAAGGGGATATCCACCTGAGGCACAGGGTCAATCGGCATACCAAAATTAACAGTGTTTTTCTGTTCGTTTGACCAGGCAAACGCTTGGGGGTGCATGCCAATCAGCGGCGCAGGCATGAAGGCTTTGTGTAACACAGCTGTACCCACATAGTGATCAAAATGCCCATGCGTTAGCCAGATTTGGGTGAGTTTCCAGCCACGCCGCGTGATTTCCTCCTGCTGGCGCTTTGGCTCAAAGGAAGGGTCGATAATCACAGCTTCCGCGGTCTCTTGATCAGCCAGCAGATAAACATTGTTTTGCAAGGGTCCTAAGACCATGCGCACAATTTCCAATTTCATTTAATTCTCCATAAATTAATCAAACGGGGTGTTATAGGGCACCACCGCGCGTGGTAAATCTGTCAGGCTGTGCACACCCTTCTCTGTGATTACCACGTCATCTTCGATGCGCACACCACCGCGCCCAGGCAGGTAGATTCCAGGCTCGATGGTGAAGACCATCCCTGGCTCGAGCAGCTGGGGGTTGGCTCCAAAAATATAGGGGGCTTCATGCGCTTCCATGCCCAAGCCATGCCCAGTGCGATGGGTGAAATATGCCCCATAGCCGGCGGATTCAATCACAGCGCGCACAGCTTTGTCTACCGCGCCAGCGGGCATCCCCGGAGCGGCGATTTCCCGTCCCTTAGCATTAGCCGCCAGCACGACTTCGCCAATGTGCATCAGTTCAGGCTCCACCGCGCCCACCGTAAAGGTGCGGGTGATATCGGAAAAGTAACCGTCTTTGCTCGCTCCCCAATCGAAGAGCAGCAAGTCGCCTTCTTGGAGGAGGCGCTCGGAGGGTGCTGCGTGTGGGTTGGCGGTGTTGGGTCCGCTGCTGACGATTGGCTCAAAGGGAAGTGCCATATCCGATCCTGCCTGGTAAAGCGCAATAACCAGCTCTGCAGCGATTTGTTTTT
>BAABOD010000019.1:0-27029 GCA_040371255.1 Anaerolineaceae bacterium | reverse complement strand
ATAGTTGTGGAATTATAACCGAGAAAACCCTGCGCCGAAGGAATTTTGTTTTGGGAGAGCAGAGGATTATCTTCAGGTAAAACCACTCTCCTAAAAATAATTGACAAACCTTTAGGTTTAGGTAAAATAACGTTGTAAGCCGAAGTGGCGGAATAGGCAGACGCGCTACGTTCAGGGCGTAGTGGGCATAGCGCCCGTGAGAGTTCAAATCTCTCCTTCGGCACAAACGCAGTCAAGAGGCTGCGTTTTTTAATCCTAAAGCAGTCGGCTAAGCCGCTGGTATAATACTTGCATCGAGTAACGCTATGCAATCGTTGTGGGAAAAGCTCAAACAATTTCATTGGAATGACCGCCGCGTGATCCTTGTGGTGGTCATTATTCTGCTCGTTCTGCTGATGATGGACTTCAACAACCGCATGGTGCGGGCATTGGAGCTGGAGCAGCAAGCCCAGGCGATGACCACACGGATTGCTGAGTTGGAGCAGACCAAGGTCTACCTGGAGGCTCAAATTGCTTTCGCTACCTCTGAAAAAGCTGTGGAACAATGGGCGCGTGAAGATGCTAAACTGATCAAGGAGGGGGACGTCCCCATCATTATCCTGCCGCCTTCCAAGCCCACACCCTCGCCGACCCCCGCGCCGCTGGTGCAAGAAAAACCCCTTTCCAACTTTGAGATCTGGAAAGCGCTTTTCTTGGGGGAGTGACTGGGCACTTCGTGAATATCTTTTAGCCCAGCAGCAATTTATTAATCCAGTCTTGTAAAGACTTTGCTTTTTTTGAGCGCTAAGTTGGTGGCACAGAAATTGCATCATTACTCTTGATGAAACTGCACCTCAAGACTCTCAAGCGGGCACTTCCACAATCCATTCGGAATCAAAGTCTTTGGCTTCTTTTAATCGGAAGCCTGCTTGTCCTCAGCTTGGCTGGCTGCTATCAGCCTATGCCTAATTATGACCCCTGGAAAGTGCCTCAAGGCTCCGTGACCGCGAGCTTGCCTGCTGATGCTTCCGCTACGCCATTGTTGCCAAGCCCGACACCTTTAGCGACGATCACACCAGCCCCAACCGGTCCAACCCCCACGCCTAATCAGCCGGCTGCCCTGCCCACGCTACGCTCGCAAGAAACAGAGTATATCGTCCAAGCTGGCGATTCACTGGCTAGGATTGCGCTCTTGCATCAGGTTTCTGTGGCGCAGATTTTGGAAGCCAACCCCGAAATAACCGATCCGAACTTGATCGAACCAGAGCAAAAGCTGCTCATCCCGCCAGCCAGCGCCAATGAACTAGCTCCGGATTTCAAGATTATCCCCGATGCAGAGCTTTTTTACTCCCCCTCAGCGGTGGGCTTCGACGTTCAAGAAATCGTAGCTCAGTTTGGAGGCAAGCTCGCTGGCTACCACGAGGAGTTGGAAGATGGCACAAAACTTTCAGGCGCGGAAATCGTGCAGAAAGTCGCTGAGGATTTCTCGGTCAACCCGCGCATATTGCTGGTGGTGCTCGAAGACCGCAGCGGCTGGCTGACGGGAGCGGGGAATGCCAATATCAAAGAAGATTACCCATTAGGATTGCAGGATGCCGACCGCAAGGGCCTTTATAAGCAGCTCAGTTGGGCAGCCAACGAAATGACCCGTGGGTATACCCTCTGGAGCCAGGCAGAAGTGGCTGTGTGGACTTTAGCAGATGGCACGGTGCTGCGTATCGCCCCAACCATTAATGGGGGTACAGCTGGCGTGCAATACATGTTGGGGCTGTTGCTGGGCAAGGATGACTGGAAGCAAGCCGTTTCGGAAAATGGGCTGTATGCCACCTACCTGCGTTTATTTGGTTTCCCCTTTGCTTTTGCCATTGAGCCGCTTGTTCCTGATGACTTGGTGCAGCCAGAACTTGTCCTGCCATTCAAGCCGGGGGAGATTTGGTACTTTACAGGTGGTCCGCATGCGGGCTGGGGGACAGGTTCGGCTTGGGCGGGGATTGACTTTGCCCCTGCTGGTGAAGAATATGGCTGCTATGAGAGCCAAAGTGTGGTTGTTGCCGCTGCTGATGGGCAGGTTGTGCGGGTTGGGGATGGGCTGCTCGTTCAAGATTTGGATGGTGATGGCATCGAGCAGACTGGCTGGTCGCTGCTTTACTTGCATTTGGATAAGAACGATGACATTCAAGTTGGAACTTATTTGCATCGCGATGACCCCATTGGGTATCCTTCCTGTGAAGGGGGATACACCACGGGTACGCATTTGCACTTGGCGCGGCGTTATAACGGCGTGTGGATCGCTGCAGACGGCGATGTGCCTTTTGTGTTGAGCGGCTGGGTTGCTTCCAGCGCTGGAATTGAATATGACGGATATTTGAAAAAAGATGGACAGACAGTTGAAGCCTTCAATGGCCGTGCCGATATCAACGAGATCGCGCGTTAAGAGCCGCGAGGCACGGCACTCGCGCCAGTTGGCGGCTAAACGCCACCGGCACTTACGCAATTTGCTGCTGTCAGCATTGCTCTTGGCACTTTTGGCTTGTGCTTTGTTGGTTTATCCCATCGAAGCGCCGCAAAGCGTGGCTGCAGAAGGTCCGGCAGTGCCCACAGCCGTCGCACTCCATCCAGAAAAAAGCACTTCACCTGTGCCAACAGAAGCAATCCCAGTACAAGAAAACCCAATTGCAATCCAGCAAATCGCTGGTCTAGAAACTCCAGAGCCTCAGCCAATCGAGAATCAAGCTGCTCTGGTATCTGCCAGCCAAAACGCGCCGATACTTTATTACGCCCAAAGCGGGGATAGCTTAGATGTACTCGCATTGCGCTTTGGTGTTTCGGTGAATGACATTAGCTCACCGGATTTATTACCCGATGGGGGCTTTTTGCCCGAAGGTCAGTTGCTGTTGATACCCTCGATGCTCACGGATGTGAGCCAGAACCTGAGGCTCTTCCCGGATTCAGAGGTAATCAATTCACCTTCTGCGATCGATTTTGACCTGGCGGGTTTCATCCAGCAAGCAGGCGGGAAATTAGCTACTTACTATGAAAGTGTTTATGGGTATGGTTATTTGAGTGGCGCAGAGATTGTGCAATTAGTCGCGCAAGAGTATTCCATTCATCCACGTTTACTGCTTGCCTTGCTAGAGTATCAAGGTGACTGGGTGTATGGCTATCCCGTCACATACAACCAAGAGGAATATCCGATGGGCTTCGTCCAGAGCGGGCAGGATAGCCTCTATAAGCAGCTGATTTTGGCAGCTGGCGCCTTAGGCACAGGGTATTACGGATGGCGCGAAGGCACGTTGCTGGGATTGAAATTCCCTGATGGTACCCATTTGCGGCTAGCACCGGAGCTCAATTGCGGCACGGTGGCTTGGATGTATTTTTTCGCTCAAACTCAAAACTTTGACGCTTGGAATCAGTCCCTTTATTCCGATAGTAGCTTATTGGCTACCTATGAAGCCATGTTTGGCAACCCTTGGTTGATTGCACAGCAATATGCTTCGCTGTTTACTCCCCAGCTGGTGCAACCTGAACTTGCGCTGCCCTTCGAGCCCGGCGTGATTTGGTCCTTCACGAGCGGTCCGCACGCAGCTTGGGGAGCGGTGCAGGTGCGTGCCGCATTAGACTTTGCGCCGCCGATGGATGCACCTGGCTGTCGATCGACAAATGCTTGGGTGGTAGCGGCATCACCGGGCTTAGTCGTCCGTTCACAAAATGGCGCGGTAGTCGTGGATATGGATGGGGATGGTGACGAGCGCACGGGTTGGAATATCCTCTACATGCATATTACAACCGAGGGGCGTGTTCCAGTGGGCACTTGGGTGGAAACAGGCGACCGCATTGGGCGCCCTTCTTGTGAGGGCGGCGCCTCGACCGGCACCCATACACACATTGCGCGTAAGTATAATGGGGAATGGATTCCAGCTGATGGACCTTTAGCTTTCAACCTGGGCGGATGGATTGCTAAAGCGGACTCTCAGCCCTATTTGGGTTGGTTGGTTAAAGGGGATCAGGTGGTCAAGTCTAGCTTAGTCGGGGCAACAGCTTCGCACATTTGGCAAGGTAAATAGCATTTTCTAACTTGTGGTATATTCAAAGCCATCTGGAATTAATCGATGTAAAATGACCCTGGCAAGACGTAAAACTTATGCTTGGCTGTGGGCGGCGCTAACCGTGATGCTTATGGTGAGCGCTTGCAGCAGTCCGCGCCCTACTTATATAATTCCCGAAGCGCAGCAAACCGAAACTCCGGTGTTGCCGACTTCTACACCTTTCCCAACACGCCCAGTTTACCCACCGGGGACACTTGTGGACTATATCGCTCAGAGTGGCGATACGCTGCCGCTACTTGCCGTGCGTTTTAATACGACAATCGAAGAAATTCGGCAAGCCAACCCAGAAATCCCGGAATCGGCTACCACCATGCCTCCTGGCTTCCCGATGAAAATACCGATTTATTACCGTGCGCTCTGGGGAACGAGTTTTCAGATTATCCCGGATTCGGCTTTTGTTTACGGTCCAGATTTGATTGGTTTCGACTTGCGAGCGTTCCTCGATTCCACACCGGGTTGGTTCAAGAATTACCGATACTATCTGCAGAATGTCAATCAAGATGCAGCTGGATTGCTCACGTTGATCGCCGAAAATTACAGCGTCAACCCACGGTTGCTTTTGGCGCTGCTGGAATATCGGGCACAATCGCTCACTAACCCAGAGCGGGACCCAAGCCTTGAGATAAATATTCTCCTGCCAGAAAGAACTTATACAGGCGTTTACCGCCAACTTTCGCATACTGCCGACCTGCTCAACGATGCTTACTATCGCTACCGGCAAGGTGAGATTATCACCATAGAGCACCTCAATGGTGAAATTGAAAATATTGACCCCTGGCAGAACGCAGGAACAGTAGCGCTGCAGGTTTATTTTGCCTCTTTCTTAGATGGTGAAGACTATAAACGAGCTATTGGTCCTGATGGATTGGCGAAAGCTTATCAGACGCTCTTTGGTGACCCTTGGGCTGGCAATACGACCGTTTTGCCTGGCAGTTTGGTTCAGCCAGAGTTTATTCTGCCCTTTAGGGTGGGCGAAACCTGGGCTTATACCGGAGGTCCGCACGGTGCTTGGGGAAACTTACGGCCTTGGGCAGCGCTTGATTTTGCTCCTCCAATGCATGTAAGCGGCTGTGCAGGGACAAATGCATTTGCTTTGGCTGTTGCCGATGGTATGATTGCTAGAGTTGGCGATGGAATAGTGATACTAGACTTGGATGGGGATGGAGATGAGCGTACGGGTTGGGCGGTGTTTTACCTACATATTGCAGCCAAAGACCGCATCGCGGTGGGAACAGTAGTTCAGCAAGGAGATCCGATTGGGCGCCCCAGCTGTGAGGGCGGAACTGCGACTGGCACACATGTGCACATTGCACGGAAATACAACGGCGAATGGATCTCAGCGGTTGGGGTGATCCCCTTCAACTTGGAAGGTTGGACGCCGATTGAAGGCAGCGCTGCTTATCAAGGCAAGTTAGTGCGCGGATCGGAAGAAGTGATTGCCAGCACGCGTTCTGCATCCTTCAGCATGATTACGCGAAAATAAGGATAAAAAAAGCCGGCGAACGCCTTGCTCACCGGCTTATGAGGGTGCACCTATAGCCCAAAATCGTGGGGATTAATGGGAGAACCGTTGTAGCGGATTTCAAAGTGCAGGTGAGGTCCGCTGGAATTACCTGTAGAGCCCATATATCCAATCAACTGTCCTAAAGAGATTACTTGTCCACAACTCACTGCTATTCCGCCATCCATGATGTGCGCATAAAGCGATAAGTATCCATTTCCGTGGTCAATGACGATGGTATTGCCATAGCCGCGGTTGGACCAGCCGGCATATATAATCACACCGGTATCTGCGGCGTAGAGCTCATTGCCTAAGCGACCCGCATAGTCCAAACCGTTATGGGTCGGCGGCGTAAATTCATAGCCTGAGATCCAATGTTCAGTGGTGGGGAACTGCCAAGCACCGGTGCCATAGGCTGTTGCTGTGCTGTTGCAGGCAAAGCTGCCTAAGTAAGAGACGTTTGGATGAGTACCCACGCCATCCTCATCAGCACTCACGTAGGTTACCCAGATAGCTGGCGGGCGCGTGCCGCCAGGAACATAGAGCATCGTACCAGGTTTAATATCGGGATGGCTCAGGTCGGCAAACTGGGTCACATCCAGGGAATTGAGAGGCTCATTCAAGATTACGTCCCGGCTAACGTCATAAAATTCTGCCACTCTATCTAAGTTTTCACCAGCGCTCCAGCCATGCAAAACGCCATCGCTTGGCAAAATAAACAACTTCTGCCCAGGGTAGATGCCATCGGGGGTATCGCCAATCAGATAGCGGTTTGCCCACAGGATAGTCTCAGGCTCCAAGCCGAATTTCTCGGCGATCGAAAATAGCGTATCCTGCTGCTGCACCTCGTAGGCGATAATTTGCTTGCGCGGTGCGGGGAAGGATTCCGGTGTCCCTAAAGGAAGCTCACGGATCAGGCGGCTGGCTGTATAAGTCAGCAGACTATCGGGGGAAAGCGTCTCCGGGCGCGTGCCGCCAGGCACAACCAGCCTAGTGCCCGGAGTGATATTTGGGGAGCTCAGGTTGCCGAGAGTGGCACGGTCGAGGTGGTTAGCCGGGAAGTCAATAATATCATCCGGCGTGACGCCATAAAACTCGGAGACGCCATTCAAGCCTTCGCCCTCCTGCCAGACGTGATAAACGCCATCTACAGGCAAGATATAGATTGTTTGGCCTGGAAAATAAAGCGAGAGATCGTTACCGAGCTCATACCAGTTCCCCCAAAGAATTGTATCTGGGGCTAAATCAAACTTATCAGCAATACTGAAGATGGTGTCCCCTTGTTGAATGGTATAGGTAATAACCTCTGTGCGAGGTTCAACGGTTGGGGTAGGGGCAAGTGTAGTCGTTGGGGCAATCGTTGGTGTAGGCGTCAGACCTTTAGTTTTGAGAAGAACGACGGGCTGCCCGAGCATGGATGCATCAGTGGTTGATACGGGGTTAGCTTTACCAGTATCCTTGCTGAGCCATAGCGCCAGAAGGATCAACGCAGCAACGATTAGAAACAGCGAAACTAATCCTGCCGGCTGGCTGTACCATGGTTTAGATTGTTCTTGAGAAGTGGGTAATTCTGAGGTGTTTTCTGCGGGATTGTTCTCCAGAAGTTCCTCTGAGTTGTTATTATGAGATTCGTTCATAGCTACTCCAAAAACGCATCTTAATCGCCTCTCCAGAATCTGTCAAGCTGACCCGTAAAGCGTTTTATAAGGGGGCATCATAATAAAAATCCTTGGAAAAAATTGGCAGATACCGGGGTTTATGCCTAGGATTAGACAGGATATACATCTGGTTTTTTCTTCCAAGCAAGCGGATATTTTGGTAATTGTTGCATCAAATTATCTTGAATAATTTCAAGATTTTTTCCAAGTTGAATTCGCTCAAGCAATTCCCCAATGTAAAAATGAACCATTGAAACACGATAATTTCCTTCAAAGCTTTTTCCTGCTAAACTCGCAATTATTGCTAGCGGATCCTTGATTAATTTTGTGAATGTGGACCGTGTTAGAGCGACCCAGTTTACCTTTTGAATGGGAGTTCCTCCCCGAACCCAGGCAAGCAAATCACGATATAAATCAAGATAAACCTTTGTAGCTCCTAAGCCTCTTTTTAGTTTTAGATAATATTGCCAACTCAACCTCTCCTCGGTCATAAAATGTTGAATCTGGATCCGGTCATCATAGTAAATATCCCAGCCGCACATTTTCATTAGTAATAGTAATTCTGATTCGTCACCTGATAACAACTTTGTTCCTCGCCGAGAAGATAATATTGGCTCATATCCCGCATTAATTAACTGCATGCAAGCTTCTTTACGAAATATACTTCCAGCGCCCCAAATTAGCCCATCCAGTTTATCAATTTTTCCACTTTTTGAATATTGTTGTCCTACAGCGTAATTATTTTCATACTTTTTAAACCAATTAGGAATTTCAGTTTCAAATACTGCTTTGCTAGATACTCCAATTGCACCAGCACTTGGTTTCGATGCGATGGATAGAAACGCTTGTTCCACGTAATTTGGGGTAGCCCAGTTATCTTGATCTATAAAACTTACAAATTCATAATTACAATTTTTAAACCCTGTTTTGCGTGCATAGGCAACCCCAGGTCGTGGTTCCTTAACTATTTTCATTGGAACATTACTATTATTCCAATTTTCTTGAGCAACTTGAATCGTATTATCAGTCGAAGCATTGTCTACTAGAACGATTTCCCAGTTGATAGGAGTTGAAAATTCTTGATGGCTTAAGTGAGCTAGCGTCTCCTTTAATAAGGAGCTGGCGTTATAAGTTGGAATCATTATACTTAGTCCGGTGTTGTTTTCCATTTATTGTTCTTTCTATTTTTCAAAAAAACGAAGCCTCGAAAGTTATTTATATATTATTTAACTAATTATTTTGTCGCAAGAATTAATAAATTACACATTGCAAGCCTATTTTACTCTCGTGCAACTATTATCCTTGTGTCGATTCGCAAGATTGTTTTACAGATTTGCACAAGCTCAAATTTAGGTTTCATTAGGGTGCAGCAATTGAAAAGAATGATATGATTTTATTGGACTTGAAAATACCTTGCCAGAATCGGGAATAAGTCTGCAGTACTGTACTTGGCAATTGAGTTAAAAAAGTCTTCGGACGTGGCAATTTGATAAGCATTGTTGATGGTGTAATCCTTAAGTGCGGCGAAGAAAGCTTCATCACCTACCGCATCGCGGATTTCTTGCAGGAACATGGCGCCACGCAAGTAAACTGCATTGCGATAAGCCTCATAGCCGCCTGCGATATAGATATCGCTGTTTACTGCGCCTTGTGGTGCAAAGCCGCTAACACGGTTATCCCACCACCACTGAACAAGGTCAGGATGATAGCGTTGGTAGTACAAAACTTCATGATAAGTAGCTAAAGCTTCATCTAACCAAGGCTCCTTGGCTTGGTCATTGCCTACCAGGCTGTAAAACCATTGATGGGAGACTTCGTGCGGGGTCAGAATGGTGAGGTTAGTTTTGGGCGTGTCATTATAGTAATCAAACACGCCATAGCTGATCATCACCATACCATCCATCTCCATGTTGTGCAGGAAGTCCGCGGCAACAATGGAAAGCATTTCCCGTGGGTAAGGGTAATACAGCTCGCCAAATAGCTTGAGCGCCTGCGCAGCAATTTCCGTCACGGCTTCGCCGGCGTCTTGCGCTTCCATAAAGACGTAAGAATGAATACGCACGCCATCCTGCATAATCTCATGCTCGAAGTAGCTATCGCTAATCGAGAACGCAAAGCCGCGCGCTAACTCCAAGTGATAACTGCGCACGCCGTTGGTTTCCACAGCTGGGGCGCTAGCGGCTACCTCAATCAATTCTTCGCGGTCAGTAAGTTTGAGAGTCACGTCAAAATCGGCAACTTCATTGACCACATATTCTCCCACAACCATGTTATTGACCACTTGTTGCGGGTGTGTGATCCATCCCTCCGTTTCATCGTAGGGCGGAATGTAGGGATACCAATTCATGAGGTTCGTTTGCCTGCCAGAAACGCCAAAAGTGCCCTCGACTGTGGGAAAATCCAAGCGGAAATTAAGCCTCAAGCTGGTGGTTTGGTTTGGCTGAAGGGGTTGTGCCAACGGCACGTAAAGGTTGATACCCTCCTCACGCCAGTTGGTGATGGAGTTACCATCTGCATCACTTAGGCTCTGCAGCGTGAAGCTCCCGGGGTAGTTTTTCGGCGGGATGGAAAGTATGAGCTCCTCAAAAACCTGTGCGCTACGGTTAGTATAGGTAATAATTTCTTCAACAATGCCATAATGCGTATAGTAATTTAGGGTTAGGTTGAGCTCATAATGGGTGCGCTTCTCGGGGATTTCGATTTCTTCGAGTGCTGAGGGCAATGTGGACACGGCTGTTGGGGTTGTGGCTATATTATTAGGAATGGGATCCACGGTGTTGCGGGTTGATTCGGTGGGTAGATCCGTGAGTTGGACTTGAGGCGCAGGCAGGGTGAAGACCATCGTGCTGGTTTGCCCTCCGGAGCAAGCTCCAACCAGCAGAACGAGAGAAAGCGAAAGCAGGATTAATTTGCTAGATTTCAAGCGAACCTCACATGGCTGCTGATTCTACCAGAAAAGAAATCCCGCCTCATTGCGGGATCCCCATGCTTAGATGGCAAGCCAAATACTGCTTATGCTTCGGCTTCTTGAATGGTGATAATGTAATCCATCTCCATGACTTGCTTGAACATGGCGATGCATGGGCAGTATTTTTCCTTTGAGAGCTCGACAGCACGCTCCACATCGGCTCGCTTGATATTGTGCCCGGTGACCACATATTCAATTTGCATCTTTGTGAAGACGTGGGGATAGGTTTCAGCTTGGTCTACATGGATGCGCACTTCCAATCCCTTAACTTCAGCGCGTTTCTTCCTGAGGATAGAAATCACGTCCATACCGGTGCAGCCTGCCGTACCCATGGCTAAGAGTTCCGTTGGGCGGAAGCCCGAATTATGCCCGCCAGAGGCTTCACTTGCATCCATGCGGACCTCAAAACCAGTATTGGCTGTGCCAATAAAACTCATATCACTTTGCCAAGTTGCTTTTGCTTCCATTTTTACTCCTTAATTTCTGACCAACTGGTCAGTGTGTTTGATTTATCAGGTGAAGGCACCTGTTTGTATTTTGCCGCAATGTTGACACACTAAATTTAACTGACTATCGTACTCTACGATTCCGATTAAGCAATACGGGCAAGGTTCTCCATAACGCATCGCTCCAATCTTTTTAGGTTGGCAGGTCATCATGGGTTGATTAGGTTTTGAACCTTTAGCTGGTGAGTTAGGTTCTGGATTCGATTCCACGGTGCTCTCCTTCTGCCATGTAAGGAATGATGTGTCGATAAGCCAATTTATTAACGTTACACCCTAAACCTCCATGGTGGCAATCAATGGCCAGTTGGGTAAAACGTCAAAACTCAAATCGTCTAGTTGTTTGCGAATGAAATGTTGATAACCAGCAGCGGCGATCATGGCAGCATTATCTGTGCACAGGCTGATATGGGGGATGTGCACCTTATAATTCACTTGTGAGCGGAAAGTTTCCCGGAGGGCTTTATTCGCGCTCACTCCTCCTGCCACGACAAGTTCCCGCGCGCCAAATTCCTCCGCCGCTTGCATGGTTTTCTCATAAAGCGTTGCAACCACGGCTTGCTGGAAACTAGCAGCTAGATCCGCAACGGGCAGCGTTTTGCCAGAAGCCTTCAGTTCTTCCACCGTGCGTAAAACGGCAGTTTTGAGCCCACTAAACGAAAAGTTGTAAGGCTCTGAAAGTTTAGCTTTAGGGAAGTTGAAGGCTTTGGGGTTGCCTTCCTGGGCGGCTTTCTGGATGGAAGGTCCGCCAGGATACCCCAACCCGAGCAGCCGTGCGACTTTGTCAAAAGACTCGCCGGCAGCGTCATCAACAGTGCTGCCTAAGCGTTCATATTGCAGGTGATCGCGCATAAGGATCAGTTCAGTATGCCCGCCAGAGACCAGCAGGGCAATCAGAGGGAATTGTGGTTCTGGTCCGGGAACATTACCACTTGCATAGAGCCAAGCGGAGTAAATATGCCCTTCTAAGTGATTGACGCCAATAATGGGCAGACCGCTCCCAAGCGCGATGGCTTTAGCCATATTTGCTCCAACAACCAACGAGCCGGCTAAACCTGGTCCGCGGGTTACGGCAATGGCATCCAGGTCCGCCAGCTCCAGATGGGCTTGCTGGAGTGCTGAGTCGACTGTTGCATACACTGCTTTGATGTGCTCGCGGGAGGCGATTTCAGGGTAAACGCCTCCAAACTGGGCGTGTAAGTCTGCTTGGCTGGCGATTACCGAGCTGAGGATCTCCCTGCCGCTGCTCACTACGGCTGCTGCAGTCTCATCACAAGAGCTTTCGATGCCTAAAATGCGGAATTCTGTCGTTTTCATCTCACTTGGCAGGCATGGAAATTACCAAATCCATAGGGTAATCTACGAACTTAGCAAACTTTCCTTCCTGGCTGACGTAATAGGTGTCTTCCAGGCGGATGCCATATCCTTTCTCCGGATAGTATAACCCGGGCTCGAGCGTAAATACAGAGCCGGGTCTAAGGTTATTACTGGAGTCATCTGCTCGGCTGAACCAAGGTTTCTCATGCACATCCAGCCCAACGCCGTGCCCTAAGCTGTGCACATAGCCTTGGGTTACGCGTGGGTTAGTACGTACAGTCTCGTGACCCATTGCCTCAAAAAGCTCGCAGGTGCGGGTCTGCAGCAGTGCTGGGTTTATGCTAAGGCGCAGTTCGTCTGCCATCGTGTTATAAACCTTGAGCACCTGTTCATAAGTCTTCTGGACTTCATCAGAGGCATAACCCAAACACCAAGTGCGGGTGAAATCATAAAAATAACCGCCGCCTTTTTCGCAGGGGAAGATATCATAAACGATCGTTTGCCCAAGCTTAATCGGGTCTGATGGCGTACCAGAGCTATGCGGCACGCCGGCATCCCTGCCAATGGCAAAGATGGTATCTTCAGGGTTCTCGGCGCCATATTCAGCTAACCAAAGGTTGATGCGTGACTTGACGTCGCCAATTGTGAGCGGCGAGCCATCCGGCTTGATAAGCGTCTCGTTGCGCACGGCATGCCCGCAGAGAAAATCTTGTGTATTCGCGACCACGCGTGTAGTAAGCATTCCCATTTGGCGGATATGCTCCAGTTCCTCTTCGTCTTTGGTGGCGCGGGCTTCCAGCAGAATGGCATCATTCACGTCGCCATAAAAGTGCAAGTCTGGCAGTAAGCGTTGCAGCTCGCTGAGCAGGGCATAGAAGGGGCCAAATTCGCGCACACCATAAAGTACCACGCTTCCCTCGGTCAAGCCTATATCTACCAACATTTGCTGATAACGCAAGCCTTGTGCTTTCAGCACATCACCTTGGGCTTGTTTTAGATAGGCGTAATAGTCATAATCTGCGTAGCTCCTTAAGCGAAAGCCCGTTTTAGCCGCCTCATCGCGTTCCATCGGACCGCAAAACAGCACGGGTTCCTGACCCGGGCGATAAAACAAATCGGCTTGGGTCACGTGAATCCCTTTGGTAAAGTAGACCATAGAAGGGTTGTGCAAAGCGGCTCCACTAATCCAGAGAGCGTCGGCGTGTTGTTGTCGCATCAGAATATCAATATCTCTTTTCATTTACGATAGTCCTCTTTTCGAATAATCGATTGTAACCCAGCCAAGAAGGCATCTTCTTCATCTGGCTGGATTGTACGCGGGTCTAAGACCACACGGTCGTTTTGTATGCGGGCGATGATCGGCGGTTGGCAGGCACGCAAGGCAGCGAGCAGTTTTTGTGGGGATTTAGCTTCCAGCGCGAGCAGCCAAGTGGGCAGAGTTTCTTCCGGCAGGCTGCCCCCGCCGACGGTAGAGAAACCTGGCAGAACCTCACCGAAGCCGAGCTTTTGCTGCCAAGATTGCGCTTTGTTTTGGAGAGATTCAGTGCTGCGGCTGAGCATTTGGTATATTGGGAGAGCACGCTCGGCTTCGCCTTTCAGGTAATGCAAAAGTGTGGCTGAGAGCGAACTGAGGCAGAGCTTATCCGGACGCAAGGTGCGGTAAAGCGCATGCCGGCGCAGCTTCTCGACAAGTGCCTGCTTGCCAACAATAATCCCGGCTTGCGGACCGCCAAGGAGTTTATCGCCCGAGAAACACACCAGATCGGCACCGGCTTGGACTGCCTCCGGCACTGTGAGTTCATGTGCTAGCCCAAATTGAGCGGTATCAATGAGCGCTCCAGAGCCCAAGTCAAACACGAGTGGCAGTCCGGATCCATGGGCCAGCTCCGCAAGCTCCGGGAGGCTTGGTTCGGTGGAAAACCCAATGATTTTGAAGTTGGAGTGATGCGTCTGGAGCAGCAGGTCCGCACCGGCGACAATAGCTTCTTGAAAATCTTTGAGGTGCGTGCGGTTGGTGGTGCCAACCTCCAAGAGGTGTGCCCCCGAAGCGCGCAGCACGTCGGGGATGCGGAAGCCCCCGCCAATTTCAACCAGCTGCGTGCGCGAGACAGCCACCTGCTTACGCCGTGCGAGTGCGGTGAGAACGAGGAGTAATCCAGCAGCATTGTTATTGACGACTAAAGCCGCTTCTGCCCCCGTCAGGCGCGTTAGATAAGCCTCTGCGTGCAGGTCACGCTTGCCGCGCTTGCCGGCAGTTAAGTCATATTCCAAATTGGAATAACCAGCCGCAACAGCCTTCATCGCCTCAATGGCAGCTTGAGATAGCGGCGCACGGCCTAAATTCGTGTGAATCAGCACTCCCGTGGCGTTAATCACTGGCTGCAGGGTGGGCTGGGCTTGGGCTTGAAGCGTGGTAAACACCTGCTCGAGGAGCTCAGTTTCGGTAGGGAGGACATGCTCTTCCTGCAAGCTCTCACGCAGCTCTGCCAGCACCTCACGGATAGCTTCGGTGACCCACTGCCGGCCATAGGTAACAATTAGCTCCTCGGCATATGGATGCCCCAACAGACGATCGACCGAGGGGATCTGACGCAGCGTGCTCATAGGTTAGGGGTTAGGTTGCTGCGGTTTCCAGCGGCTGCGTTCCCATAGGCGCAGGCAAAATTCGATCAGAAAGAAGGCAGCGGCTAGCAAGATGGCAAGCGGAAAAGTGAGCAGGCGCCCCATGCGCATCCATGCGAGAAGAGCCACAAAGATGCCAGCCAAGAGCGCCTCGCGAATGATGACGGGTTGATCTACGGGATGCTTGCTTGCAAAACGCAAATTAAGCAAGTAAGCGATGGGCAATGCAATTCCAGAAGCCAGCAGCACCAAAAAAAAGAAAAACAGCCAGCGGGGACCGAGGGTCGGCAAAGTGAATAACGTTACCAGTGCCAATCCTCCGCCGCCAGCCAATATGAGTATGAGAAAAGCGGGAAGAAAATCTTTAAAAGTGGCTGTAGCTTTGGGTGGCGTTTCCATGAATGAAATTATATCAGGAAATCCATCACACGTTGCGGTAGAACGGTGGCGGCGTCGTGCTGACCGTAATTGGCCATGTCGATATGTGCATCAGCAAAGTGCAGGAGTTTGATCTTGGGATAATTATAATTGGGGCCCACGTTAAGCTGCCCTGAGCCGCAATCACAGCAGTGGGTCCTTAATCCTTAACCAAGACTAAATCTACTTATTAATTCCGCCACAAGTTGATGTGTCCTGTCCCAGCAGATTAGGTTCAATCTTTCATTTTCTTTGTGTTCATCAAAGTAGCCGACGGATAAGTTCACACAAGGTCGAGCATCCTTTTCACTCCAAACGCGCAAGTCTGATACACCGCCCTGACATGGTACAAATACGTTTTCATCAGAAAAAATTTGACTTGACACTCTCGCCACCCTTTCCGCAAATTCTAGATTTGAATATTCTTTGGAACTGGATTTATACACAATATCATGACAATTTTGTCGATCCAAGCTTATTCCAGATGAAACATCCTCATAAAAATCAGGATCGATTGCTTCAGCTCCGTATTGCCCTTTTTCCTCGCCAACCGTAAAAATAAATTTTAGAGATGGGATATATCTGAAGTCCCCCACTTCTTTAAGTAAGTTCAAGATTATCGCAACACCTGCGCGGTCGTCTGCCCCCAGGATGCCATTTTGCCTTTTGATGATATTATCTTTTTCTATAAGCTGATCCGACGGGGAAAATTCACTCTTCACATCAAGATGAGCAGCTAACAACATTTTTTTACCAGAATCTTCAGTGGATCTTCTGGAAATTCTTCTTCTCGTTCGTAATGAAATGGTAGAACCCAAGATATTCCCCGCATCATCAACTCTGAATTCCAGATATCTCCTTTTAGAGTTAATCCTTTCCAGCTCATCTATGACATATTGCCTGACAGCTTCTTCGTTACCTGTCTCGCCAGGAATTCGAAGTAATTCTAAGAGGGTTTGTTTTCTTGTCTCAAATATGCTGTTCTTAATATGCTCGATGCTTTGGATTTCACTTAGTCTGAGAGATAACCGATAAAGTTCCTCTCTCTCAGCCCTCAATTGGATGCCATTTAAAAAATGATATTGGACCGGTATTGAAAATGACTTAAAGAGTTCAAGAGCTATCTGTGTGTCCTTCCTGGTTATAAAGGTTAGCCATGGAAGAGTTCTTCCATTTTGATGAATATGACCAGCACAAGAACCCGTTGTTGGAAGACCTAACCGGTTTATTTGGACAACGACACCACGCATGGGTGGCTCGACCAAGTCTATGTCTCTTGTTATGTTCGGTTCCCCACTCTCATGTCCACCACGATAATTTTTTTGCAGCAAGGGGTCTATTTGATCAAATTTCATATTTGGGTCAAGGATGACGATAGACTCATAATTGGATGTGAATTTGATGCCTAAGCTTTCCAAGTGGTTTTCCACTCGATGTTTTTCATCATCATCATAATTCCAATTAATTACATTCTCTTTCACGCTGGGAACGACTGAGCCACTAATGATTCCGGACACAATCAAAAAGGCATACTAAGAAATGGACATTCCATTCACTTCAACGGTTTATTTTTACTGATATGATCCAAAAACATATCGACAAAGCTTTTCAAGGGTTCAAGTCTATATTCTCCTATCCACAATGGGTTTTCCCTATCTTTGTCATGAATAGCATAATTCTTGAACCGTATACCTTCGATTTCATTCTTATTTGCACTAAATTCAATGTTAATATGAGCGACAGCATTTCTCATGTTTTTCACAAGATCTCGTAGATTTTGAATCTGTGAAATTTCTTCATCGGGAAGAGGCCATCCCTGATTAATCATTGTTTCCCTTGTTATTTCTGGAATTTCATCAAAGAAGTTTTCTTTTGGGTAAACCAACAGACCTAACAGCGAGTTAATTAACTGGGTAACTTCATAGACACTTTCGCCCTCTCGACTCAATTTTTCGATTGCTCTCAGATTCTTCTCGGTTCGTGATATAAACTCGTCTTCCAATTTATAATCAGACATTTTTCCTCCTCTTTTGAATAATTATTCTCGAAATTCCACGTCAACAACAATTTTACATTATTTTCTCCCAACCCCGGGTGAAATATCAAGGCTTATAGTAGAAAATCATCTTTATGGTCATAAAAATCTACTTTTTCACTATGATCTGTTGCCGCTGTCATATCCCTGGCTTGTAAGACTAATTAATTGACGCATCATTTCGGATATGTTAAACTTTTTCAATCCATTGGATTATCCTTATTGAGGCTGCTGTGCAAGAAACTAAAACGATTGTCAGGAAGACTGCTTATCTGGATGCGCTTAAAGAGCGCGTCTTAGTGTTCGATGGTGCTATGGGCACCATGCTGCAGAGCATGAAGCTCACGGAAGCCGATTTTGGTGGGAAAGCGCTCGTGGGCTGCAATGACGCACTGGTGCTTTCTTCGCCAGATATCATTGCAAGCGTGCATCGCGCTTACCTTGAAGCCGGCGCGGATGTCATCGAGACAGATACCTTCCGCGCTAACCGCCTCACCTTAGCTGATTACGGCTTAGCTGACCGCGTCATCGAGCTCAACCGCGCAGCCGCACAGCTTGCCCGCCGCGTGGCGGACAGCTTCAGCACGCCTGAAAAGCCGCGCTTTGTAGCCGGCTCGATGGGTCCATCGGGCAAGCTCATCTCCACGGATGACCCGCAAATGTCCGATGTCACCTTTGAGGAGTTAGCCGATGTCTTCCGCGAGCAAGCTGTAGGCCTCATCCAGGGCGGCGCAGATTTGTTGCTGCTGGAGACTCAGCAAGATATCCTCGAGGTGAAGGCAGCGATTAATGGCATCCAGCGCGCCTTTGAAGAAGAAGGCGTAATATTGCCCATTCAGGCGCAAGTAACCTTTGATGTGAATGGCAAGATGCTTTTAGGCTCGGATATCACCGCGGTGACGGCTATCCTGCAAGGGATGGGCGCGAGTGTGATCGGCATGAACTGCTCGACCGGACCGGAGCATATGCGCCCTTCGGTTGCTTACTTGAGTGAGCACGCTACGCTGCCAATTTCGGTGATCCCAAATGCCGGCTTACCGATGAACGTAAACGGTGAGGCGGTTTACCCCATGCAGCCCGGGCCGTTTTCGGATTTGCTCGCGGAGTATGTGCGCGAATATGGCGTACGCGTGGTGGGGGGCTGCTGCGGCACGCGTCCGGAGCACATCCGTGAGCTGGTGGTTAAGCTGCCCCAAAATCTGCCAGAGCGCCCCGCGCCGCAACCCGAGGCGGAGTTAGCCTCGTCGGTGCAAGCTGTGCCCATCGAGCAGCAGCCCGTGCCGTTTTTGGTGGGCGAGCGGCTGAATGCACAGGGCTCACGGGCGTTCAAGCGTTTGCTGCTGGCGGAGGATTTCGACGGCATGCTCCAGATTGCGCGTGAGCAGGTGGAAAACGGCGCGCATGGGTTGGATGTGAGCGTAGCGCTCACTGAGCGCAGCAATGAAGCTGAACTTATGGCTAAACTCGTCAAGCGCCTCTCATTGGAGGTGCCGGTGCCGCTCATCATCGACTCGACCGAGCCAGAGGTCATCGAAGCAGCACTGCAGAATACCCCAGGGCGCTGCCTGATTAACTCTACTAATCTTGAATCCGGCGAGGCTAAAGCACGGCGCATCTTTGCGCTAGCCAAGCAATATAGCGCTGCCGTGCTGGCGCTCACAATTGACGAACAAGGCATGGCAAAAACCGCTGAGCGCAAGCTGGAAGTAGCGGAACGAATTTATCATCTGGCTGTGGATGAATGTGGCTTGCAGCCGCAGGACCTGGTGTTTGACGACCTGACCTTTACACTGGCTACGGGTGAAGAGGTCTACCGCAACTCGGCAGTTGAGACCTTGCGCGGGATCACGCTTATCAAGCAAACTTTACCAGGTGTGCATACCTCGCTGGGCGTGAGCAACGTATCTTTTGGGCTTTCACCAGCCTCACGGAAGGTGGTAAATAGTGTTTTCCTTTACCATGCCGTTGCTGCGGGCTTAGATATGGCGATAGTGAACCCTGCGCAGATCAAACCTTATGCTGAAATACCCCAACAGGAGCGCGAGTTGGCTGAGGCTTTGATTTTCAATAAGCACGAGAACGCATTGGCTGATCTCATCGCATATTTTGATGCCAACCCTGAAGCCGTAGGGGATGATGGACAAAAAGTTGACCTCCTCGAAGGCTTAAGCGCAAGCGAGCGGCTGCGAGAGCGCATCTTGCGCCGGCAAAAGCTTGGCGTTGAGGAAGATATTGATTCTATATTGGCAGAGCACCCCGAGCAGCCTAAGAGCCAAACCGCCGTGGAGATTCTCAATACCATCTTGCTGCCGGCAATGAAAGAGGTCGGTGACCGCTTTGGCGCCGGGGAGCTGATCCTGCCCTTTGTGCTCCAATCGGCTGAGGTGATGAAAAAAGCCGTGGCGCATTTGGAGAATTACCTCGAGAAAAAGCAAGGCACCAGCAAAGGTAAGTTGGTGCTGGCTACAGTCTACGGCGATGTGCACGATATTGGCAAGAACTTAGTCAAGACGATCATCTCCAACAATGGCTACGAGGTCGTGGACCTGGGCAAGCAGGTGCCGGCGGAGATGATCATTCAGACTGCTACTGAGGAAAACGCAACGGCAATTGGCTTGAGCGCGCTGCTCGTCTCGACCAGTAAGCAGATGCCCCTCATTGTGAATGAATTGCACCGCCGCAAGCTGGACTTCCCGGTGCTGGTTGGCGGGGCAGCGATCAATGCGCGCTTTGGCTGGCGCATCCTCAAATGCGACGATGGCGAGCTGTATGCGCCTGGCGTATATTACTGTAAGGATGCCTTCGAAGGTTTAGCGGTAATGGAAACCTTAGCCAACCCGCAACGCTATCAAGAAAGTTTGGCTGACTTGCGGCGCAAATCGGAGCATGAATTTGCCGCGGAGCGCCCCACAGCAGAACCCGCTAAGGTAGCAGCTAAAGAACGCAGCCTCCTGCCAGCGGAGTTTATTCCTACAGTCTCGGAGTGGGGTCCGCGCCTGGTGGCATCCATGCCGCTGCCTCTGGTGGCGGACCATCTCAGCTTGAATGAGCTCTACCGCCTTTCTTGGGGCGCGAAAAACGCGCACGGCGAAGAGTGGCAGCGCCTGAAGGCTGAGTTTGATGCCCGGCGCCTGCGGATGTTAGCCGATGCTGAAAAGCATGGCTGGCTCAAGCCGCAAGGTGTATATGGCTACTGGCCGGCATTAGCCGATGGCAATACCCTCATCCTCTATGACCCGTCGAGCTTAGAAGACTCCAAACCCCGCGAGCTGGAGCGATTTGAGTTCCCCCGCCAAGCCGGTGGTGAGGGGCTCTCTTTGGCTGATTACTTTCTGCCAGTAGGCTCGGAACGCTTTGACGTGGTAGCGCTGCAAGTGGTGACGGTGGGGGAAGCCGCCAGCCAGCATTTTGCTGAGCTGGAAGCGGCGCAAAATTACTCTGAAGCCTACTTTGTACACGGCTTAGCGGTGCAGATGGCGGAGGCTGCGGCTGATTACCTGCACGACCACATCCGGCGGGAATTAGGCTTGCGAGAGAAGCAAGGCTTGCGTTACTCTTGGGGCTACCCGGCTATACCGGATCTGGCGGATCATCGCAAGGTGTTCAATTTGCTGCCTGCAGAAACCGCCTTAGGAATGCACCTGACGCCAGCATATCAGCTTGTGCCGGAACAATCGACTGCTGCGATTATCGTGCATCATCCTTTAGCGAAATATTTTAATGTCGGCGTTAATCGCGTCGATCAGCTCCTAGGAAAATAATGACATCTGAAAGGGAACTAAAGCATGCTTTTCTCGTCTTGTAAGAAGAGCAAAAGCTTGCTTTTATATTGGTGTTGGTCGATTGCAGTACAATAACGCTTGGAGAATTAAAATGATCAAAAATAAACTTGGTTTCTTCCTCGTTTTCCTTGTCGTGATATTGCTAGCTTCCGCATGCAATGGCAGTGTTCCAAGTGCTACGCTTAGCCCTGGAGAGCAAACTGCTGTGGTGAAAACGCTTACCGCAATGGCACCGACTGAGCCCTCAGCCACGCCAACACCCACGTTTACATTAACCCCTAAACCTTCGGCTACTCCTATCAAGCCGCAGACCTCGGTAGGTCCTGATGAGTTCCCGGAAGGAGTGAACCCTCTAACTGGCTTGAAGGTAGAAAACCCTGAGCTGCTCAAGCGCCGGCCAGTACTGGTCAAGGTGGCTAATTATCCTGCCGAAGGACGTCCGCATGCTGGGCTTTCCTATGCCGATATTGTTTTTGAGTATTACATTGGAGGGGGATCCAACCGTTTTAATGCAGTTTATTACGGACAAGATTGCAATAAGGTTGGACCGGTGCGTTCTGGAAGATTAGTGGACCCGGAGCTGACCCGCATGTATCAAGGTGTTTTAGCAATGTCGGGTGCCAACCAAGAGAACGTATTCCCCCGTATTACCGAATTGCTGGGTGACCGAGTCATTACCGAGGGCAACTGCCCTGGACTTTGCCGCGATGATTACACCGTGATGGGCGTGTTTGCCAATACCGCTGATATCACCAACGTGATGAAAGCCAGAGGCGTTGAAATCGACAACCCTGATTTGACCGGCATGCTCTTTGATACCGCTGTTCCTGCTGGCGGTGAACCGGCAGAAAAAGCGACGCTGTTCTACTTCGATTTTAACAAAGGTGATTGGACCTATGACTCTAAAAGCGGCAAGTACTTGCGCTGGATTGAGAATGCCTATAACTATAGCGAAATGATTCCGCTTGTGGACCGCCTGACCAATGAGCAACTGGCTTTTTCCAATGTTATTATGGCTTACGCCAATTACACCGAATACACCAGCGTGCTGCATGCCATTGGCGTGTGGGATAACACCGAGGGCAATAATGCTATCCTCTTCCGTGATGGACAGGCTTACCCAATTATTTGGAAGACGGTAGACCCAGATAAACCGATGGTGTTTTTGGATGCCGAGGGTAACCCCTTCCCGCTCAAACCCGGCAACACCTGGATCAACCTTATCGGCAACAGTTCCACACTCGTGAAGGCGGACGGAACCTGGAAATTCACCTTTAGTATGCCATAGCCTTGTGAAAACCCTGATCATCTCCGATATTCACGCCAACGCCATAGCTTTACAGGCGGTTTTGGAGGATGCCGGAGCCATAGATCGCGTGTGGTGCTTAGGGGATGTGGTGGGGTATGGACCCGAGCCCAACGAATGTGTACAAATCCTTAAAACACTGCCTAATCTGACTTGCTTGCTGGGCAATCATGATGCTGCCGTGATGGGGTTTATTGACCTATGGACTTTTAATGACGAAGCCCGCAGAGCGCTTGAAGTGCAGATGCGCCTGCTCTGCGAGGAATCGCGCCAGTTCCTTGAGCTTCTGAAGCCAAAAGATGTCCAAGACGGAGTAACCCTCGCGCATGGCAGCCCACGCGATCCCATTTGGGAGTATGTGATGAGCGCTAAAGTGGCGGAGCGTAATTTTTCTGCTTTTGAGACCCAAATCTGCCTGATTGGGCATTCCCACATTCCGCTGATCTTTGTGGAAAATGGGCGTAGATCCCTGCAAGTTTTGATGCCCTCTTCTGGCGATATGTGGCGTTCGGAACAACGCTTTATCCTCAACCCCGGCTCCGTTGGGCAGCCGCGCGATCGCGACCCGCGTGCAGCTTATGTGCTCTGGGATAGCGAAGAAAACACTTGGACATATCACCGTATTACTTATGATGTTGATCGTGTCCAAAAAGAAATCTTAGCCTTAGGTATTCCTCCAATCCATGCCATGCGCTTAGCATACGGCATGTAAATTGGTTGATTGGAACAGTGAAGGTTAAATTTACGTCTATATAATATATCTCAAATCAGGAGAAGAGAAAAGGAGAAAATATGAAGAAGAGATGGAAAGTACTAAGCCTGCTGCTTATTTTCCTATTGATGGGTTGTGCAAGCCGCCAGAGCGCCGAAGAGGCTTTTCCTGTTCCGACGGAGACTGCCGGGGAACCGAGTAAGTCTGCCGATTCGGGCACAACATTGGTTTCTAGTGAAGCTCAAGGCGAGACTACAGAACGCTTAGTGGTGAAGCGGGCGGAAATGCGTGTCTCAGTCGCCGATCCAGCCGAAGCGATTCGAACCGTCGTTCAATGGGCTGAAAATATGCAGGGATATGTGGTTAACTCCAACCAGTGGAATTCCACGAGTGATGGTCAGACTTATATCAATGCATCAGTAATGGTCCGCGTTCCGGCGGAGCGCCTGGATGAAATGATGCAAAAAGTGCGCGACCTGGCTGCTGACCCTAAAACGGGCGTGCTTTCAGAAACTGTCACCGGTGAGGATGTAACCGCTGAATATGTCGATTCACAGGCACGCTTGCGTAATCTGAAAGCTGCCGAAGCGCAACTGGTTGAGCTCCTAGATCAGGCACCAGACTTGGAATATACGTTGGATATCTTCAGAGAGCTGACCGAGATACGCAGCCAAATTGAGGTACTAGAAGGCAGAATCAAGTATTTGGAAGAATCTGCCGCGCTTTCTGCGCTCAGTGTAGAGTTTGTGGCTGAAGCCTCTTTGCAGCCTCTCCAGATTGGACCTTGGAAACCTGCCGGCGTTGCCAAGGAAGCGATTCAAACGCTCGTCAAAGTTGCTCAGGATGTGGGTACAGCCCTAATTAAATTCGTGATTATTTGGGTGCCCTTCCTGCTGCCCATTGGCTTGATCGTTTACTTTGTGCGCAAAGGGGCTAAAAAGCGCAAAGCCGCCCGAGCAGCGCAAGCGGTACAAGTGCAACTATCTGACACGCCGAAAGATTAAGCACTTCGAGGAAGATTAATTAGTAGAGCTGCTCTGTAGTCATAGAGCAGCTCTCTATCTATCCTAAACAGTGTGAAACCTTGCCTTTCAACCTTCTTGCCAAACTTGCAGGAGCGTTTCAAAAGGAATCGGCCCGGCGCGCAAGAGCGAAGGTTCTGCCCCTGTGCAATCGATAATTGTAGAAGCCTTACCAATCTCCAGGTGACCTCCATCCAGAATTAAATCCACGCGGCTGGCGAGTTGTGCCCATACCTCTTGCGCAGTTTGCGGATTGATTTGATCCGCAAGGTTAGCGCTTGTTACAGCTAAAGGACCTAAAGCTTGCAGCAGCTCCAGGGCAAAAGGGTGGTTTGGCATGCGCACGGCTAAGCCTGGGTAGGGGGTGAGCTCACTAGGTAAATTAGCTTGCTTGGGCAGCACCAAGGTGAGCGCGCCTGGCCAGAAGCGTTCCATCAGGCGCTGTGCCTGTGGAGGAATGTTCTCCACCAACTGATCTAACTGCTCGAGCGCGCCAATGAGCACGGGGAGCGCCTTGAGCGTGGAGCGGCCCTTGGCTGCATAAACGCTGCGCAGGGCAGCTGGGTTGGAGGGGTCGCAAGCTAAGCCGTAGAGGGTATCGGTCGGGAAGACGATCAGCTTACCGGCTTGCACATATTCTCGGCTGAGCAGCAAGGCTTGCGGATCGGAAATGGGAAGAATTATGGTGTTTTTTGCATTCATCTTACAGCTCAAGTTCGATGGTGAGCAGGCGGTCCTTGCCGGCTAAGTCCGGCATTAGTGAGATTTTAGCTTGAGGGAAAGCATTGCATGCAAGCGCTAAGCCAGCGTCCCCAGTTGTAGCCTCGATTTCAAAGAGCAGCATGCCGGGCGCGCGGATGTGCGCTGGGGCACACGCTAAGCAGCGCTTGATGAGCGCTAAGCCGTCTGGACCGCCATCCAGCGCCGAAGCGGGCTCGAAGGGTAAACTGTTGACCTCTGCCAACTTACGTGTAGGGATGTAAGGCAGGTTCGCGCAAATCATGTCGAAGCGCCCCAATTCTTTGGGGATCAAGTCCGCCTGCCGGAAGGCGATGCGATCTTCCACGTGATGGAACTGGGCATTGCCCTGGGCTATCGCGAGCGCCTCGGTAGAAATATCCGTTGCAACAATATGTAAGGTGGGAGTGTTTGCCGCTAAACTGATTGCTATGCAGCCCGAACCCGTGCCCACATCCACTGCGCTATTTGCAGCGGGATGCGATCGCAGCCAGCTGAGCGCCGTTTCCACCAGCAGCTCGGTCTCCGGTCGAGGGATAAGAACCACCGGGGAGACCTCAAAGCTGAGCCCGAAAAATTCCTGCCTGCCGGTGAGATAAGGCAAAGGCTCGCCTTGTTTCAGGCGGGCAACCAACGCCGTGAGCTCGGCTCGCTGCGCGGTGGAAAGCTCTGCTTCTGGGTTGGCTAAAATCCAGGTTTGGGGCTGCTCGAGCACATACGAGAGCAGGACTAAGAGGGTTTGTTGGGGGAGTTCTACCAGATGTGTAATTTCTGGGGAGGTTCTGCGTAAAAAATCTCCCAGGCTAAACTCAGCTGGCTTCATAGCTTGCCAAACGTTCAGCTTCATCGGCTAATTGCAGCTCGTCAATAAAAGTATCCAGTTCGGTGCCTTCCATCACGCCGGCTAAGTTGTACGAAGAAAGGTTAATGCGATGATCCGTAACGCGAGATTGCGGATAGTTGTAAGTGCGGATCTTTTCGGCACGTTCGCCTGAACCAATTTGTGAGCGGCGGGTGGCATCGAGCTCTGCCTGGCGCTTTCGCTCTTCGATCTCGTAAAGCCGTGCGCGTAAGACGCTCATCGCGCGGGCTTTGTTTTGCAACTGTGAGCGCTCATCCTGGCAGGAGACTACAATTCCAGTAGGGATATGCGTGATACGCACGGCGGTCATATTCTTCTGGACGTTTTGCCCGCCAGCTCCGGCAGATTTATACACATCTACTTGAATATCTGACTCGGGGATGTCGATTTCGACGTCCTCCACCTCGGCTAAGACGGCTACAGTCACCGTGGAAGTATGAATACGCCCCTGGGACTCAGTCTCAGGTACGCGTTGAACACGATGGACACCTGATTCGAACTTTAGGCGGGAGTAAGCCCCCTTGCCCTTGACGGAAATGATAACTTCTTTATAACCGCCTAAGCCGGTTTCATTGGCGGAAAGGATTTCCGTCTTGTAGTTATGCAGGTCGGCGTAGCGTAAATACATACGCAGTAAATCTGCAGCAAAAAGAGCAGCTTCTTCGCCGCCAGTGCCAGCGCGGATCTCCATGATGACGTTGCGATTGTCGCGTGGATCCCGTGGTACCAGTAAAGATTTGAGTTGCCGTTGCAATTTTTCTAAGCGCTCATCCAGCGCTTCAAGCTCAGCCTTAGCTAATTCGCGTAGTTCCCCTTCGGCGGAATCGAGCAGCTCTGCGGCTTCATCGTGCTGAGTTTTTGCATTTTTATATTCCCGCGCCAGCGAGACAACGGGTTCAAGCTCAGAGCGTTCCTTAGAAAGCTCTGCAGCTAATTGATAATCCGTGCCAACTTCGGCGAGTTTCTGGTCTAGCTCATCAAAATGCGCTAAGATCGTATCGAGTTTGGTTTCAATAGGTGCTTCCATATTAATCGCGCAGAGATTATACCACTGGCAAGCTTTTTCCAAACTTTTGGGTTGTATCGTGCTAGAGCAAAGTGATAATGTCCTAAAGTAGCAAAATAGAAATGTCCTAATCAAATTAGTAACCCCCTACTCTGGTATGGTGCCCTACGGGCAGGCTGGGCACTCTTTTGACTATGCCAAATGGATGTGAGACCTACGGTCAAAACCACTCGCACGGTCTGGAGACCGGCGAGAACAGCAGATTCTTGTTCTTGGATGGTCTCCTGACCATGCAAGGCATTTGACCTTTAGGTCTCAATATTGTTTTACCTACGCACACCTACGGTCAAAACCACTCGCATAGTACCCTACCGGTAGGCTACGCACTCAGAGACCGGCGAGAACAATAGTCTATGCTAAGAATCACCTTGTTAGCCTTTTTTATGATAAAGTTGAGGCAGTAAATCATAGGAGAACCGCACACAAACGATGCAG
>BAABOD010000018.1:0-28361 GCA_040371255.1 Anaerolineaceae bacterium | reverse complement strand
TTTAACCCTAAAGGAGTGTAAATATGTTCAATAAGAAGATTGTCACCGACTTGGACGTTAAAGGCAAGAAAGTTCTCGTAAGAGTTGATTTTAACGTCCCACTTAAGGATGGCAAGGTTACTGATGATACCCGTATCACCGCAGCTTTGCCAACCATTCAATACCTGCTCGATAACGGGGCAGCTGTCATTCTCTGCTCGCATCTAGGGCGCCCGAAAGAAGGCCCCGACCCAGCCTACAGCATGAAGCCGGTAGCCGAGCACTTGGCTACCCTAATTTCTGCCCCAGTCAAATTTGCGGAAGATTGTATTGGACCGGTGGCGGAAAAAGCGGCGGCTGAGCTCAAACCTGGCGAGGTGCTGGTGTTGGAAAACACGCGCTTCCATCCCGAAGAAACCAAAAATGACCCTGCCATGGCTAAAGCCTTGGCATCTTTAGCCGACCTTTATGTAAACGATGCTTTTGGCTCAGCGCACCGTGCACACGCCTCCACAGCCGGCGTGGCAGAATACCTGCCCTCTGCTGCCGGCTTCTTGATGGAAAAGGAGATCCGCTACCTTGGCAACGCTATTGCCGATCCAGTGCGACCGTTTGTAGCTATTTTGGGCGGTGCTAAAATCAGCGACAAAATCGGTGTGATCAACAACTTGCTGAACAAAGCCGATAAGATCCTCATTGGTGGCGGAATGGCGAACACCTTCTTAGCAGCCAAGGGATATCAGATGGGCGATTCGCTTGTGGAAGCTGAGGTGCTAGATACCGCAAAATCCCTGCTGGATAAATCGGCAGGCAAATTGGTTTTGCCTGTGGACTTGGTGATAGCTGATGCATTTGATGCTGAAGCAAACAAGAAGGTCATCCCCATTGGGGATGTGCCGGCGGGCTGGCGTGTGTTGGATATTGGCCCCGAGACGGTGAAAGCCTTTGGCGCGGAGATTGCTGCGGCTGGCACTGTGGTGTGGAATGGACCTATGGGCGTTTTCGAGTTCCCGCGCTTTGCAGAAGGCACTTATGGCGTAGCAAAGGAAGTCGCTAACAGCAAAGCCATTAGCATTATCGGTGGCGGCGATTCTGTGGCAGCCATCAATCAATCTGGATTGAGCGATAAAATCACGCATATTTCTACAGGTGGCGGTGCTTCCTTGGAGATGTTGGAAGGTTTGGAGCTACCCGGGGTAGCGTTGCTTTCTGAAAAGTAACGCACGTTAATCCAATATTACCGCCCGAATTTCTCGGGCGGTCTTTTTTATTAGACTGTATGCTTCGCTTTATACTGTGTTCTCTACTGAAGGATGAGGTTCATATTCCCCGCTCAGTCAAGAGCAGGTTCGGAAGCCAGGAATTAGTCTTACAGTTGAAGTTGACGTTAAAAGAGGCTTGGGGTAGGATGAACGCAGTTGCATTTTTAAGACCTCACAAGGAGGAAACATGCAAAGTAAATTAGTTTTCAATAAAGCTTTTTGGGGAAGCCTGCTATTTGTCCTGCTGTTGCTTAGTGCTTGCGGACCAACCACAACCCCCACCAGCGCGGCAGAGTACATCGCCACCCAAGTTGAGGCAACCTTCCAAGCCCAAGCCACACTGGATATGGCTGAGACGCTAATCGCCCGCATGACCCAGCAAGCCATCCCGACGGCAACCTTCACGCCGTTGCCAACTGCAACCCCACTTGCGACGCCGACAACGCTCTCCACTGCTACGCAGCAGCCAACGACGGCAATTTATGTCCCGCCGGCGGTAACCTCTACCCCCACACGTACCGCATTGTGCTTGCATGCCACGCTGATATCTGATGGGGATATTCCGGATGGGAAGGAAATGTCCCCTAACCAGGCATTTACCAAGACCTGGACATTCAAGAACACGGGAACCTGCACTTGGACGACCGAGTTTGACATCTTCTTCGTCAGTGGCGACCAGATGTCCGCGCCCTCTGTTTTGGACTTCCCCCAGACGGTTAAGCCTGGCGAAAGTGTAACGATCAGCATTCCTATGGTCGCACCATCCGCTCCAGGCACATACACCGGTTATTGGATTTTTGCTGATCAAGGCGCTAAGCGTTTTGGCATCGGAACAGATGGCACGGGAAATTTCTCGGTGAGCATTGTGGTAAAATGAGCCAGTTTGATGCCCAGCTGCACCTATGCGTGTAGTGAATGAGGCAAGAAATTTATCAAAGTCTTGTGATGGTGACGTACACTGTTAATAAGACCATTTGAGGAGAAGTGAAAATGACAAAGATATTTTCTAAAAAAGGTATGGCGCTGTTCATTGCAGCCTTTGTAGCCATTTTATTGGTTAGCGCGTGCCAGCCAACTGGCACACCCACGCTTTCCCCGGAGCAAATTGCCCAAAGCGTAGCCTCCACTCAACAAGCTGCTGCTACCCAGCAATATGTGGAAACGTTGATCGCGAAACTGGATGAGCTGACAAATCAGCCGACTTGGACGCCCTTACCGACTTATACCCCGTACCCAACCCCCACAAATCCGCCAGCACCTACGGCAGTTGTGGGCACAGCTACACCGGAACCTACCCAAGTCTATGGCGGTAAATGCTATCAGATGGAATTTCTTGGGGATGTGAACTACCCGCCGGATACCGTCGTAAAACCAGGGGAAACTTTTACCAAACAATGGCGGGTGCGGAACACGGGTACATGTACTTGGACGACTGATTTCGATGTGATTTTCGTTTGGGGAGATAAAATTGGCGGAAACGGTGATATCACCAAGGATGTAAAGCCTGGGGAGGAAGCCATACTTTCAGCGCCAATAGTTGCTCCACAGACTCCAGGAACTTATATGGGATATTGGATGGTAACTGATAACCAAGGCGCTCGTTTTGGTTACGGCACGAATGGAGATTACTCATTAGCAATCAAGATTCAAGTGGCAAAATAGGTTTCAGATTATCTTAGGACAGGTAAAAGCCGTCTTTATGACGGCTTTTTGATTATTTGGAACCTTCTTTGGAGAATTACGTCTTATAATAAATCTGTGTTGTTTATCTAATAAGGAGTGAGAAATGAAAAACCAAAAAAGGAAGTTCAACCGTTGGATCCTGGTTGTGACCACAATCCTAATAGGCGCTGTGGTGCTTTCTGCCTGTAATATGCCCTCCCCGACCGAGTCAATGGATGAAGCCGTACAGCATGCAATGGAAACCCTTCAGGCTCAAGCCACCCAGGATGCATTTCAGACTATGGTAGCACCGTCCACTCAGACAGCTACCCCACTGGCACCTACTGCGACTGCCAGCCAGCCAGTTGTTCCCACCAATACCCCAATCCCTCCAACGAATACGCCTATTCCTACCGTTGTGGTGACTATTGTGCCTCCAACTGCCACGAGCGTTCCACCGACCGCCACACGTATTCCGCCCACCCCCACGCCCCTACCTTGCAATTGGGTCGAGTTCGTTAAAGATGTGACCATTCCGGATGGGACCAAGATTACCGGCGGAACCAGCTTTACGAAAACTTGGCGGCTGAGGAATGCCGGCTCTTGCACTTGGACGACGGAATACGACCTTGCCTTTGTCAAGGGCGATCAAATGTCCGCCCCTAATTATGTGGATATGCCCAAAGCTGTCAAACCGGGCGAGACGATTGATCTCAGTGTGGATATGATTGCCCCAACTGCACCCGGAAAATACACGGCGTATTTCATGCTCGTAAATCAAAATGGCGTACGCTTTGGTACAGGTTCAGATGCGAAAGGTGCCTTCTGGGTAAATATTGAGGTTGTTCAGGCTAAGAATGTTTTCTACAGCTTTGCCTCTGAAGCCTGCAAAGCTTCCTGGTCCAGTAACGCCGCAGGGACTCTTAGCTGCCCAGGGAAAACAAAGGATGTTAATATCGGTTATGTAATCCCTCAAGGTGAGCCAATTCGTGAGGATGGCGCTAAAGAAAATGAACCAGGGCTGATTACCCGACCCGACAACACTGCAGCAGGTTACATCACTGGTTATTACCCCTTCGTTGCCATCAAGAACGGCGATCGGTTCAAAGCTACTGTTATGTGCGAAGGCGGCATGACCAAATGCGATATCTACTTTACCGTCCAGTACCGCGTGGGGAGCGACCCTTTGCAAACTCTCGGTCAGTGGCATGAAATTAATGAAGGTATGTGGACGCGCGTTGATCTTGACCTCTCAGCTTTGGCTGGAAAGAATGTTCAGTTTATCCTTACGGTAAATAACGGCGATGACAGCTCGCAAAATAGCGGCTTATGGCTCAGCCCAATCATTTACCGTCCCTAATCTAACAGCAGATTGAATACCAAGCAGACTGCCAATTCTGGCAGTCTGCTTTTTTAATCGAAGAATAAGCAAATCTTCGCCTGCGAGTGGTAAAATGAAGCAAATCAAGTCACAAATAAAGAAAGGAAGCAAAAATGTCCACACGAAAACCTATTGTCGCTGGTAATTGGAAAATGAATAAAAATATTAAAGAAGCCCGTGAGCTTATCCAGGGCATCTTGCCTGAGGTCCAACAAATTGATGCCGTCGAAATCATTGTTTGCCCGCCATTCGTTTGCTTAGAAGCTGCCAAGAAAGAGACCGAAGGCAGCAACATCAAGGTAGGTGCGCAAAATATGCATTGGGAAGCCAAAGGTGCTTTCACGGGCGAAATTTCCGCAGCAATGCTCGTTGACTTGTGCCAATATGTCATCATTGGTCACTCTGAGCGCCGCGCCATGTTTGGGGAGACCAACGAGACGGTGAATAAAAAAATCCACGCCGCACTCCAAGCTAGCCTCAAACCGATTATGTGCGTGGGGGAGACTTTGGAGGAAAATCAAGCTGGTAAGACCGCATTCGTGGTGGAGGGTATGGTGCGTGAGGGCTTGAAAGGTGTAGACCCCGCCGAGGCAGAAAACCTGGTAATTGCGTATGAACCTGTGTGGGCAATTGGCACAGGTTTGGCTGCTACGCCGGAAGGTGCAAACGCTGTCCAGCGTGATGTTATTCGCCCAGTGCTACGCGAGCTATTCGGCGAGGAAAAGGGGAATGCCATGCGCATTCTATATGGCGGCTCGGTAACACCCGCCAATGCGGCTGAGCTTTTTGCTCAGTCCGATATCGATGGGGGCTTGATTGGCGGCGCCAGCCTTAAGGCTGACTCCTTTGCCGCGATTGTCAAAGCCGCGCTATAAGCAAAGCACAAGCCTGCCAGTAAAGACATTTGGCAGGCTTTTTTTTTATTTAAGCCATGTCCCTGATGACTGAACTTATATGCTTCGAAAGGGGAACCAGACAAACCCTGCCTTTTCGTGAAAGTAACTTTGAGGGCATAATCGTGGGAAAGCTGCAATTCAGCTCTTTTCGGACAATTTAATTGCTCGGGGGCTGATTCCAGAGTTATCCTTTACTTGTAACATTCTTCTCATCGGGGCACGATTATTTGTGATACGATTTTATTCTACGGAAGTCATGTTATGGAAGAAATCGCATCCTCAGAGGCTCCACAAAATGCCTCACAACCCGGAACGATGCAGGCGCTAACCCTCTCGGAACATTTCAATGAGCTGCGCAAACGCTTGTTGATCATCGTGATTGGCTTAGTTGTAGCGGTGCTCGTCAGCTTTGCCTTTGCCGAGCGCGCTATCCAATTTTTGGCGGAGCCTATCGGCGGCTTGCAGAGCTTGCAATCCATTGAAGTAACCGAGAACATGGGCGTGTTTATGAAGGTTTCGCTGCTTTCGGGTTTTATCCTTTCGCTGCCCCTCACGCTCTACGAAATTATCGCTTATATCGTTCCTGGTCTTAAGCCCCAGGAACGTAAATGGTTGTTTATTTCCATTCCAGCTTTTTTCTTCATGTTTGTGGCTGGGGTGGTCTTTTCTTATTGGGTTATGTTACCGGCGGCGTTGCCTTTCCTAACCCAATTCCTCGGTGTCACAACAACGCCGCGCCTTTCCAACTATATTGGGTTCGTGACCAACCTGATGTTCTGGATTGGCTTGATTTTTGAAACCCCGTTGGTGATGTTCTTACTCACCAAGCTGCATATTGTAACCCCGAAATTGATACTCAAGGGATGGCGCGTAGCGGTGATTGCCTCAGCGGTGCTGGCAGCGATGATTACTCCCACAGTCGATCCTGTCAACATGGGGTTGCTAATGGCGCCGATGCTTGGGTTATACTTATTAAGCGTATTGATGTCCGTCTTTGCGCTGTAGTAAACTGGAGGTTGGTATGTTTAGTAGTATTTTTGGCCTTCCTGAAATGATGTTTGGCGGAAGAATTGGTCTTCCTGAAATTATCATCATTTTGGTGATTGTGCTCTTGGTGTTTGGCGTGGGGCGTATTTCCAAGGTTTCCGAGGAGCTTGGTAAGAGCGTGCGCTCTTTTCGCAAAGGCTTGAGCGGAGAAGATGAGCCGAAAGAAGAAAGCGACAAAAAGGAAGAAAATAAGGATAACGATACAAACGTACAAATCTAAATCTGCACTTTTCTTTCTATTCTGATGCCCTATGGAAATTCTCAATATTGGTCCTCTAGAGCTGCTGGTTATCCTTGTATTGGCAGTGTTGATGTTTGGACCGGATGACTTGGTTAATTTTGCGCATAAAACCGGCCGCTGGATTTACAACCTGCGCAAGTCCGAGCTCTGGCAAGAGATCGTGGGCACCACGAAAGAGATCCAAGAGCTCCCTCAGAAGATCATGAAAGACGCTGAGTTGGAAGAAACGATGAAGGAGATTGACGCGCTGAACCGAACGATGATCAGCCCCGATCTGCCTAATCAGGCTGTCAGTGCGCCGCTTCCGGATTTTGCCCCCGCGCATGCTACTGAGAACCAGCCCGAAACAGCACCCAAGGATGTACCCGAAGGCTAATTGGCTGCTTATTACGCTTATCTCGGTCGGAGAGACCGACATAAAAGTGTAGTTTTTACCCCTTTCTCATTACAATTGCATTAAGATTAGCGAGATTTGACATTGGGCTAAGATATTACGAAGTTAAACTGTCAAAAGTTGAGGATTAACTATGGAAACAACTCAAATTGTCTTGGTTATTTATATCTTGGCTATTTTGCTCTATAACTATAGCGGGTTATATGTTTCTCGAAAATCTGGCGCGAGTATCCCTTTTTGGTCAAGCATCATTAAAGGTAAAGACTATACCTATTACCTAATTTATGGCTCTTATTTAGCATTATTGATTGCCGGAGTCTTGGTGATCCTCAGAGAAGAATATCGATTACCGCTCACCATTGCCGGCTTTGTGGTGATTCTCTTGAGCATCGTCATCAACCTAATGGCGAGGCAGGAACTTGCTCGGAATTGGTCGCCCTTAGCTGGCACTAACACGGAGCAAAGCCTAATCAAGACCGGGATTTATGCCCACATTCGGCATCCTATTTACACTTCTGCACTCCTTCTTTCGCTCGGCTTTGCCCTGATCACTAGCAGCCTGTGGGGTTTAGCTCTCTTTATACTTGCATTAATCGCATTCGTTGTTCGCATTAATGCGGAGGAAAAGGCTTTGCTCGCCAAGTTCGGCGTTGAATACCAGGAATATGCTCAGAAAACTGGCGCCTTGCTCCCAAAATTACACTAAACTCACGTTAAAGGCTGCCTTGACAAGCACCTTCAAATTCCTATAATTACCCTAACAACGGAGAACGAGGAAAGTAGCCCAGCGGGATCCATCAGGGAGGCGCTGCCCCAGACTGAAAGCAGTGCCAGGCAAACGCTGGAGGAAGTTCCCTCGGGAGTTGTGCGGGTGAAGTATCAGTAGTCCGCACCGGGGTTTCCCGTTATAGAATGCCTTGAGTGGGCTGCACAGGCAGTCAACAAGGGTGGTACCACGGCAGATTTGCCCGTCCCTTGAACGGACGGGTTTTTTTATTGCCTGTTATTATAAGGTTGCGATGAGGTAAAAATGACAGATAGAGAAACACAGCTGGAAAATGAAAAAAAAGAGGCGCTCGCCGCTCTGGATGATGTTAGAACTCCTGAAGGATTAGAAGCCTGGCGCATTGCACATTTAGGCAAATCCTCACCCGTGATGCAAGCTTTCTCCGATCTGGGTAAGCTGCCTGCGGAAGAGCGTCCGCTGGTTGGTCGGGCTGCAAACACGGTCAAGCAAGCGCTGGAGAGTGCTTACGCCGTCAAAAGCGAGCAGCTGCGCCAGGCAGAGCTGGATCGCACCTTAGCCAGTGAGCGTATTGACGTAACCTTGCCTGGTAGAGCCGTGCAGCGTGGGCGGCTGCATCCCCTCAACCAAACCTTGCGCGAAGTCTGCCAGATTTTCCGGGATATGGGCTTTCAGATCTACCGCTCGCCCGAAGTGGAAACAGATGACTTCAATTTTACCTACCTCAATATGCCGCCATACCACCCTGCCCGTGATATGTGGGATACCTTTTACACCGATAAAGACGGTGTACTCTTGCGTACGCACACATCGCCTGGGCAGATTCATATCATGCGCGAGCGCGCGCCGGAACACATTCGCGCCATCCTGCCCGGCACAACAATGCGCTATGAGCAGCTGACAGCGCGCTCTGAGATTGAGTTCATTCAGGTGGAAGTACTGGTGATCGGCAAGGGCATTACTTTTGCCGATATGAAGGGTACGCTGACTGATTTTGCAGCGCGGGCTTTTGGCAAAGACGCCCGCACACGTCTGCGCCCCTCTTACTTCCCATTTACGGAACCGAGCGCTGAGATGGACGTGGAGTGCTTTGTGTGTGGAGGAGAGGGTTGCAATGTGTGCAAAGGTACCGGATGGTTGGAGATCCTCGGCTGTGGAATGGTGCACCCCACTGTGCTCGAATACGGCGGATATGACCCGCAAGAATTTTCGGGCTTTGCTGCTGGCATGGGCATAGACCGCTCCACGCTTATGCGCTACCGCGTGGATGATATCCGCCACTTCCGCAATAACGATGTACGCTTCTTGGAACAATTTTAGAGGTTGGAGAGGACCTGATGAAAGCACCTTTAAGCTGGATCAAAGATTATATAGACTTAGATGACTTGAATATTGAGCAAATTGCTCACTACCTAACCATGATTGGTTTGGAGGTGGAAGGCATTCGGCTGGTGGGTTTGCCGAAGCCTGAAGCTGAACGGCATGAATTTAATTATGAAGGCATCTCTTGGGACCGCGATAAATTTGTGGTGGCTGAGGTGTTGGAAGTACTACCGCACCCCAATGCCGACCGCTTGGTTCTCTGCCGGCTTAATGATGGCATGCAAGAGTTGGTTATCCTCACCGGTGCGCCTAACCTCTACACCTATAATGGGCAGGGACCTCTCGCCCAGCCCCTCAAAGTAGCTTATGCCCGCGAAGGTGCCACGCTCTACGATGGACACCAGCCCGGGCAAGTGCTAACCAAACTCAAGCGGGCTGTTATCCGCGGGGTGGAGTCCTTTTCCATGATTTGCTCCGAAAAAGAGCTCGGCATCTCGGATGAACACGAAGGTGTGATCATACTGGATGCGGATGCACCGGTGGGAACGCCGCTCGTAGACTATATGGGTGATGCGGTTTTTGATATTTCTATCCTACCCAATATGGTGCGCGATGCTTCTATGATTGGGATTGCCCGCGAGTTAGCTGTGGTTACTCGCCGAGAGCTGCACTTACCTGAAGGTATTCCCTTACCCCACGGAGATGCGCTAAGCAAACGCGTCAGCTTAGAAGTACGCAACCCGGAGCTCAACCCGCGCTTTATGCTTGGGATGGTGGAGAATGTGCAAGCGCAGCCCAGCCCTTATTGGGTGCAACGCCGGCTGAACCTGGCTGGTATGCGCCCTATTGATGCCTTGGTGGATGCCACCAACTACACCATGTTGGAAACAGGCGAGCCGCTGCACGCTTTTGACTACGAATTGCTGTGCAAACGTGCCGGTGGCAACCCGCCCAGCATCATCACGCGCACTGCCAAGCAGGGAGAAACGCTGACCCTCTTGGATGGCACGACCCAGCCATTAGACGAAAGCATCGAAGTCGTCGCAGATAGCGTCGGACCACTCTCCTTGGCAGGGATCATGGGCGGGATGGACTCAGGTATTAGCGCGCAAACCCAGCATGTGTTGCTGGAAGCAGCCTCCTGGAATTTCATCAACATCCGCCAGACCTTAAGTAAACTGAAGATTCCTAGCGAAGCTGGCTGGCGCTTCAGCCGCGGCGTGCACCCGGCACTGGCAGAGCAAGCATTGCGCCTATGCCTCCAGCGTTTACTCGCCTGGGGTGGCGGAAGGCTTGTTGATGGGGTTCTGGATGCTTATCCACTCCCACCGCAAGACCCGGTGGTCACCCTGACAGAAGAGGAAATCATCAGCCGCTTAGGAGCAGAGATCTCCTTGGAAGAAGCAGCGAACATACTCACGCGATTAGGTTTTACCTGCACATTACAAAACGGTCAGCTTACCGCTAAAACACCACCGATTCGTTTGGATATCGGTGAAGGCCTGATTGGCAAAGCCAGCCTGATGGAAGAAATTGCCCGCATATATGGCTATGAGCGCATCCCCTCTAAGCGCTTAGCTGTCGAATTGCCAGCGCCGGTATTTGATCCGAAACTAGAGACAGAAGAGCGCATCCGCGATATCCTGGTGAGCTTAGGGCTTCAGGATACAGTGGCTTACCGCCAAACCTCTCCACAGCGCGAGGCGCGCATCCTCCCTAACCAGGCATTGGATCCTGACCTTGCTTATGTGCGTATCAAGAACCCGATCTCACCTGACCGCACGGTCATGCGCAGGAGCGGGCTTGCCACGATGCTGGAGCTGCTGGAATATAACAGCAAGTTTCGCCCAAGCTTGGCACTATTTGAGATTGGGCCGGTATTCCTCCCGGTAGATGGGCAGCTTTTACCACGTGAAGCATTGAGGCTGACCGTGGGGATGGCAGGCCTGCGGGAAATACCCACCTGGCAGACCAAAACAGCGGAAAAACGAGACTTCTTTGACCTCAAAGGTTTGCTGGAAGCATTTCTCAAGGGTTTGCATCTCCCTGAGGTGAGTTTTCAGCCGGCTGAGCACCCTACTTTTCACCCAGGTAAATGCGCTCAAGTGCTCTCTGGCGAGCAGGTCTTAGGCGTTTTCGGAGAGTTGCACCCTATGGTGCAGGAGCATTATGAATTTGAGGCTCTTCCGGTTTTAGCTGCGGAGTTGGATGCTGACCTGCTCGTAGCCCTCAGCCGGGTGGAGTTTGAGCACCAGCCGCTTTCAAATTACCCTGCAATGGTCGAAGATATTGCCGTGATCGTGCCAGAGGAGGTTTCAGCTGCTGCGCTGGAAGCAGCTATCCACCAGGCTGGCGGGAAACTACTGGTAAATGTGCGCTTATTCGACGTTTATCGCGGCGAAAAGCTTGGGCTCGGGATGAAGAGTATGGCTTACCAGTTGACTTATCAGGCTTTTGACCGCACGCTAACCGATAAGGATGCAGCGACCATTCGCAATCGCATTGTACGTGCTTTGGAACGAGAATTTGGGGCGGTATTACGCAGTCAGTAAAAAACCCCCCCTAGGGTGTTTGTGCGTAAGCAAAAGATACTTACCGAAAAGGATCAAACAATGGCTGAAGAGAAAAAGAAATATCAAGTAATCTTTCATGTGGATGATTTTGACGAAAAGCGCATCACGCTGGCTTTCAACAACATCGTCAACCTGATGGACGACATGCGTTATGAGGAGTTAGAAGTTGAACTGTTGGTCAATGGACCGGCTATTCAGGCTTTCCGCAAAGATAATCAGCTTGTCGCTGAGCGTGTGCGTCAGCTTGCCGCTCGCGGCGTCAACGTGATGCTGTGCCGGAATGCCATACACCTCTATGAGATCCCCGAGGAAGAGTTGGTGGAAGAGCGCCAAATTGTCCCAGCTGGGGTGAGTGAACTCGTGCGCCGGCAGGCTCAAGGCTGGGCATACATCCGCCCGTGAGGCATAACTGCAGCCAGCGAAGCCTGCTTGCAGGAGAGGATAACATGGCGCGTAATGAACAAGATGAGGTTTACCGCTTGCTGACCGAATACGCTCGGAGGGAAAAAGGCGGCTTCTCCGGGGCTATCTCTCGATCTCTCGATTTTTATGGGATTTAGAAGCAGAGGATTGGAGCAGATTTCAGCACTCAGCACTTTTGTGGCAGAGCTACGCAGCTCTCGACCAGAAAAGCCTATTGCTTAGGCAAACAACCTACTCTGAAAATGCGAATCTTTTTTAACCGTTAAGCGTGTTATAATATTTACATGACTTACTAAGGATCAACCTAAGCTCACCTGTGGTTGGTCCTTTTAATTTAATCTTTTCCGAAAAGGAGTGAACCGATGCAACCCCTCAACTTACCAGGACAAAAAGCGCAAGCCCTAATTGCGCGCGACAAAGCTGTCATTTCACCCTCTTACCCGCGTGGTTACCCTTTCGTAATGGACCACGGGCGCGGTACAGAGGTCTGGGACGTAGATGGCAACCGCTTTTTAGATTTTGAAGCCGGCATTGCAGTGGCTTCGACCGGTCACAGTCATCCCCAGGTAGTCAAAGCCATTCAGGATCAAACCGAAAAGTTTATCCACATCTCCTCCGATTTTTACCACGAAAAATGGATCGCTTTAGCTGAAAAGCTGGCAGAAATTGCCCCATGGAGCGGGCCTTCAGCGTGCTTTATGACCAACTCAGGTACGGAGAGTGTCGAATCGGCAATTAAGCTTGCGCGTTATCACACGGGCAGTACGCAGTTTATCGGTTTTTTGGGTGCTTTTCACGGGCGCACTTTGGGGGCAGTCTCCTTAACTGCAAGCAAAGCGCATTATAAGAATGGCTTTTTCCCCCTGATGAATGGTGTGGTACATGTGCCTTTCCCCAACCCTTACCGCCCTGTGCTGCAACGCCGGCCTGGCATGGGCGATGGCGAAACGGTGGTTGCTTTCATCGAAGAAGAAATCTTAGAAAGGCTGCTGCCTGGCGAGGATGTGGCTGGCATCCTGGTTGAACCCATCCAAGGCGAGGGCGGCTATATCTATCCACCTGATGACTTTTTCCCGGCTTTGCGCAAGCTGTGCGACAAATACGATATTTTGCTCATTGTAGATGAAGTTCAATCTGGCATGGGGCGCACGGGAAAGTGGTGGGCGATCGAACATTATGGCGTGGAGCCGGATATCCTGCTCACAGCCAAAGGGATTGCCTCAGGGATGCCGTTAGGAGCGATGGTTACCCGCAAGGAGCTGATGGATTGGCCTAAAGGCTCACATGGCAACACCTTTGGCGGCAACCCTGTTTCCTGCTCAGCTGCGCTCGCGACTATCCAATTGATCGAAGAGCAATATCTGGAGAATACGCGTGTGGTCGGGGCATATTGCAAAGACGCCCTAGAAGAGCTGCAAGCCAAACACGCCAGCATTGGAGATGTGCGCGGGAAAGGCTTTATGTTAGGCGTGGAATTTGTTCAGGACCGGGAGACCAAGCAACCGGCGGAGAGCCTGCGCGATGATGTAGTTTATAAAGCCTTCGAGCGCGGCTTGTTACTGCTGGGCTGCGGGAAAAGCGTCATCCGAGTGACGCCGCCGCTTTCGACCAGCAAAAGCGAGGTGGATGAAGCCATGCTGATATTGGACGAGGCGATCAGCTTGGCGGAGAGAGACCACGCGCTTGTTTGAAAGTGATTGTTCTTGCATGGTACCCTGCGGGTAGGCTGTGCACTCAGGAGACCGGCGAGAACGACCAAGCACGGTACCATACGGGTAGGCTCCGCACTCAGGAGACCGGCGACAACAATGGGGGGCTGTTCTTGCATGGTACCCTGCGGGTAGGCTACGCACTCTCCTGACCATGGAAGGCAATTGACCTTTAGGTCTCAATAATGTTTTACCAACGGAGACCTGCGGTCAAATTTTCTCGCTGGTGAGACACCAGCGAGAACAGGGAGAGGCTGCGCACTCAGAGACCAGCGAGAACGATCAAGCTCGGTACACTACGGGCAGGCTCTGCACTGAGGGCACTAGCGAGAACAGAGTGTTTATCAAATCATCACTAAAATTTTCTAGTATCATGCAGTAAAATAGAGCCATGCTGCCTGATTTTCGCGTTCGCCAAAGGGATTACCTGCTCGAGATTTCGCGCCTGATGACCGAAGAGCTCGATCTTCAGGCGTTGCTGCAGCGCATCCTGCGCATCGCCATCGAGATGATTATTGGCCATGCCGGCTTTATTGCCCTCAAGGAAGAGAAGCGGGGTTGGCACATTGCTGTGCATGAGGGCATGCCAGAAGCTTTGCTCAATTATATCCAGCGCTGGCTGGAATCTTTACCGCAGGTAGGGGAAGAGGACGGCGAAATCTACGTCCCAGAGATCAACCGCATGCTCAGCGAAGTCAGTATGGGCATGATCACGGGCGTGGGCATCAATATGATCTTCCAGAAAGAGTTTATTGGGCAGATTTATGTTTTCCGCAATTACCGCGGCGCGTTTTCAGCCAACGACCGAGCTGTGCTCACCAGTTTTGCCAACCAGGCTGCGATTGCGGTGCGCAATGCCCGCCTTTTTAACCAAACGCGGGAACAATCCCTGCGCTTGGAGGCGCTGCTCGACTCGGTTGCGGATGGCATCCTGATCCTCAAGCCGGATTTGACAGTTGAGCGGATGAACCGTTCTCTAGAGCACATGCTGCAGATTAAGGAAGAGGCTTGCATTGGCAAACCCATTCAGGAAGTTTTTGAGTGGGCAAAACCGCCGCAAGGCACACGTATAGAAGAGGCTATCAAGGAAATTTGGCCAACCACTGCTCAAGAACACCTATACTTAGAAGGTGACCTTATCCGCAAGATGACGCACGACACATTGCCGGTGGGCATCACCTACGGCCCGCTGTTCTCGGAGGAAGGGGAGCTGCTCAATATTATTGCCTCTATACGCGATATCACCCGCTTCCGCACGGCAGAGGAGATGCAAAATAATTTTATTTCTGTGGTTAGTCACGAGCTCAAAACGCCTATTGCCTTAATCAAGGGTTATGTGAGTACCCTCCGCCGGGAGGACGTGCAATGGGACCGGGAAGTGGTGCAAGAGAGCTTAGCGGTGATCGAGGAAGAAGCCGATCACCTCACTGCCATGGTTGAAGACCTGTTGGATGCTACCCGTTTGCAAGCGGGCGGCTTGAGCATTCGCAAATCAGAAATTTTTATCCCAGCGATTGCTAAGTCCTTGGTGCCGCGCTTTCAGACGCAAGCGCCTGAGTACCACTTTGTGGTGGATTTTCCTGAAGATTATCCGTCAGTGGTGGCAGATGAAGACCGCATCCGCCAGGTAATTTCGAACTTGATCAACAATGCCATCAAGTATTCGCCTCCAGGGGAAATTCGCATCAGCGGCAAGGTGCGCCCGACTGATGTGGTGGTGTGCGTCAGCGACCACGGTCCGGGCATCGACCCGCGTGATATCCCCCATATCTTTGACCGTTTTTACCGCTCGGATGAGGTGGCAAAAAAGACCAAAGGTACTGGTTTAGGGCTTTACCTTTGCCGCGAAATCATCAAAGCCCATGGGGGTAAAATCTGGGTCGATGAGACTTATCAGGAAGGCAGCCGTATTTGCTTTTCGGTGCCAAAAAATTCTGCTTCTTAACAGCGATGCAAGTACCACCTGGCTTTACTCTCCATATCCTCGAAGAGGCTGGTTCAACCAACGATATCTGCTTAGCTTTAGCTGATGCCGGTGCGCCGGACGGCACAGTCGTTTTTACGCACCACCAAACGGCTGGCAAAGGCAGGCAGGGTAGAGAGTGGTTTTCCCGCCCAGGTTCCTCACTCACCTTCAGCCTTCTACTGCGGTTGAGCATAGAGGAGCTTGGTTTACTTTCACGTTTCAGCTTGTTAGGGTGCAGCGCAATGGTAGATATATTAGCCCAATATTACCAGCTGCAGGGATTGATAAAGTGGCCCAATGATGTGATAGTGCATGGTAAGAAAATCTGTGGAGTCTTGATGGAAGCAAATTGGCGAGGGCAGGCACTGCAGGCTGTCATTTTAGGTATGGGGGTCAACTTGGCACGCGACGCATATCCGCCAGAGGCTGCGCTGCGCTATCCCGCCACCAGCCTGGAAGCTGAAACTGGCTTTGCTCCCCAACCACTGGAACTGTTGGCGAAACTACTGATAATGCTGGACCAAACCCGCAAAAACCTGGTTACAGATGATTTTATCCATGCAAAAAACGCGCAACTTGCATTTCGGGGAGAGTGGGTAACGCTGGAGGAGAACACAGGCGCTCCCCGAAGGGTGCGCCTGTTGGAAATTGATCAGGATGGTGGCTTATCGGTGGAGGCAGAAGACGGCAGCCGCTCCAAAGTTTATGCGGGGGAACTCTCCAACGGCTCTTCATCGAGTTGAGGCGCGATCGGCTTCTCAGCAGGGATGCGTGCTACTGCTGCAGTTGAGTCGCCTTCATCCAAAACCATAACTTTCACGCCTTGTGTGGCGCGGCCTTGAACTGGAATCGATGAAACCTTGGTGCGCAGCACAATCCCAGCAGCGGAAATTAGAGTAACCTCGTCGCCTTCTTGGACTACACGCGCTTGAGAGACTTGGCCAATTTGCGCAAGAGTTCTTGGGTTGATTGTTGCCACGCCCAGGGTGCCACGCCCTTTCCGGACGTATTCGCTCAAGGGTGTGCGCTTTCCATTGCCCTTTTCGGTCAGGACGAGCAAGAAACCCTCTGGCTCCACCACTTCCATCGAAGCCAAAGCATCGTTTTTGTGCAGACGAATACCTGTCACGCCCATGGTGTTCCTCCCGGTCGGGCGGATTTGATCTTCGTGGAAGCGTAGGGCTTTTCCTTGCCGTGTGACTAGGATGACATCATCGTTACCGGTAGTGAGGCATACCCAGCCTAATTGGTCTTCTGGCTCCAGCCGAATGGCAATCAAACCTGAAGGACGCACGCTCTCGAATTCTGATAGAGCAATACGTTTAACACGGCCGTGACGCGTTGCCATGGTGCAGTATTCCGCAACTGAGAAATTTGGCACGGCAACCACTGCCGTCACGCTCTCCTCAGGTTCTAAGTTGATGATATTCACCAGCGGGATTCCGCGTCCTTGGCGGCTTTCTTCTGGCAGCTCGAACACCCGCTCGGAATAAACCTTGCCTTTATCGGTGAAGAAGAGCAGGGTGCCTAAGGTATTGCAGCGTAAAAAGAATAGGATTTCATCCTCTTCGCGCATTGTTTGACCGATCACGCCATGCCCTCCACGACCTTGAGCGCGGTAGGCACTTTCTGATACGCGCTTGACATAACCACGCTCCGTAATCGAGACAAACACAGCCTCATCTTGAATCAGGGCTTCATCCGAGAGGTCATTATCTAAGTCGTGCGCAATATGCGTGCGGCGTTCATCACCATACTTTTCCGCAACCTCGTTTAGGTCTGTGCGAATGACCTCTAAAATCTTACGCGGGCTGGCGAGTAATTCCTCCAGCCCGGCAATTTGTGCCATGACTTCCTTATGTTCGTCTTCGATCTTGAGGCGTTCAAGCGCGGCTAAGCGGCGCAGCTGCATATCCAAGATAGCTTGTGCTTGCACCTCATCCAGCCCAAAGCGTTCCATCAAATTAGTCTTTGCCACTTCAGCATCACGTGATTCGCGGATGGTCTTGATCACATCATCTAAGTTAGCCAGGGCAATTAGCAAGCCATCCAAGATATGGGCGCGTTTTTTGGCTTTATCCAGCTCGAAAAGCGAGCGGCGGGTAATCACGACTTGACGGTGCTCGAGGTAGTGGGTCAGAGCGCGTTTGAGCGTCAACATGCGGGGTTCCCCATCCACCAGAGCCAACATTTGCACTCCGAAAGTGGATTGCAGTGGTGTGTATTTATATAGCTGGTTGAGCACTTTTTTAGGCTGCGTACCGCGCTTGAGCTCGATCACAATGCGCAGTCCGCGCCGATCGGATTCATCCCGCATATCGGCAATAGCATCTAACCTGCCTTCGCGTACTAATGCGGCGATTCGCTCGATTAAGTTGGTTTTGTTGAGTTGATAAGGGATTTCGGTAATAATGATCGCAAAGCGCCCTGAATTAGTTTCCTCAATCGTTGCCACGCCGCGCATAATCAGCCTGCCGCGACCGGTGCTATAGGCTTGGCGGATACCTTCATCACCAACGATGATGCCGCCGGTGGGGAAGTCCGGACCTGGCAAGACTTGCATCAAGTCTTCCACGCTTACTTCGTCAATCTCATCATAACGGTCGATAAGTAGGTTAAGCGCCGCGACCAGCTCACGCAAGTTATGCGGTGGAATGTTCGTTGCCATTCCAACGGCAATGCCACTGGAGCCGTTCATCAGCAGGTTGGGTAAACGTGCGGGCAGCACTTCCGGCTCCTGCAGGGAGCCATCAAAGTTATTGACGAAATCCACCGTTTCTTTGTCCAAGTCTTGCAGGAGTTCCTCGGCGGTGCGGGCTAAACGGGCTTCTGTGTAGCGCATAGCAGCCGGCGAATCCCCATCGATCGAGCCAAAATTACCTTGACCGTCAACGAGCGGGTAGCGCATGGAAAAATCTTGCGCCATGCGCGCCATCGCGTCATAAACGGCTGCATCGCCATGCGGGTGATACTTACCCAATACTTCGCCAACAATGCGGGCAGACTTACGATAGGGGGCATTGGAACGATTGCCCATATCCCACATTGCATAGAGAATGCGCCGATGGACAGGCTTGAGACCGTCTCGAACATCGGGTAGGGCACGCGCTACAATCACGCTCATGGCGTAATCGAGATAAGCCGAGCGCATTTGGCTGTCGATATCGACTTGCTGCAAGCTGCCGGAGTTATCGTTTTCAGGGATTTCAGGATTTTCAGGTTCTTCGGACATATCTTTTCTCGTTGTTTGATTAATCGCTAACCTAATTATTATACCCCTTTAAAGGCATTTTTGCCCTTAGACGTAAAAACAGCGGGATTATTGAAAAGCAGGTTTATGTAAAAACATCTTGTGATATTGCCTTAAATCGAAAATTTAAGCCGATTTTTCAATTTCCCCTACGACGGACTCAAATCCCAACCTAAAAAGGCTGATAGAAACATCAGCCTTAGGAAGGTGAGTATAGGGTTATCAGTAAATGGGGCAGCCGGGTAGCTGGTTGAAGGTTAGCGCGCACCACCATGATGCTGGCATAAAGATTAGCACGAGTGCAACGATGACGATCACGATGAGCAGCACAAGCAGGAGGGTTGCAAACCAACCCATGCCCTTTTTGGGCTTTTCCACGCTAGGAGCTTGTGCAACGGGTTGCTGCGGAGTAGGCGCTGCAACGGGCTCGAATTCTTTCTTGGCAGCGGGTGCGGGCTTGGGCACTTCGTAGAGGCCAGGTTCGAAAACCTCCGTGCTCACACGCGTGGGCTGCGTGGCTTCTTCTTTGACCTCGAAGCTCATTACCGTATTTTCGGCTAAAGTGATCAGGTCGCCATTCTGCAGCAGCTGTGGTCCAGTAAGGCGCACGCCATTGACGAATGTCCCATTGGTGGAGCCTAAGTCTTCGATGTAAATCCCGTCAGGTTTACGTAAAAAGCGCGCATGCCGGCGGGAGATTTCGGGATCGGGGACGGGTAAGTCGTTGCTCAGGTCCCGGCCGAGGTAGACTTCGTCTTTCTCAATATAATAACTGGAGCCCGGGATTGGTCCGGAGCGCATTGTGATAAGGAATTTTTGTTCAGCCATTTCTGCTCCTTTGGCTTAGGTCAGAACATTATATATCTTAGTTTACCTACTTTATAAGTTAATGTCAATTATTTTCACGAAGTTACATTTAGAAGAATAAGCGTACACACTTCCTACTTCATGTCTGGCAACCTACGGGTAAGCTATTCACTCGGAGACCGGCGAGAACAGATAGAAAAAACTTGAATTTTAAAAATAAAAGTGCTATATTATTAATGTATAACCGTCCGATCATCAAATTAAATGATCGTGTTTTTATTTCATAGCTGTCCATTTGGTTGCAGCTTGTCCAATCCAAAAAACTCAAGAAAGGTGGTCATGATGAAAAAGCATTGGCTCATATCAGCTGTTCTCGTGGCTTGCCTGGTCTTTCTTTCTGCTTGTAATCTCCCGCAAGAATCCGTTAAGGAGCAAGAAACACCTGAAGCAGCCATTGAAGAAACCGTTACGTTTAAAGTCCTCAAGGAAAGCGAGTGTTATCTCGGGCCGGGGGCGGATTTCACTCTCGTACGCGTATTAGAACCTAATCAAACCTTCCGCATTATCAGCATAGACACCGCTGGGGCTTGGTATCAGGTGAACCCTAATGAGTTGATGGACCCTGACCCGCCAGGTAAGCCACTCAACGAAAACCTTACTATGGAGGAGCTGAGCCTGCGCTGCTGGGTGCTAAACGCTGCAGGGCAGACCAACGGAGAGCTCGCTAAGGTCCCCATCGCCCCGAAACCTATTATCCGGACTGGCACGGAAACGACCTGCTACGCCGGCCCTGGCACAAGTTTCGAAGAAGTCCGATCGCTTGATGTGGATCAGTATTTCAAAATCTATGCCATTGATGATGACGTCGTGTGGATTGATGATGACGTCGTGTGGACTGTTGATGGCGCCGCTTGGTTTCAAATCAACCCTAATGAATTGATAGACCCTGACCCTCCTGAAAAACCGCTCATTGAAGGCTTGACCCTGACCGAAGAAGAGCTGAGCCTGCGCTGTTGGGTGCCTCGAGCCGGGGTGCAATATACCGGCGATCTTTTGATGGTGCCTGTAATCAGCATCCCGGATGAAACTGCTGTGGTAAGGATGCTCACGCAAACCTCATGTTATTTTGGCCCGGGGATGAACTTTGGTGTGGCGCGGGTCTTGGAAGCCAATCAGGCTTTCCGCATCGCCCATGTGGCTGCAGATGGAGCTTGGTATCAGGTGAACCCTAATGAGCTGGCGGACCCTGACCCGCCAGGCAAGGTCCTTCCTGAGTCATTAAACCTTTCAGTCGAAGAGCTGAGCCTGCGCTGCTGGGTGCCTAGCGGCGCTGGAGAGACCCGCGGAGACCTGGGCAAGATCCCGATCTTCGATCTGCCTTTGCTTGGGACGGGCGAGCAGACCAATTGCTACGCCGGACCCGGGATGGAATATCAGAGCGTGCGCTTGCTGGATGCAGGCCAGTATTTTCGCATATTTGCCATCGATGATGACGTTGTCTGGATTGATGGTGATGTGGTGTGGATTGCGGATGGCGCCGCTTGGTTTCAAATCAACCCTAATGAGATGATGGACCCTGACCCGCCAGAGAAGCCGCTCGACGAAAACCTTACTATGGAGGAGCTGAGCCTGCGCTGTTGGGTGCCTCGCCGTAGCGTGCAATACACCGGCGATCTCTTCAGCTTGCCGGTCGTGAGCGTCCCGATGGTGACACCGACTCCGATGCCCACAGCGACGTTGAAGCCAATCATCTATCCGACAGCCACGCCCTATCCGCCCACTGCCACGCCCTTCATCCCTACAGCTACACCTGGGATCAATTGCAGCCAGTACACAACTTATGAAGATTGTATGGAGCATGGGAATTACGGTTGCGAGTGGAATCCAAACATAAATGTGTGCTATCAGCGTCCGTGACGTAAGCTGTTCAAAATTTGATTATGGAGAGCTCTTCGCATCTCAACCAAGAGCTCTTCAAAATGCATGTGAGGCCAGCGAGAACAAATAAACTGGCGAGAACAAACAGAGTGTTCTTCCATGGTACCCTACGGGCAGGCTGCATACTCGGAGACCGGCGAGAACATGGAGACCTTCGGTCAAATTCCTCGCACGGTCTGGAGACCGGCGAGAACTATGCACTCAGGAGGCCGGCGAGAGCAAAGATGATTAAAGATGGAGCGCTTGTTCTTTTTTCATCTTCTCCAGCAGCGCAAAGTCGGTCATGTCCATCTTCAGGGGGGTGATAGAAATGTAGCCCTCAGCCAAAGCACCAAAGTCAGTACCGTCTTCCTTGATACCCGAGGGTGGGTCGCCAGCGATCCAATAGTAAGGCTTGCCGCGCGGGTCAATGCGCTTCTCGAGCACATCCCGGTAAATGCGTACGCCTTGGCGCGTGATCATCACACCAGCGTAATCTCCTTCTGGGCGATAGGGAATATTGATGTTGTAGATCGGTGCGGGATGGGTACCATTAGCGCGTTCGGCAAGCTGCCACGTGAGCTGTGCTGCCGTCTCGGCTGCTGAGCGGAAATCCAACCGCCCGTGGTGGTTCTCAGGTGCATCCAGCGAGATGGCAATCCCAGGCTTACTCCAAATAGACGCCTCCATTGCGGCTGTGACCGTGCCAGAATAGGTTACATCCAAGCCAATGTTGGCATTAGGATTGATGCCTGAGACAAGCAAGTCAAAATCTTGCTCGAGTGCTCCCATCATAGCCAAGGCGACGCAATCGGAAGGTGCGCCGTCAGATTGCCATGCCGAGCTGCCATCTGCCAGCACTGTGGGCGAGAGGCGCAACGGACGGTGCATGGTCTTGACATGCCCGGAGGCAGACCAATTACGCTCTGGCGCTAGTACGGTGATGTTTGCGTCTAATTTGCGCAGGGCTTGCACTAAAGCAAGCAAGCTAGGCGCTTGAACACCGTCATCATTTGTGACTAAAATCTCCATGAATGGTTATCTCCTAATGGCGTTTGCGTTTTTTCTTTGACTTGTCTGGCGGGTCATTCACGCGAGCTTCACCTACACCAACTAAGGCTGGCTCTAGTTGAGCGCTGGCTGCGCTGCGCAGGCTGATTGTGTATTCTGGCGGTAGCGAAGGGCGGTAGCGGTACATTTTGCTGATAACCGTCTGGCGCACCTCAGAGAGCAGCTCGGTGAACATTGTGCTGGCTTGGGACTTATACTGCACCAATGGATCGCGTTGCGCATAGGATTCCATGCTAATAGAGACACGCAAGGCTTCCATGCGGGTGAGGTATTCCACCCAGCTTTGGGTGATGGTAGCTAACAGCAGCTGGCGGTAGATGCGGTTTTGGGCAAGCTTGCCCAGCGCTTGGACTAGCGGCGCTTGGTCTTCAGGGGGGATTTCATCTAATGGCAAACTTTCAAGCTGTTCGAAGCGCTCCTTGCCAACCTCTTCTGCCAAGATATCTTTAGAATTTACGGCTAATTTGTTAAGCGTAACCTCTTGATTGCGCAAGTGCTCCCACTCGGCATGCCCAAAGATGGTTTGGAAGACAGCCTGAGCTTCTTCCAGGTGGGATAAAACTTGCTCCGTTACCCGCTGAGCAGGCAGCGCTTCAAGCCGCTGCGCCATAGAGAAAACATAAGTCAGGCGCGGGGCAGTGGTCAGCTGCTTTCGGTGAGACTTCGGGTCAAAGGTGATGCGCATGCCCTGGGTGGTAAGCTGTAAGAGGCGCAAACGCTCGTTTTCATCGGTGAGAGCAGCGGTCAAATTCTCTTGGTTAGCTTCCAAATCACGTGCGATCTCACCCTCGGAGCCAAGCAGACGCTGCTTGCGGCGCTCCATTGTGCTTTGGATCTGCGCTAAGACCTGGGTACGGATTTCTTTCCAAGGTTGGCTTGCCAAATCCGCTGCCTTAAGCGGCCAAGATTCATTGAAGCGGCGCTCGAGCGTCAGCAGCAAGCGGCGTACGTACAGCGTGATAAGGTTTGTGCGCAAGGCATCTTGCAGCCAAGGCTTTTGCCCCCACGGATCATCCAGCAGCGCTCGCTGTTGGGAAGCAGACAGCCGCACAGGCATCCCCAGGATGGAAGAGAGCTCATTCTGCAAATCATGCTGATCTTGCGGGTCAAAGCTATCCAGATAAGCATCTAAGCTGTCGTTGCGCTCGGCTAATTGCGCTTTGAAGCTTTGTTCAGTTTTATCGAGTAAAGCATGTACGCTCTCCAGCATGTGCGCATCCTCAGCCGAGAGGGCATCTTCGGCTAACTTGAGCAATGCTGCTACCAATTCTTCCTCATCCGCGGGGGTGCCGAGTTGATCGAGCGCTAAGCGGAAGGGAAAAGAGGGGTAGCTCGCCCAAGGTGTATCAATCGCAGGCTGAATTTCCTCTAAGTAAGCTAATAGCTTCCAAGGACCTTCCGGGTCTTCCATGGCATTCTGCACGCGCGTGCCAAGCTCTGCGTGCAGCATTTCGGTTACATCTTCGCGTAAATCTGGCTTTTTGAAGATTGCATCGCGCTGGGCATAGATGCGCTGGCGTTGGTCGTTGAGCACGTCATCGTATTCCAACAAGTGCTTGCGCACATCAAAGTTGGCGCCTTCTACGCGGGTTTGCGATTGCTCCACGAGCCTGCCGATCAAATTTGCTTCGATGGGCATGTTTTCATCAAATTTGAAGCGGTTGAGCAACCCTTGCACTTGGTCACCGCCGAACAAGCGCATCAGGTCATCTTCTAAGGAGAGGTAGAACCGTGAGGAGCCTGGGTCACCCTGGCGGGCAGCCCGGCCGCGCAGCTGGTTATCGATACGGCGGGCTTCATGCCGTTCAGAGCCGATCACGTGCAAGCCGCCAAGCTCACGCACTTTCCGCATGTTGTTCATATGCTCGATAAATTCAGTAACCGCAGTTTGCTGTTCCTCATCCAGCTTAGAGTTCAGGTTTTGCAAAGCAGCTAAGCGCTGTTCCATGGTCATGTTATAGGGATCTACGCCGGCAACGTTGGCTAAGACCTGATTAACTTCCGCAAGCAGGCTCTCGGGGATCTCGCCGCCAAGTTTGATATCCACACCGCGGCCTGCCATGTTGGTCGCAATGGTTACAGCGCCGTAAGCGCCAGCGCCAGCAATGATCAAGGATTCCTCGGTGTGCTTGCGCGCATTCAAAACCTGATGGGGAATGCCGGCGTCGAATATCGTCTGCAGACGCGGCCAATCTTTATCTTCCAGCTTGAGCGCGCGCAGCAACAGCGGGCGGTTACTTTCGTCGCTTAGGTCGAGCGTGGTGATGCCGTAATTGCTCGCCAGTCTGCGGAGTTCGGGCATACGCAGCGCATTGAGCGGCTGATTGAGCATCTCCAACTCCGGCGGGGCGGTAAAGTTTTCGCCCTTAGGGTCATTCTCGATCTTCCAGGCTTCGCGGATGAGCAGGGTTTGCAACAGTCGGCGCACTTGCTCGGCGGAAAGGCGCTCCGAAAGACGCTCAGAGCTTTCCACGGAGGCGCTGCCGATCAACTGTGGCCTGCCGATGACGTGATAGTGGATGATTTCTTGGACAATCGCGCGCAGCTTGCCCTCGGCTGTGCGGTAAACCACATCCGGGAAATCTTTACGCTTGAAGTAAACCGGCTTCTTCTGCGGGTCGGTGGTATAGGCGTAGTAGCTGTACTTATAGCCATCCTCGTCCTTGGCTTCTAATTCCAGCAAATCCGAATTGGGGCGCATGGCGCGGTATTCTAAGTTAGTCGGGATGGCGAGCACGTCCAACCCGTAGATGCGGTAGAACTCCTCCTGCTCTGTCATGGCGGTACCCGTCATGCCAGCTAACTTCTTGTACATGCGGAAGTAGTTTTGGATGGTGATGGTGGCCTGGGTAACGTTTTCGGCTTGGACCTTGACGCCTTCTTTGGCTTCAATGGCTTGATGTAAGCCATCGGACCAGCGCCTGCCGGGCATCATGCGGCCAGTGAACTCATCCACGATGATTACCTGGCCGTTTTGCACGATGTAGTCTTTGTTGCGATGGAAGAGGAACTGCGCACGTAAGCTCTGTTCCAAAAAGCCTAAAAGGTGGGCTTGCTCCGGGGTGATATCCTCCGGGCGCTCTGGATCCGAGAGCGGCATGCCCAGCATTTCCTCCACGTGCGCCACGCCGATTTCCGTCAGACTGACGGTGCGGTCTTTCTCATCTACCTCGTAGTCTTCGGGGTTGAGCGCCTTGGCAATCTGCGCCATGCGGATGTAATACTCTGCGTCCTCATGCGAAGGACCGGAGATAATCAGTGGGGTGCGGGCTTCATCGATGAGGATGTTATCCACCTCATCGACGATGGCGTAATGATGACCGCGCTGCACACGGCTTTCCCAGCTCATGGTGATGTTATCGCGTAGGTAGTCGAAGCCAAACTCGGAGTTGGTGCCATAGGTAATATCTGCCAGATAGGCTTCCGCGCGGCGCACTGGGCGCAGCAGGTTGGTCTCCTCGCGAAGGGAGTGCTCGTTTGGATCGTAGATGTAAGCTACTTGGTTGCCATCAGCGCTGGTGGACATTTGCAGCACGCCCACGCGTAAACCCAGCAGGTCGTAGATGGGTCCCATCCAGCGGGCGTCACGCCGGGCGAGGTAATCGTTGACCGTCACGAGGTGCGCGCCTTTGCCCTCGAGCGCGTTCAGGTAGAGCGGCAGTGTGGCGGCTAAGGTTTTGCCTTCGCCTGTGCGCAGCTCGGAGATGTTGCCCTGGTGCAGGTTGATACCGCACATAAGCTGCACATCGTAGTGGCGCAAGCCGAGCGTGCGTTTGCTGGCTTCGCGCACGGCGGCGAAAGCCTCCGGCAGCAGGTCATCGAGCGTTTCGCCCTGGCTGAGGCGCTGGCGGAATTCGTCTGTCTTAGCGCGCAGGGCGTCATTGGAGAGCGCCTCGAAGGTTGGCTCGAGCGCGTTGATTTGATCGACCACGGTGACCAGCTTATCGAGCCTGCGTTTTTGCGAGTCTCCCGCGAAAATGTTGCTAATTTTTTTGAACATGCTTTAGGTATTTCCTTTATTAAATCGTGCCAAACCGGCTTGCGCCAGATTTGGCAGCTAGTGGGTATTATAGCATAAGGAAAATAACTTAGTATATATATTGGATCGCGCCGGTCTACAGACCGCGCGCGAAAACTGACCTTTAGGTCTCCTGGCTCACCTATGTCAGTTGCACTTTTCTTCCGATTGGATAGGCACAACCGGAACATTCCCAACTTCCTGCTTCAACCAATATCCCGCGGAGGAATATCGCCAGTGTTCTGGAAGCTGCACATAACCCTTCCTGACTGGATTCTGATGGATGTAGTCCAGCTTCTCTTTCCAGAAATGCTCACTGAGCAAACCCTCCGCATGCCAGCTGGGCTGCCAAATCTGCCGGTCACGGTCGGCTAGGTCATTTCTGTGGATCACCTTAGCTAGCGTTTCTGGAAGATTGTCGTCAACATAATCCGCTAATCTTCTGCCAGTATATTTTCGTAAGTCTGCCAATGCCTGCTGCAATCGGGTGTTATCAAACATCCTATCAAACGCAATCATATGCAGGTGATTTGGCATGATCACGTATGCGTTGATGCGCAGCCCCTTTTCCCTGATGCAATACCGCATGCTATCCATAAGGATTTGGGTAGGTTCTGGATTGATAAAAATTGGCAGCCAATCGATGATGGTGAAGGTGACAAAATAGACATAAACTCCGTCTACAATTTTAAAGCGATCCATATGGTAATTATATGGTGTTTTTGTTAGGAGACCTAACGGTCGTCTTGCGCGCTCGGTACCCTACGGGTAGGCTACGCACTCTAGAGACCGGCGCGATCCGAGATATTCCGCGCTCGGTACCCTGTGGGTAGGCTTCGTACTAAGGAGACTGGCGCGATCCGAGGACTGGGGGTTTACTCCGGGTTATTTTGCAGACATTTGGAGACCTGACGGTCGTCTTGCGCGCTCGGTCTAGAGACCGGCGCGATCCGAAGTAATTTTGTTGCCCCCTTTTAAGTTACAATTGCATCACTACACACAAAATTAGGAGAGGACATGCCCAACACCCCATTCCCATCCAAGCGCGCGCCAGTTTTTCAGGATATTCCTGATGAGCAATGGAACGATTGGCATTGGCAGCTCAGCCACCGCCTCAATACCGTCGCAGATTTTGAGCAGCTTTTCCCCCTCACCGAGAGCGAGCGCAAAGCCCTTAGCACGCCCGGGCTCTTCCGCGTAGAAATCACGCCCTATTTCGCCTCGCTGATCGACCCTGCTAACCCGCTGGATCCGATCCGCCGGCAGGTAATCCCCACCGAAAAAGAAATCCTACCCTTCACGGGTATGATGGAAGACTCGTTAGCTGAGGATAAGCACTCGCCAGTACCAGGGCTGGTGCACCGCTACCCGGACCGCGTGCTGATGCTGGTGACGAACCAGTGCGCCAGTTACTGCCGCTACTGCACGCGCTCGCGCTTGGTTGGCGACCCGCACCAAGCAATTTCCAGCCGCGATTTTGATGCCCAGCTTGATTATATCCGCCGCACGCCGCAGATCCGCGATGTGCTCATTTCTGGCGGCGACCCACTCACGATGGCGCCCAAGATGCTAGAGCGTGTGCTGACAGCTTTGCGGGAAATCCCGCATGTGGAGATCATCCGGATCGGCTCACGCGTGCCGGTGTTTATGCCCCAGCGCGTCGATGATGCCCTTTGTGATTTGCTGCAGCGCTTTCA
>BAABOD010000017.1:0-28972 GCA_040371255.1 Anaerolineaceae bacterium | reverse complement strand
TCGATAACTCAAACTCGTTGGCAACCCAAAGCCTGATACCAGCGAATGCTGGTATAAAAAATTACCAGCGGCTCTTCAATATGGATCCCAACTTTTCCTTCGGCGAGCTGAAATATTGGACATGGTTATGGAATTCAATTAAAGTATCCGGAATAAACACTATCCTGGGAATTTCGCTTACCACAATGGCAGCTTATGCGTTTTCGAGGCTGCGCTTCAAGGGTCGAGTGGAAATTCTCAAGGGTATATTGCTAATCCAGGTTTTCCCCAATTTGCTTGCTTTAGTTGCAACCTTTGCCCTTGTTTCGAATATTGGGAATATCGTACCGGCTTTGGGTCTCAACACCCACGCTGGTCTGATCATGGTTTACTTGGGCGGCTCGATGGGGATGAACATCTGGCTGGTGAAGGGTTATATGGACACCATCCCTCGGGATATAGACGAATCTGCCCATGTGGATGGCGCTAATGACTGGCAAGTCTTCACTAAGTTAATCTTACCCTTGATGCGCCCGATCCTCGTGACCATTGGAATTCTGAGCTTCATTGGTACCTATGGAGACTTCTTGTTGGCTCGTGTGTTATTGAATGAATCCAGCAAATATACCCTCATGGTTGGGTTGCAGCTCTTCACAGCGGGCCAATTTGATAAGAAATGGGGCGTGTTTGCTGCCGGAGCCTTAATTGGAGCACTGCCAATCATGCTGCTTTACTTTGTTTTGCAAGATCAAATCGTCGGCGGGCTCACCAGAGGTGCGGTGAAGGGCTAAACAACAAATCGGCTAAAAATTAAACCAAAAAGGAGGTTGATCTTATCTGGATCAATCTCCTTTAATTATCCGGATTAATATTCTTCGTATTTTCTGATTGATAAGAGCGTTCATTTCATCTGACACTGACTATAGGACTCAAAAATTTACAAAGAATTATCGAGTATATAATAAAACTGTATTTGTTTCAATGCCATTTATTACAAGATAATTTTCATTAAGAAGAATATTTAATTCAGTATCAATGGAAATTTCATTCCATGTTTTAGATGAAAGCAGTAAATAGTCATATTTTGGAGCCATAATAAGATCAGATTTGATATTGCTTGTGTCATCCACTAGTCTTACGTTAGTTCTTTCAAGTTTAGAATCGTAACACAGATTAATCAAGCCAATAACCTCATCAATATTTTTAGCCATCGCAATTGGACCAGAGTTAACCGCGGTTAATTCTATATAAAGATATGAATTATTATTAATCCTAAAAACATCTTTATATTCCAATATCGGTTCGATTGTCTCTTCAAACTTAGAACGATTTACTTGTTTTATAATAATATTATTAATATTATAGCCTAAAGGTAAAATTAATAAAGCCATAATTATCGATATGAAAGCAATACTTCTGAATGCAGTATTTTTATCAAGAAAAATTATAGATAGGAGTATGATAATTAATACAGTACTTAAGACTGTGTTAAAAAATAAAGCCAAATCAACACCTTTCCTTAATTCTATAAGTATAATTAACATAATCATAGCTATAGAAAACAATATACTCCCAGCTAAGGTCAATAGAAATCTTTTATGGGTAAGAGAAAAGCGTGAAATATCGAAAGTAATAAATTGAGATGCAGTAATACAAATTACAGCGAGTGTTGGCAAAGCAAAACGAGTTTGATAACCATAGATATTGTTGATTGAAATAACCAGGAAAAAGATTAATGCAAGCGGAATAATAAAAACAAAGCGTTGATCGATTTCTAATTGTAGTACATTTTTTGTGCCACTTATAATATATAGTATAGTTGGTAGAAATGCATATCTAAAGAAGTAACCAACTAGCCAATCTTCACGTGTCAATCCACTTACCACAAATCCTTTATCTGCCATATTTGTATTAAAATAATAATTAAGATCTGATAATCTTAGACCGAAAAAAGGTTCCTTTAGATAAACAGCATTAATGAAAATCAATAAAGTAATACCGATTGATATTCCAATAACAACTAATAATAATCTTTGAAATAAAATTTGTAGATTAAATTTATTATCGGAAAAAGAAAGAGGAATAAAAAGAATTGATAAAGGTAATGTTGTTTCCTTTGTCTTGAAAGAACAAAAAAAGATTAATCCTAAAGCAACTAAAAGTAATTTGTTATCGTGTTTATTTTTACTTGACATAAGGAAGGCAAAAATAAACGCAACTGTAAAAAACATAGCTGTGACATCAACGAAAGGAGTGCCAGCAATTTCAGTAATTGCTGGCAGTGACAAGAATAATAAGACTGACAATATTCCATGATATGGGGTACTCTTATCAGAAAAAATCCTAGCGCATGTATATATTAAGACAAGTGTGCCTGAAAATAAGAAAGCCCAATATATTTGTAATCCCTGGAGGGCGCTACCCGCTAGTACCACGAAAAATTGTTGCAAATAAACATGGATGTACCGATTGAGAATTAATGGATCCGCGATGTGTTTATTTCCGATCTCAAAGTAGTACAAGATATCTGATGAATTAGGCGCTACTTTAATTAATGTTGCTAGTAATATCCATAGAATAAAAAAAACAAAAATAATTATGAAAATTTCTGGTGTATTTTTCTTGATAATCGTGTTGTTTTTCATTTTTTATTCTCTCAATATAATCCAATTTTCGAATATTAATTTATTTATGAAAGGATATTCTGTCGCTCTTGTCATTAAGAGAATCTAATCTAATCGATGATAATTGACTAGCAATTAATCCTATTGATAAAAAAAACAAACTACAAACAATGAGAAGTAAAGAACCCAGACTCACCCCCCGCCCAGCTAATACGATAGGTATTCCCCATGCTAATCCTATAATAAAAAATAACATACTTAATGGAAGAAAAATTTTTAGAGGATTGAATAACATTGATATATTTAATATATTTACCACCGTATCGAAAGCTGTAGATAAGTTTATAGTGCTTTTGCCTCCTTGCCGACTCTTGATATGTATTGGATATTCTAAGACTTTACACTTTTGGTTTATAAAAAAAAGCGTGATAATATCGCTGAAGGACATTGTATCTGGGCAAATGGGAGCAAATAATTTCACTAGTTCTGTTCGGTAAAGTTTAAAACCTGAATTAAGATCATGAATATTTATGGGCATTAATAATTTCGCAAAAGACCTTATCAAATGTTTACCAATTGATCTAAAAAAACCACTCCCTTCGCAACGTTTTCCTACAACAAGATCGGCGCATTCTTCTTCGGCTAATATTAATAATGAGTCTATATCATGAAAATCATGTTGTCCATCACCGTCTACAGTGACAACCCAGGGTGTCTCAGTATGTTTGAGAGCAGTTTTTAGAGCCGCACCATAACCTTTATTAATCTTATGATTTATTATTTTAACCCCATCAGCTTCCTTGTAAGAATCTAAAATCTCATCACTATTGTCCGTTGATCCATCGTCTACAAGAATTAGGTACCAATCATTGGTTTGACAATATATTATGAGTTCAGATAGAAAAAGTGGTAAAGTATCCTCCTCATTATAAATAGGAACAATTACTGTTAATTTTTTCTTTTCCATAACTTTAAAATTCTCCCTAGTAAAATATCAATTAGTAATAAATTATACACTTTATATAATTACTATTAACTCTCACATTTTTATTTCCAATGTAAACCTATTATATGAGATTAAATTAAATCAACTCAATGTTTTCCTTTCTTATACTAGCTTATACCGTTATCTAATACAATTATAAATCATCTTAAACAACCGACAAGTAAGTTGGAAGAGGTGAGCCTAGATGCATTTATCAATACAACAAATGATATGATAGATAAGAGCCGCAATAACCTGGTATAAGAATGAAGAATTGTTGTATAATAATAAAACTCTCAGTATTAGAAAATAATTGTGATATTAAATTCTTAACGAAATATGCTTTATGAAATATGAAAACATACATTATTTTTAGTGCTTTTTATTTACCTCATTTAGGCGGAGTTGAAAGGTATGTATATAATTTAGCAAAAAAACTAATTGGTAAAAGCAATAAAGTCATTATTGTCACTTCGAATATAAATTCCACAGTATCACATGAAATCATTGATGGTTGTGAGGTTTTTCGGCTACCTTGCATCAAACAATTAAATGCTCGTTTTCCAATATTAAAAATAAATAGAGAGTTCTATCAATTAGTAAAAGAATTAAGAAAAAAGGAACCTGATTTTATTATAGTTAACACAAGATTTTATATTCATTCTCTTTTTGGCGTTTATTTTGCAAAACAGTTAGATGTTCCTTGTATTGTCATAGAACATGGGAGTAATCATTTTAATCTGAATAATTGTTTATTAAATAAGTTGGGAAACTTCTATGAGCATATCATTACTTTTTTTGTAAAACGTTATTGTAACAATTTTTATGGAGTTTCAGAAGCTTCAAATAAATGGCTTCTTCACTTCGGTATCCACTCTAAGGGCACTTTGTATAATGGTGTAGATTTAGATGCTATTCAAAGCATATTATCAAAATCTGTGAAGGAATATAAGACTAAGTATTGTTTAAATGAAGATGCTTTTGTTATAACTTTTGCGGGGAGATTGATCACAGAGAAGGGAATTATGAAACTCATATCAGCTGTTGAAAAATTAAATGAAAACTATCCAAATATTTATCTTTTTATTGCCGGGGCAGGCGATTTGGTTAATGTAATAGAGGGACATTGTAATAATAATATTATATATTTAGGTAATTTGAAGTTTGAAAATGTAATTTCATTATTGAGCCAAACAGATATTTTTTGTTTACCGACTGATTACCCGGAAGGATTTCCAACGTCTATATTAGAAGCTGCTGCTTGTAATTGTTTTATAATCACGAGTAAATCAGGTGGTTCAAAAGAACTAATCTATAATAAGGATTATGGAATAATTCTTGATAGTAATTCACCAGAAAACATTTATGATGCAATTAAGTATGTTATAGAAAATCCGGATTATAAATGTAGGGCAATAGACCTTACATTTCAAAGATTATCAAGATTTTTCACATGGGATATAATTAGTGAGAAGTTAACGAGTCTTGTTGAAGACCACATTAATAATTAATATTAAAATTAGTTTATCTATATATCATAAAGCTAAGTTGCTTGGCAATTCATTTTATTAAATCCTAATCCAACTCAAACTGCAATAATTTATTCATACTTTAGCGCCGAAACTGGCACAAGCGTGGCAGCGTTGAGCGAAGGGTACAAGCCAGATATTAAACCAACAATGGTCGCAAAGACAATTGCGAAAATGGGAAGCCAGAAGGGCGTAACTGTTGCGAGCATTGTGTTTCCCATATAGCCTTGAGCAGAGGCTTGACTGGCTAAATACGAGGCGGAAAAAACATTGATCAGCTTGCTGGCCCCCCATCCTAAGATGGAGCCACCCACACCCCCAACAAAACCAATTCCGCTCGCTTCTCCGAGGAAAATTGCCAAAATGTTATTGTTGGTTGCGCCGATCGCCTTCATGATTCCGATTTCGCGCGTGCGTTCAAGTATGGACATGGTCATGGTATTGGCGATGCCGATGGCAGCCACGAGCAGTGAGATTGCGCCGATGCCGCCAAAAATAACTTGCATGGTGGTAAAGAAGCTGTTGATCCCTTGCACCATTGATTGGGGTGTATAAGCCTGCAGCCCTAAACCGGTAATTTGATCAGCAACATCTAATACAATCTGGGGGCTTTCCGCCTTCACGATAACTTGATTGTAGCCTTCCTTTTCACGATTTATCCGCTGCCCTCGCCCCCATTCATTCCAACGCGTAATTTCATCCAAAGTCATGTACATGCTGTAATCAGCTTCTCCGCGGGTTTCTTGCAAGACGCCAGCTACTTCCATGCGATAGGTACGTCTTGTTTCCCCACCTTCCTCACTCCACTTGATGAGTGTGACATTAAGAATCTTACCCATCAAATCAGGCGGATCAATTGGTCCTTCATCGTAGCGTTGATTAGGGTCATAGAAATTGCGATTAACATAAGCGCCAACAATGATTTTACCCATGCCAAGTTCTGTGGTTCCCTGAGATGCTTCCAAGTTCATATCCTTAAGATCGGACACACTTACGCCTTGAATATTCCCCCAAGAGGATAGTTTATCTAATTTGATTTCCGTTCCGACACTAAGGTAATCTTGGATAATCACCTGTTCCACACCGGGGAGGGCTTCAATTTCTGAAATCTTTGAGGGCGTTAGCAAAACAGCATCTTGTTGTTCTTGCTGAGATCCGCCTATCATAACCATTCCACCCATTTCTCCGCCATAGGTTGGATATACCATGATGCTTGAAAGGTCACTAATTCCCCAAAGAGATTCAGTGGCAGCTTTTTGTAAACCAGCACCTAAAGAAACTAGGGTTACGACAGCGGCTGTGCCAATCATTACACCAATTGCAGTGAGCAACACCCGCCCTTTGCGCCGGCTGAGGTTAGCCACAATCAAACTAATTAAATCCGAAAACCGCATAACTTATCCTTTAGATTCGCTCTCGCTAAAGATATTCTTCAGCCTTCTATTTCCTTGGGACGATAATTTCACCGGATGGAAACGTTTCCTCGCCGCCAGAAGGAACACTTGGAGGAACAGGTTCGCTGCTGGTGCCGATCCCTAAAAAGCCTTTAATGGCATTCCAAATTTTGGCAAAAAAACCAGTAGGTTCTTCCGATTCAGTGGGCATCTCAGGATTAGTTTGGGTAGGCTCTTCTGGCATCACCATCGCTGGCTGCACTTCGATTTCCATACTGGATTCATACGTGCGCAATTGGTTGAAATCATCGGTGTAGTTGATTGTGATGTTAATCTTGGTTTTGCCTTCCATAAAAGGGGTATACATCGCATCGAGTGTGAAGTAGCCGCCTGGGTCTAGGTTGCCCACCAGCGATGTGCCATTCATAATCTCACCTGAGTCGGTGGTCACGGTCATATTGCCTAAGACAGTCGACTTACGGGAAAGGTTGGTGATCTGGAGAGGCAGGGTTGTAGGTGTTCCGTTGAAGAACATGCCTGGGTCGCGGTAAAAACTGATCTCCAGCTGGGGAAGCGAGTAGACGAGCAATGTGATGGCTTGGTCGTCAATCACGCGCAAGCCATTTTCTGTGTAAGAAACCAGCGAAATCTTTAGGGGGTACGCGCCCGGGACCGTGCTCACGTTCACCACAAACTCCTGCTCGGTCTCAATCTGAGCACCCATCGCCAGGTCACCTAGCAGGACTATGTTTGAGCTGCCCACTGGGGCAAAGTTGGCAAAGTCGGCTGTGGATCCTGAAACGCCGGCTTGCGGAGTGCCCTGCTCGTTAGGCAGCTGCCCAGACCCGCCGCCATAGACTAATGAAACATTTTTTGCGTTGGCAGTGCCTACGTTACCGATGGTAAGGTTCAATTTAAAGGCACTCCCAGGCTGCAGCGGGTCGAGATCTGTGCTATACTTAGATATAACGAGCTGGGGCTTGTTTTCCGAAACAGGCGTGGGCGTCTGTGTGGCGCTGCCACTGGCAGACTGTGCAATGGCAATATAGAAAATAAAGCTGGTGGTGTAAGGCGTGCCGGCTTCATCAGTATAAGCGACATTGGCATTGATCACCCCAGAATATTTCCAAGTGCTGTAATCGCTGACGCGGAATCGCAAGGTTGCTCCTGGTCGGTCTCCTTTGGCAATATTGTTGAGCGTAAAAACACCGCCATCGAGAGGGATGAAATCCTCACTGGTGAAAGTCATCACCACATTACGCGCAACGGAATCGCTATTGTTAGCCAGGACAAAAGTGAAATTGAAAGGCGCCCAAGGCGAAACGCCATCATTAGGCCCGGGCGAATATGACTCAATATACAGCAAGGGTTGTGTCAGGTTCGGCTCGGGCGTGGATGTGTCGGTTGGAGTTTGCGCTAAGGCTGATGAGTTGAGGCTAAAAGCTCCCAGCACTACAATGATTAAAGATATAAGCAGAATATTTGTTGTAGATTTTTTCATTTTAATTTGTGCCTTCCCAAGAAAGTTGTTCAATCGTTTGATGATATATTTCCTCACTGACTTCCTTTCCATCCAAAAGGTAAATCGTCTGTGTGGCAAAAGAAAGCATACGGGGATCATGCGTAGCTACTACGATAGTCTTACCGCTTTTCTGTAGATCAGCCAAAGTGTGCATCACGGAGAGCCCGCTGGTTGTATCCAGATTGCCTGTAGGCTCATCGGCGAGGATAAGCACGGGGTTATTGATGAGTGCACGCGCGATAGCTACGCGTTGTTGTTCTCCGCCGGAAAGCTCCGTAGGCTTATGCGTCATGCGATCGGCGAGCCCGACTTCTTCTAACTTTTCGCGGGCGCGCTGTTTGCGCTGTGCTGCCTGCACTCCAGCAAAACGTAGCGGGAATCCTACATTTTCCTCTGCGCTCATAGAAGAGATGAGATTGAACGATTGGAAAACGAAGCCAACTTTGTTGCGCCGATAAGCAGCAAGTTCTGTTTCATCAAGAGCTTCTATTTCCTCACCATCCACAAAAATCGAACCGGAGGTAGGCCAATCCAGACCTCCGATTAAGTTGAGCAGCGTGCTTTTTCCCGATCCAGATGGACCCATGATGACGGCAAAAGCTCCCTTGGGAATTTCGATAGTAATACCATCCAGAGCTTTCACGCCAACTGTATTCATCCGGTAGTACTTTTTTAAATCTTGTGTCTGGATAAATCCATTTTCCATATTCGCGTCCATGTTAGAAGAAGTAAAAGCCACTTGAAGTCGAAAGGCTGCTTAATACTGAAGAAAGTAACGCGGGCACAGCCATCAACAGCAACATAGTAATAGCTGCAATCAGTGTGGCTTCATTAGCCTTAGATTTCGAAAGACCAGAAAGCGGCACAGCACCTACTAGTAGCAGAATTACATGCCAGACGTAATACAGGTCGATGTTCGCCAGGATGCCGCGCAGAAAAACACTGAAGCCTTCAGCGTCAGCTGCAATTAATGAAGATAGACCGCGATTTTCGATAAGGCTATGTGTGGTTAGTACCGCTATTATCTCTACCAGCAAGCGTAAAGCAAGAGGCGTCATCGTCCAAGCTACCAGATTACTCACTTGCTGCCGGCTGCTGCGGCTTCCAAAAAGTGTGATGGAAAGATGCAAAATACTACTCATCAGAAACCAAATCAACCAGAAGCCTGCTATACGGGTCAAGATTGGAAAAACGTACAGAAAAAGCGGTGAAGTCTGCATGGCTTGGGATTGCATAAAGGCATTTTGCTCTTCTGTTGACCAATACTGGAAGTTCTCAGGGATTTCTGCACCAGACTGGATAATGACTCTCTGAATAGGCGCTTCAACGACAACCGCTAATATAACCAAAACGGTAATGATCAATAGTGGTGTCTGCCAATTCGCTTTCTCTTCAGCTAAGATTTTGGAGATCGTCTTACGCGGGTGAATTAAGATTTCGAGCAACCAGTTCCAGCGTAAAAAGTGAAATGGGCGTGCTTTATTTTCCTGTTCAGTTTCGGCCATGGCACCCTCTTCTTAGGAGTGTAAGTATATAACTATTAACGGATAAAGTTCTGAAATAGTTCCAGATCCAACTCAGCCTTGATAGTGGCGTTATCTCACTGGTTGGACCAACCCGTCGGGCTAGCAGGTTCCGTGTGCCAAGAGGATTACGCGCTTGCCCTGGCGGTAGAGTCGGTTGTATTCTCGGCAGGCGTCTGGCGTGCGCAAAACTATAAGTCTCACGCCTGCGTCTTCAATCTCTTTCCGAGCTTTCTTACCGATTTCTAACGCACCCTCGACCCCATTGCCGATAATCAGTACCTCTGGCTTGAGCGCCAGTGCCCGCCTAACCATGCCGGCTTTTAGCTTATGTCCTTTGCGCTCGTGCCAAGCACTTACACCTTCTGGAGAAAGGAAAATGTCCTTGCCAACTCCTTCTTCTGGGCTGTGTATTTGGCCATCGATTGTAAAAGTTGCCCATTCAAAGTGGGTAATCGGACCTTTAGGATCAGCAAACATTTCTACCTCTGCTTCAACTGTTCTTTTGAAAGTGAATCACTTTTCACTTCATTGTGGCACACAAACTGCGTGTTTGCAGCAAATTTGCCGGTTTTGCAGTTTTCATCATTATAATGGGGAAGGCAATCGACCAATCCAAAGGAGTACACAATGGAACGAGAACTCAAACAATTTATCGATCAGACCATGGCTAAAGGCGCTACTTATGTCGATGCACGTTGGTATCCTTTTGAAGAATCCAACTCTTTAGTCATGTGGAATGGAAACCTTAAAGCACTTAATGCATCCTCTGAAAGTGGGGTGGGGGTGCGAGTGCTCTACCGAGGAGCTTGGGGTTTCTCTGCCTCTTCCAGCATAAGCAACCTTGGGGATATCTTTGATAAAGCATACGATAACGCACGTGTAGCTGCCGAAAGAGTAACCTTCCCGGTACGCCTGGCTGAGAAAGACGCCCTGCAAGCCTCTTTTTCTAGCCCTAATGCTATCGATCCATTTACCGTGCCCATGGCTGATAAAGTTGCTTTTCTGCAACAGATGGATGCGGCTCTCAACCAACCTGGTGTAATACAACGTATCACTGCAGTGGAATTTGTCAAAAAGAAAATCATTTTCCTTGATTCGGAAGGCAGTCAAATCGAAAAGACGATAATCGATGTCTTCCCCATGATCATGGTGATGGGCATGGATAAAGATGGGGGGATGCAGAGGCGTAAATTTCGGGCGGGCAGGCTAGGCAAAACGCGCGGATGGGAAACGCTTGATACCGAGTTCTTTACTGCTCAGGCTGAGCGTATTGTCCGGGAGCTCAACGAGCTCCTGATAGCGAAAGACTGCCCCAAAGATCAGCGCTCGGTGATCTTACTCCCTGGCATTATGTTTTTGCAGACACATGAGACCATTGGGCATGCTTTGGAGTTGGACCGTATCTTGGGCTACGAATTGGCTTTTGCCGGCGGATCGTTTGTTCGCTTGGAAGATTTCGGTAACCTGCGTTATGGTTCACCCAAACTGACGGTGCGGGCAGATGCCACACTAGAAAACTCGCCGGGCAGCTTTGGCTTTGATGACGACGGCGTTCCTGCGCAAAACAACCTTCTCATTGATAAAGGCATCCTTGTAGGCGCGATTACCGGCAGGCAGATGGTCGAAGAAGCCAATGCTAAAGCCCGCCGCCAGATTTTTGAGGGAAGTTCTGGCGCTAATCGAGCAACATCGTTCTATCGTGTGCCTATCGAGCGTATGACGAATATTAATATTGATCCAGGCACAGACGGTGACTTAGCCGACATCGTGAAGCACACTGAGCGCGGCGTTATCCTGGATGGGGATAAGAGCTGGTCAATCGGTTCGAACCGCGAACAATTCCACTTTGCCACCGACATTGGCTGGCTGGTGGAAGACGGCGAGGTAAAAGGTGTGCTCAAAAACACCACCTATAAAGGGGAAACACTCAAGTTCTATAATTTGCTCACAGCCGTGGGCGACGAGCGTACGTGGCAAGTGGAATATGTAAATAACTGTGGCAAAGGACAGCCAAACCAGATCATGCAATTAGGGCATGGCGTGCCTGTTTGCCGCTTTGATGATGTGACTGTAGGAGAGTAGCCATGGAAAAAAATGTGATTAGCTTACTAAAAGAATTACGCGCTTATGCGCTGCAAAAAGGCTTGCAGGCAGCCATTTTTTACCATGAGGAAGATAGCTACCTGATGCGCTTTGCCAATTCGGCTATCTCTCTCAATACGAATGAGCACCTTATCCGCCTGGAAATCAATGTTTATGAGGGCAGGAAACGCGCCACTTATTCCATGATTGCCGACCCGGAAAAGTTGGAACCAATCAAGAAGGGCATTGACATCGCTGCTGAGATGGTGGAGCGTGCGCAGCCGCTTACTTATACTCCAACGCTTCCGAGCTATGAACGGGATGTGATCGATATGCAGGCATTTGACCCCTTCTTGGCGAGCCTGACGAATGCTGACCGCTTGGCATATTTCAACCAAGTAGCCCAAGGGCTGGAAAGCGATGACGTGAAACTATCTGGCATTTTCTCTAACGGCATCACCACAACAGCACAAATCAGCACCACTAGTGAACACACTCAGTATTTTGCCTGCACCGATGCGCAAATTGAAGTGGTGTTGGCACACCAACAACTCAAGTGGGAAGTGAATGCCCAACAATCCGCCCAAGCAAAAGTAGATTTGGCGCCTGAGCGTTTACACAATGACTTAGCGCTGATGCTGCACCATTACCAACACGACCAAGCCCTGCAATTACCTTTGGGCAAGTATACGGTAGTGTTTGGTCCGGCTGCGATTGGGGATGTATTGGACATGCTCGCTATGGTTGGGCCTAACGGTGGCATGATGAAGCGCGGATATTCTTTTCTAAGTGAGGAAAAGTTAGGGCAGAGCGTTTTTTCCTCATTATTCACCCTGATTGATGATCCCGAGCGGCGTGAAACCTTTCCTCTAAGTTATGATCTGATGGGAATACCGCGCAGGCCATTCCCCTTATTTGAAGATGGTATTTTCAAGGCTTTCTTTTGGGAGCAGGATGATGCTGATGAATTTGGCGCCCAGCCAACCGGGCACACGGTAGATCACCTCAATTTGTCTATAGCTGGAGGGGAGCGCTTGATGCCTGGGCTAGAGGAACTCCTGGCGATGCCGCGCGATGAGGATATCCTTTATATTCCTTACTTACACTATATGAACATCGTCAATCCTTCGGCGGGGATGATTACGGGCAGCTCCCGCTTTGGTAACCTGCTGCTCAAGAAAGATGGCAGCGTGCAGGTCCCCTATAACGTGCGTATCACACAGACTTTTGAGGATCTCTTCGGCGAAAACGTGGAATGGCTGGCGCGCGAGCAGACCGTGCACAATACATCCAACAGCTACGGGAAGCGTAACCCCAGTGCGATTTTGCTACCCCGTTTCCTGTGCGTACGCGGGATTGAAATTTCACACTCGAATAGTTCTTATTGAGAGAGCTTAATAGCTAAGTCTTAGAATATATATAACAAACTTGGAGACTGTATATTTTTCGGCAATCTTGTGGTGCATAAACGTATTATTGAAAAGAAAAGTTAACTAAGCAGAATGTCTTAAAATAGAGTATACTTCGAGCACAACAAAAAATCCCTTTTGTCGCTTTAACAAGCAGCATCTCGTTTAAAAATTCATGAAGAAACAGGAGGATGCTCATTATAGAAGAAAACAATAATTTTCCCCACCAGCATAAGGAATGGTTTTGCCAAGCCATGCCTTTTTGCACCGTATCCAGTTCACATCACATTTTCACAAATTTGGAGGCAAACTTATGAAATCTAGAACAGTCAAGACTTTAGCTATTATGATAGCTATTGCCATGGTTGTTTCTCCAGTGAGTGCGGCGATTGCGCCCACACCTGTTGAAGCTCGTGGCAGCCTGCCCTCCCGGAACGATCTGGTTCCGACGGGCTCAACTTCCACCGATAAATTCGCTGTTGAAGAAGCAACCAGCCTCGAACAATACGTCGTCAATAAAGACGGCACGCTCGGATATATAGTCCTGTTTGAGGGCGATTCATTGGTAAAAGTTAGCGGTGGAGCACAAGGCGTTGATGTCAATACCATCGCGAGCCAGAACTACTTAGCCAGCTTAGCTGAAAAACGAAGTTCGATTCTCAGCCAAGCCGAAAAGGAAATCGGACGACAGATCGAGGTTAAGTATGTCTATGATGTGATCCTCAACGGCGTTTCGGTTAACCTTACCCCTGAGGAAGCAGATGCCTTGAGCGCTCTGCCGGGCATCAAGAAAGTCCTTAAGGACACTATCCACGTTTTAGATACCGATGCCGGTCCAGCCTGGTTAGGTGCGCCGGAAATTTGGGATGGTACAGCAGTCCCTGATGAGATGGGCACACAAGGGGAGGGTGTTTTAGTCGGTATTCTGGATACCGGCATCAACTTCGATCACCCTTCGTTTAGCGATGAGCCTGCGGACGAGTTTGTTTATACGTGGGAGGGCGATTACTTAGGTGTATGTGCCCCTGATGGCGATCCGGATTATGCTGATGCCTGCAATGATAAGGTAGTCGGTGCCTACAGCTACACCGCTGATGCTCCATCTGATTTTGTCACCCCAGAGGATAGCGAAGGACACGGTTCCCATACCGCCAGTACCGTTGCCGGCAATACCGTTGACCTTGAGTTCTATGGCACGCCTGTTACTATCTCCGGTATGGCACCGCACGCGCAAATTATCTCCTATGATGTATGTTATCCGACCCCTTCGGGTGGTCAATGTGCCGGCGATGACTCGGTTGCAGCCGTCCAGCAAGCCATCGAAGATGGCGTTGATGTCATCAACTACTCCATTTCGGGCGGCGAAGACCCTTATAATGACCCAGTAGAATTAGCGTTTTTGGAGGCGACAGACGCCGGCATTGTGGTTTCCACTTCTGCTGGCAATGAAGGACCCGCTGCTGAAACCGTAGCGCATCGCTCGCCTTGGCTGCTCAGTACGGCGGCTTCTTCTCATAACCGCAAGTTCACCAGCATCGTGGATTTCTCCAACCCTTCATATCAGGGCATTGCCACCTTAGCTGGTGAGCATCCCTTCACTGAGGATTTATCGAACAAGCCTGTCAAATTCTCTGGTGAGGATTCTGGAAACGATCTTGGTTGTGACGCATACCCAGAGGACTTCTTTGCTGGCAGCATTGCCCTGATCAAACGCGGCACATGTACTTTCTCTGTTAAAGTGCTCAATGCTGAAGATGCTGGTGCCGTAGGCGTGCTGATTTATACCGATGACCGTGCTCCAGGTCCCATGAGCGTCTCAGGAACTCATATTCCAGCCGTGATGCTAGATATCCCTGGCACAGTAGGTGACGAAATTGCTGCTTGGGTTGCTGAGACAACTGACGAGACCGTCAGCATTTCCGCTTACGGTCGTTACGTTGACGATGACTATGGCGACATTATGGCAGATTTCAGTTCCCGTGGACCTAATACAACCTTTGACGTGCTCAAGCCGGACGTCAGCGCGCCAGGCTTAGAGATTTTGGCAGCCGTAGCGGATGGTACTATCGAACCCGATGAGGAAGCAGAATTTGACCTCTATCAAGGCACTTCTATGGCGAGCCCGCACGATGCCGGCGCAGCCGCCTTGCTCAAAGCGCTGCATCCCGATTGGACCCCAGCAGAAATTAAGTCTGCATTGATGCTGACCGGTTATGACGGATTGCTCAAGGAAGATAAGACCACTGATGCTGATCCCTTTGACATCGGTGCTGGACGCATCCAACTGGAACTGGCTGGGCTGACCGGCTTGGTGATGGATGAAACTATTGATAACTACGAAGCGGCTGATCCAGCTTTGGGCGGTGACCCCCGATCGCTGAACCTGGCTAGCTTGTATCACAGCGAGTGTGTCGGCGAGTGCTCATGGACGCGCACTTTCACCAGTGTTGCAGGTGTTTCTGCAACCTACACGGTGAGCGCTCCTGATTGGATTACCGTTGAACCAGCCACGTTTACCATTGCCCCGGGAGCCACACAGGAAATTACGATTACCGCTGATGTGGCAGATTTACCAACCGATGAGTGGCTGTTTGGAAATGTCGAATTCAATACTGAGAGTTTTCATCCAGGCGGAGATCCAGTTATACTCCTTCAACAAGACTTTACTGATGCAACATTCCCACCTACCGATTGGGCAGTATACAACGTCGATGGAGCTGGATCCACTTGGGCTCGCGATACAACACGGTTCTATAGCACCCCTGCTGCGGCTAAGCATGCTTACAATTGTTCAGCTGGCCAGGAAGGATGGCTAGTTACGCCACAAATTGCCATACCTTCAAGTGGATTTACGACATTAAGTTTCTTTGAGAATGGTGATTACACCAGTGATATTGTATATCATGGGATTCTGGTTTCTACGGGAAGTGCGGTTCCTGCCGATGGTGATTTCGTCGAAGTGGCAGCACTTTCTGCACCGCCTGAAGATGCCTGGACGGCAAACCCAACTTTAATCGACTTGAGCACTTACGCTGAGCAGAGCGTTTATGTTGCCTTTAAGTACACCGGTAATTGTGCTGATAGTTGGTGGATTGACGATGTAATGGTATCCAATGTAGCTGCCGGTGCTCCTATCTCCGATGTGGCTATTCCTGTAGCGGTTTTACCAACCACGGGCAACTTACCGGACATGACTAAGTTTGATTCACACCGCGATGCGGATAGCGGCACACTGGTTGACCTGAAAGCAGTTGAAATTACCGACCTAACCGTGGATACCTACGGCTTCGTGAAGGGTGTGAAAAATGAAATCCAATTAGCACAGGACCCAACCAATGGCGACCCATACGATAATCTCGACAAAGTTTGGTACACCGTCGTCCCCATGGATGCAGGTGCTGCCCGCTTGGTGGCAGAAATTACAGCCACCACGGCGGTAGACTTAGACATGTTCTGGGGCTTTGACGTGAATGAAGATGGCTTGCCCTCAGCCGATGAGGAATATGGGTACAGCGCCACAGCCACAGCTTTTGAGTATTTGAGTGAGTGGGGCTTCCCAGTTCCGTTCTATGATGTCTGGATTTTGGTGCAGAACTGGCAAGGTTCGGGTGCGCCGTTGGATGACATTACCCTCTCCATTGGTAATGTGCCTTATGCACCAGCTGACCCATCTACGATGACTGTGCTCGGACCCACAAGCAATCCAGCCGGTGAACCGTTCACACTCGATATCCTCTGGCACGACATTGACACCGAAGCAGGCGACCGCCTATATGGCTTGATCGATGTGTACGCCGATGCAGAGTACGAAACTGAAATTGGCCTCACGCAGATAGATGTTAAACGGGGTGTGGATGACGTGGTGAAGACTGCGGATGTAGAAACGGCTACCGTAGGCGATGTGATTACTTATTCCATTGAGATCACGAATTTCGCTACCGATCCAACCGAATACGCACTCAATGATGTGCTGCCTGAGGGCGTGACCTATGTGCCCGATTCTGCAACTGGCGGCCCGGTCTACGATTCTGCGACCAATGCAATTACCTGGACGGGCACGATCGAGCCGGCACATTACGCCTATGACTGGACTACCAGCGCTGACGACCCGGCTTGCACGTTGGAAGTGATGCCGGATGGAAACCCAGATGCATACTTAGATTGGAAAACGACCACCTACGGTTTCTCCACAAATTCAAGCATTTCCGGTGATAGTTTCTGGTACTCGACCTTTGCTACCTATCCAGCCTTCAATTACTATGGTGTCGACTATACCGGCATGCACTTTACCGATGACGGCTATGCTGGATTCGCCTTTGAAGATGTAGATTACATCAATCAGGAAATCCCTGACCCAACCGACCCCAACAACGTCTTGGCTGCCTTTTGGGATGACCTCGTGGTGCAATATGATGCTGCCACAAATAAGGGTGTAACCCTGGTTGGTGATGGCGCATCCTTTGCCACGATTGAGTATGATGATGTTTATCGCTGGAGCGGGAGCACAAGCGTTACCATGGACGTTGAAATTGGCTACTTCCTGCAGCCCGATGACGCCCCAGGTATGTACGAGATTGTCTTCGCTTTCGATAACATTCAACCCGGCTTCCTCAGCAGCGCTTCTGCTACGATTGGTGTGGAAAACGCTGATGGCACTGTAGGCACGCTGGTGAGTTACAACGATCCGGCTCTCGCCATTGAAAACGGTTCTGCCATCTGCTTCGACTACGTATTGGTTCCGCCAGTGCACACGATTACCTTCCAGGTAGTGGTAGATGAGGATGCTGAACATGGCTGGATTGTAAATGAAGCAATTCATGATACAGATTCAGATTTTACTGTTGAGGAAAGCGCCGTAGCAAAATTTGCTGTTGATATTCCACCTGTAGCAGTTGATGATAGTTATTCTGCCTTTGAAGATACAACTTTGACCGTGGCTGCCCCAGGAGTATTGGCTAACGATACCGATGCTGAGGATGATCCTCTCACTGCTTCCCTGGTTGACGATGTAGAGCATGGCACGTTGACATTAAAGTCCGATGGTTCGTTTGTCTACATCCCCGATCCGGACTACTATGGCGAAGACACATTTACGTATGTAGCCAATGATGGCTTTGCCGATTCAGATCCAGCTACGGTTACCATTACCATTAGCAATGTAAATGATAGTCCGGCTGCTGTGGATGACTACTATGAGACGGATCAGGACACAACCCTCAATGTTCCAGCTCCTGGTGTCCTAGAGAATGACGTCGATCCTGACCCAACGGATGGAATACTTGCCGACCTTAAGACTGGTCCATTACATGGCAGCTTAATCCTGAATGAAGATGGGTCCTTCACCTATGTTCCTCAGGCTGGCTTCTTTGGTACCGACAGTTTTGTTTACTATATGATCGCCACGCCTAATTCTAATGGAACCACATCTGCCTTTGTAGATGAGGCGTTGGTAACCATCGTAGTGAAACCTGCCCATACCCTCTACTTGCCAATAATATTGAAGTAGGCCTCAGCAGCAGTTTTACACATAGAGCCCGCCCTAAAAGCGGGCTCTTTTTACATCCTAGAATGTTGTGTGAACCCCAATTCTTCTGGTGTAATTCGCGTACAATTGAAACTAAAAATTCAATGAGTTTGGTTTTTACCATGCAAAGTTATCTTTTTGAATCCTTGCGCGATCATACCTTTGGCGACTTAGACGACCCTCTTATAGGTGCAGTCTATCAGCAAAAACGTCATCAAGGTGTGCATCATTTTGGGCACAAACTTCCACTCCAGCCTAAGCCGGGTGAGCAAGTCCAACTTGTGGCGACGACTTCAACCGAAACCGCGGCACAAAGCGTCCTCCTGCAATATACATTGGATGATTGGCGCACGAGCATTGAAATTCCCTTTACAAAAGCCGATCTATACTGGGATACGCTCAGCTGGGGCTGGCTGCAACGCTGGCAGGTGAACTTACCTGCGCAGCCCGAGGAAACTTTACTGCGTTATCAAGTGTTTGCACAGCAGCCGGCAGCTTCATCAGCTGTTGGAGAGGCAATAAGATGTTACGCTGATAATCAAGCAAACAGCGCCGCAGAAGCAACGCAATATGCCATCTGGTACAGCCAGGACCAGGTTCCGGAGTGGAGCCGAACGGCGCGGATTTATCAGATCTTTGTGGACCGCTTCAACCCGGGGGAGAGGCGAGCCTGGCTGCAAACCGATGATTTGGCCAAACCCTTTGGGGGTACCTTGCGCGGGGTCATCGAAAAGCTCCCTTACATTCACGATTTAGGCTTTAATGCCATTTGGCTCAGCCCGATATTTACCAGCCCTTCGCATCATGGCTATGACACAAGCGATTACGAGCAGATCGAACCACGCCTGGGGACGCAAGCTGACTTTGAAGTGTTAGTTGCTAAGGCTCACCAACTGGGAATCCGCGTTATCCTGGATTTTGTGGCTAACCATGTCTCCAATCAACATCCTGCTTTTAAGGCTGCTTTACAGACACCCGAAAGCCCTTATAAGGGCTGGTTTTACTGGGATCCTTGGCCACACTACCGTTGCTATTTTGACGTCCCGGAGATGCCAGAGCTGCGATTGACTTATGGAGCGCCGGCACGCCGATACCTCCTGGAAGTAGCCCAAAAATGGCTGCGATTGGGCATAGATGGCTACCGTTTGGATTACGCCAGCGGTCCAGGGCTGGATTTTTGGGTAGATTTCCGCCGTGCTTGCCGAGAGGTTAATCCCGAGAGTTGGCTTTTTGGCGAGGTAACGAAACCAGCCGATGAGCAGCTCTCCTTTTCCGGCGGTTTGGATGGGACACTGGATTTTCTCACTTGTCAAGCTCTACGGGAAACTTTTGCTTTTCAGAGTTGGTCTCTCTCACGTTTTGCTGGCTATCTTCAGGATAGCTTAGCATATTTCCCACGGGAATTCAGCCGGCCGGCTTTTCTCGATAATCATGATATGAATCGTTTCCTTTTTGCTGCAGCGAACAAAAAGGAACGTCTCAAGCTTGCCTTAACCCTACTTTATATGCTCCCCGGGCAGCCCCTGGTTTATTTTGGTACAGAAACATGCCTATCGCAGCCGCGTTCGATCCATGATAAAGATTCAATTGGCTTCGACCAGGCACGTTTGCCCATGAATTGGCATGAAGCTGAAGCGCATCGAGACATCGCCGGGCTCCTGCGCCAGCTGGCTGCTTTAAGGGAACGCTATCCGCAATTGGTGGCTGCCCAATGGAAACCGTTGATGATAGATAATGAAAATGAAACAGCGTTTTGGCAGATCAGCATGCCTGAGGCAAATTTATACCTGGCGCTAAATCGGTCCGAAAGCCGGAGATCTTTGACATTTTCTCATACTATCTTGCCGGTTCGAGCGCAAATCTTCAATGAGATCACCCTGCAAGAGGTAAGTATGCAAACAGAACAGCTGTGGTTGCCAGCGGAAAGCGCTTTCGTATTTAGCATTAAGGGTTAAAGTGCAAATTTGAAGAGAACAGCCAATTAAAACCAGTCTGTAATATATAATTTAAGGCTTGAGTGTGAGCCATGTTGAATAGGATTAAAGCAGCAATCTCCGACTTTTTACATATCCACCCAGAGGAAGGTGTGCCTGAGCAGGTGGCTAAGTATTTCAAACACAATGTGTTTGTTAATACGATGGATTTAGCTTTTTTTACCTTTGGGGATAGCTTCGTCTCTATTGTCACCATTATCCCCGTTTTTGCGGCTACGCTTACTGATTCCCCACTCATCATCGGTTTGATTCCTGCTATTGTAAATTTTGGCTGGTTTATGCCCCAGATGTTTATGGCTGGCTATATCTCCTCTTTGGAGAAAAAACTACCATTTACGCTTCGCATGGCAGTTATCGAGCGCTCAGTGTACATCTTTTTTCCTGTGCTTGCCCTATTGGTGCCTAAAATTTCCTCAAACACAGCCCTGACGTTCTTATTGCTGTTGATCACCTTACGAGGCTTAACCAGCGGTTTGGTTGCGCTGCCTTGGCAGGAGTTGCAGGCAAAGGTAATCCCAATTACCCATCGGGCACGCTTTTGGGGTATTTCACGCGTGGTGGCTCAGGTGGCTGGGGTAGTCGGATCCGTAATCGCGACGTTCGTCTTGAGCCGTTTGCCCTATCCGCAAAATTTTGCCCTTTGTTTTGCCTTAGCGATTATCGCACAATGGATTTCGTTCTCTTTTTATCGCCAAAACAAGGAGCCGGAAACAGGTACAACCCAAGAGGATGAGACTCTGGATAAACCCTCAATGCAAGGCAAACAGACTAAACTCGTCGATTTCGAGCTTTTCAAGAGAATCCTCAAAGAGGATCTCAACTTTCGTAAGTATTTAATTGCCCGTTCTATGATTTTCTTAGCGAATATGGGCAGTGGCTTCTTAGCCGTATACGGTATTCAACATTTTGCCCTTTCAGACGCGCAGGCAGCCATCTTTACTGCCTTGCTCTACTTGAGCGGGATCGTTGGATACAGCATTGGTGGCGTAATTGGGGATAAACTTGGTCCCAAGCGCGTTGTGGTTATTTCGGTATTAATTTGGGCTGCAACCATGGTTTTGGCTATCATTGCACCTGTGATTTGGGTGTACTACCTCGTCTTTGTACTGTTTGGGTTGAACTCGGCTGGTATGGTGTTAGGGGATTCGCTCTTAGTGATGGAGCTTGGCGAGGAAAAACTGCGTCCAACCTATTTGGGGATGGCACGCAGCCTTACGGGCATTTTTGTGCTGCTTTCACCAATCCTTGCCGGCTGGCTGGTGGAAAGTTTTGATTACCGCGTGATGTTTGCAATATCTTGTGTTCTCTCGCTCATTGCAGCCCCAGTGATGAATCAGGTACATGATGTACCCCGTACGAAGCCTAAACTAGCGAACGTAGAATCTGAAAGCTAAGCCGTGCCCTAACACTAGGATATTTTGGTATAAATGAAAAGTAAGCAGAAATCAGAGGAGCAACAATGACTTCAATATTGGAACAGGAAATCAGAGAACAGCCGGAAGTACTCCGCCGATTAATTGAAACAAGCGCTGATCAAGCCCAGGCTATCATGGATGCGGTGCGAGGGAAGTTTAACTACATTCTGATTGCAGCTCGTGGCAGTTCAGATAACGCTGCCCGCTATGCCCAATACCTCTTTCAAATCGTCAACGAAGTGCCAGTTGCTTTAGCAACGCCCTCGGTCTTCTCGCTCTATCATAAGGCTCCCAAATTGGAAGGCGCTTTAATCCTCGGGATTTCTCAGTCTGGGCAATCGCCGGATATCGTTTCCGTGCTTGAGGAAGCGCGCCGGCAAGGCCGGCCAAGCGTCGCTGTCACCAACGACCCCAACTCTCCCTTGGCTCAGGCTGCTCAATTTGATCTCGACCTACAAACTGGCCAGGAAAAAGCGGTGGCTGCCACCAAAACCTACACAGCTTCGCTAGTTGCAATGGCGCTGCTTTCCAATGCTGTAGAAAAGGATAAGGCAGCTTTTGCTGAGATTCAACGCCTTCCAGCACAGGTGCAGGAGGCTGTGGAGCAAACCATGCAGCAAACCAGCCGTATGGAACGCTACCGTTATATGCAGCATGGTGCTGTCATTGGGCGTGGATACAATTACAGCACAGCTTTTGAAGTGGCGCTGAAAATTAAAGAACTCACCGGCATCACTACAGTGCCCTATTCATCGGCGGACTTTTTGCATGGACCAGTGGCTTCACTCACCGCAGGTTACCCTGTGTTCGCCATTGCTCCGCAAGGCGTGATGGCAGGGGATATGGCTGCCATTATTGCCAAAGCTAAGGCTGCGGTAGCAGAACTGGTGGTTATCTCTGACCTGCAAGAGCTGCTTTCCCAAGCTCAGCTGCCTTTGCCTATCCCCCAGGGCGTGCCGGAGTGGCTCTCACCGATCATTTCTGTCATCCCTGGGCAAATCTTAGCCTGGCAAATGGCGCTTTCTCGCGGTTTGGACCCCGACAAGCCCAAAGGGTTATCTAAAGTAACGGAGACTCTCTGAAAATATGCTCTTTGTAGACAACCATAACCAACATGATCCATCCTTCAACCTGGCGCTGGAAGAATACGTCGTGCGCAACATCGCCAAGGACGAAGATATTCTCTTATTCTACATTAACGAGCCCGCGATTATCATCGGCAGGCACCAAAACACTATCGAAGAGATTGCTGTAGATTACGTTGAGCAGCATGGGATCCACGTGGTGCGCCGCATCTCTGGGGGAGGGGCGGTCTACCATGACCTGGGCAATCTCAACTTCAGTTTCACAGTACCCAAAACTCGCGGCGCCTTCATCGACTTCCAAAAATTCACTGCGCCAGTGGTGGAAGTGCTGCGTAATATGGGCGTCCCAGCTGAACTCAGCGGACGCAATGATATCGTGGTTGAAGGGAAGAAGATCTCTGGGAATGCGCAGTATATCTCCAGCACGCACATCATGAGCCATGGGACATTACTTTATGCCTCTGATTTGGACGAAATTGGGCATGCGCTGCGCGTGAAGCCTTCCAAAATAGAATCCAAGGGGATTAAGTCTGTGCGCAGCCGGGTGGCAAATATCAGCGAGTTCCTCAGCAACCCGCCGGATATTCTGCAGTTCCGTCAGCAAGTGCTGGAAGGTATCTTCAAGGGAGCCAAGATGATCCCGCAGGTAGAGCTTACCCCGGCTGACTGGCGGGCGGTGGAGCAGTTAGCGCAGAGCCGCTACCGTTCCTGGGAGTGGAATTATGGCGCTTCACCTGCTTTCAACCTTAAACGGGAAACCCGCTACGCCGGCGGCGGCATCGAAGCGCTGCTGATGGTGGAAAAGGGCATCTTGGAAACGGTTAAGTTCTACGGTGATTTCTTCAGTCAGCGGGATGTTGCGGAGCTGGAAGCGTTACTCGCCAATTGCCCTTACGAGCCGCAAAGCTTAGAGCAGCGCTTGGAACAAGTGGACGTCGATCAATACTTTTCCGGCTTGACGGCACCAGAGCTGATTGCGCTGCTTTATTGAACCTGATCAGACCCATCTGCCTCGGAAGCGGAATTTGGCGATGATTCAGCGGGTTTCGTTGCTTCTGGGTTGAAAGGTGAGGCTAACTTCAGTGCCGCAGCTTTTTTGCTATCTTCGCTGCGGCGGTCATAGCGGCGGGTGGTATCCGCGCTGGCATGCCCGGCAATTGCCGAAACGGTGAGCACGTCCACCTGCGCGCTGAGCAAATCGGTGATCGCTGTGCGCCGCAGGTCGTGTGGGGTGAAGGCATCTAAGCCGGCTTCTTGCTGGCGGTTCTTGAGCAGGTAGTAAATCGCTTGGGGTGTGAGCCTGCGGAGCAGCACCTTGCCAGATTTGGTTACCCGTGTAAAAAGAGGACCAATATGCCTGCCGCGTAAGCCCAACCAAGCTTCAAGGGCTGCGACGGCGTCGGGTTGCAAGTACACTTGGCGGCGCTTGCTGCCTTTCCCCAAGATGCGCAATTTGCTCTCTTTAAGGTCTACATCCGCGAGGTTGAGATCTACGATTTCTTGCCGGCGCAATGCCGCTGCATAGAGCACGGTGATGATGGCAGCATCGCGCACACCTAGAGTTGGATTGTGGGCGTCTTGCAGGCAGGTATGCGTGAGGCGGCGCAATTCTTCCAACTTGAGTGTGCGCCCGCGGGGTAGGGGGGCTGTTCGCAGCGATTTCACATTAGCGGCGCGGTAATAATCGTTATGATCAGTGTATAGCCCTAATTGGTAGGCTTCAGCCAGCACGCGCCGCAGAGCGACAAGGTGTTTATTTACAGTAGATTTCGCATAGCCAATATCTACCATATAAGCTGCTAAGCCATTGGTATGCTCATAACGTAGAACTTCCCAAGGGAAGTCTAGCGCCTCGCTGATCTTGCCGTCGGAGAAGATGTAAGCTAAGTTGTTGAGCGCAGTATGCTGCGTGCGCCGACCGGCTGGGCTGAGTGAATTGAGGTAGGCTTGCGCTGGGGATTCAACTTCTGGGCGATGGGGTGGTGCAGCCTCAAGATCCGGCAGGTTCAGTGCATATATCGATTGAGGCTTGTGCATCTTCTTCGCTCCAGCTAAAAGCAAAATATTCTCATAAGTAATTATACTCGCTTGGGATGGTGCAAGCAGGAAAGTGTAAGCGCAAGGTGATGAGGAACTCTGTTTTGTGACCTTTAGGTTTTAGAAAAGCTGCTCATTAGATGACGATGGTTGACTATCAAAAATGCCTGGAACGCGGAGACCTGCGGTCAACCTCACTCGCTCGGTCAGAGACCGGCGAGAACGGTTTAATCCTGTTTTGGTATGGTACCCTACGGGCAGGCTTCGCACTAAGGAGACCGGCGAGAACAAGCAAAGATGGAGACCGGCAAGAACGGTTCAACCCTATCCGTGCTGAAAATCACGCTCAGAGCCGAAAGATAGCCCCAAAAAAAGGGCTTAAAATCGCTGAAAAAATGAACCAAGCATACTTTTTATCCTATATTGCGCTCATTTCCATCTATAAACTGAAATAGCGTACTTGATGCCTAATCCTCGTTCCAACCGTTAAAAACCTTTCATATAGCTATCGAGAAGTAACATTCTCATAAGTAATCACTTGGGAATACAAAGTCACGCTTTTTCCTCCCCCATTGCGCATTTACAGGTTACCGACCGACGCCGATGACCTTAAAGCCCAGCGCGCTCAAGCGCTCGCGATCCAAAAAGTTACGCCCGTCCACCAGCGGCACGGGTTTAATGTGCTCCCAATCCAACTCGCGATACATTGGCCACTCTGTGACCAAAACAATCGCATCCGCATCCTCCAGCGCCTCATCCACCTGCGCGCAATAGCGCACACCCAAGTCTGGATACAGCCGGCGGGCATTCTCCAGAGCCACAGGGTCATGCGCGCGCACGCTAGCGCCGCGCTGCAGCAGCAGCCGGGCAATATCCAGTGAAGGCGCATCGCGCAGGTCGTCCGTATCGGGCTTGAAGCTGAAGCCTAACATCGCCACGCGCTTGCCCTTGAGAATCTTGAGCGCCTCTTGCAGCGCATCTACTACCCACGTGCGCTGATGATAGTTGACGTCGCGCGCAGCCTGCACGATGGGCATTGCTAAGTTGTAATCTTTCGCCATCGCCACCAAGGCAGCGGTATCCTTGCCAAAGCACGATCCGCCCCAGCCAATGCCCGGGTTGAGGAAGCGCTCCCCAATGCGGCAATCCAAGCCAATGCCCTTAGCAATCAGCGTGGCATCAGCGCCCACCTTTTGGGCTAGTTGCGCAATTTCATTGATGTAAGAAATCTTCAGCGCCAAAAAGGCGTTGGCTGCATATTTAATCACCTCCGCACTGGTCAGGTCGCAGACCAGCAGCGGCACTTCCTGCAAGCCCTCCGGGCGCGGTAGACCAGCCGGCGGGGTAAAGCTCTGCTGCAGGATGGGCGTAAACAGCTCGCGCAAGGTCTCCACGCCATGCGTGTTCTCCGAGCCAATCACCACGCGGTCCGGATAAAGCGAGTCGTGCAGCGCGGCGCCTTGGCGCAAGAATTCGGGGTTGGAAACCACGGCGAACTTACCCTCAGCTTTTTTGCCATTGCGCTTTTCGTAGGCGTCCTTGATGAGCATACCCACCCAGTTGCCAGAGCCAATTGGCACGGTAGATTTGTTCACAATCACCAAAAAGTGGTCGTCCATCGCCTCAGCGATCGCCTCAGCAGCTTGGCGCACAGAGGTCAAGTCAGCGTTGCCATCCGGCAGCGAAGGCGTGCCCACCGCGATGAAAACCACATCCGTATGAGCCAGGTCCGCTTCCTCCATGCTGCTCACAAAGCGCATCTTGCCCCCCACCTGAGCCAGCATCTCATCCAGGTGCGGCTCGTAGAACGGCGCATGGCTAGCTTGCAGCTGCGCGATTTTTTCGCGGTTGGTATCCAGGCAGGTGACCTCGTGCCCAATATAGGCAAAAACGACCCCCGTGGTGAGGCCGACGTATCCAGTGCCGATGATTAAAATATGCATGTGCTGACCTTCTTTGACGATTGATGATGTGTTCAAGATTATACCCTACGGGCACTTTACCCTACAGGTACTTTACCCTACGGGCATTATACCCGAAGGAAACTGCGCCGCAAAGGTGCTAACCGAGGTGTCATCTCCCCTACCCCATATCGGTGCAACTATCACCACATTTATATCATTATTAATCATATATTCATTAAATAATATTTTTCACGGCAGCGCAAACGGTTATGGGTATAATAGGGACAATAGCAAAGAGCGTTTTCCTAAAAGTAAAAAGGACAGCCAGCAGGAGCGTGAAGGGATGAAGGATCTCATCAAAGCATATCTTAAAGAAATCTCCGCAATTACCGCGCAAGGCGATGCGCGCGAAGAATCGTATTACCCAGCGCTCAAGCAATTCTTCGAAGGTTACCCGCTCGAAAAGGGGCGTAAAACGCAAGTTACCGTCTTACCCAAGAAGACCGAAGCCGGCAGCCCGGATTTCCGCGTGTGGGATGGCAAGGATTTCATCGTAGGCTACATCGAAGCCAAAACCCCAGGCACTAATTTAGACCAAATCGAGACCAGCAAGCAGCTGCAGCGCTACCTAAGCACCTTCCCCAACCTCATCCTGACCGATTTTTATGAGTTCCGCCTCTATCGCGACGGGCGGGAGCTGCAACGTGCCACGATCGCGCGTCAATTTACCGCCAAAGTGCTCAAGGCTACCCCACAGGTAGAGCAAGCCGAGCAATTCCAAGCGCTGATGGAGCAGTTTTTCGGCTTCAAGCTGCCGCGCAGCTTCACCGCCGAGAGCTTAGCGGTGGAGTTAGCCAAGCGCACGCGCTTCCTGCGCGACGAGGTCATCAGCCAGGAATTGACCGAATCCGAGCAGCAGCATGGCGAGCTATACGGTTATTACCAAGCCTTCCAAAAGTACCTCATCCCTAACCTGACGCCCGAGCAGTTTGCGGACCTCTACTCGCAGACGATTACCTACGGCTTATTCGCCGCCCGCACGCGCGCCAATAGCGAATTTAACCGCAAAATGGCTTTCGACTACATCCCGCATACCACCGGCATCTTGCGGGACGTCTTCCGCTTCATCTCCTTAGGCGATTTGCCCCTGCCAATGGAGGTACTCGTGGATGATATCGCCGCGATCCTGCACGCCGCGGAGATCAACAGCATCCTCAACCAGTATTACAAGGAAGGCAAGGGGGAAGATCCCATCGTGCATTTTTATGAGACCTTCCTCAACCAATACGACCCGCAAACGCGCGAACGCCGCGGGGTCTATTACACCCCCGAGCCGGTGGTGCAATACATTGTGCGCTCGGTGCACAGCTTGCTCAAGACGCACTTTGGCTTGCCCGACGGGTTAGCTGACCCTGCGGTTACCCTGCTGGATCCGGCGGCGGGTACGCTCACCTTCCCGGCTGAAGCCATCAAGTTGGCGGTGCAGGAATATGTGCAAAAATATGGCGGGGGCGGCAAAGCCAACTTTATCCGCAATCAAATCCTCAAGAATTATTACGCCTTTGAGCTGATGATGGCGCCCTATGCCATCGGGCATATGAAAATCAGCTACCTTTTAGAAGCCTTGGGGTACCGCCTGCAGGAGGATGAGAGCTTTAAGCTCTATCTCACTAATACGCTTGAAATGGAAAAACTACCACCCATTGATATTCCATTTATGAGCTCGCTTTCTGAAGAAAGTCGAAAAGCTTTGGATGTAAAGGATAAAGATATTTTGGTGATTATGGGCAACCCGCCCTACTCCGGCATCTCTTCCAATATCAATGCCTGGACCGAGAAACTGCTCAAAGAAGACTTAGACGGCGCGCAAAGCTATTACACGGTGGATGGCAAACCTTTAGGAGAAAAGAAATTGTGGCTGCAGGATGATTATGTCAAGTTTTTGCGCTTTGCCCAGTGGAAA
>BAABOD010000016.1:0-29680 GCA_040371255.1 Anaerolineaceae bacterium | reverse complement strand
CCTCCTCGCAGTTTTCTTTTGTCGCTGTCAGCGAGGCGCCATAAATCACGCCTTCCTCATAAAGCAAGTCAAACGCCGCCATCACCTTATCGAAGACGCCTTTGCCACGGCGGGCATCAGTCTTCTCGCGCCAGCCTTCTAGCGAAATCATCGGGATGATATTACCAAGGTTAGCCATGCGCCGCGCTATCTCCGGCGTGATGAGCGTGCCGTTAGTGTAGAACATAAAGTACATATTGGGGTGTGATTCAGCGATATCCAACAACGTTTTGCCTTGCGAACGATAGGAAAGTGGTTCTCCACCGCTAACAACGATAAACTGGTCGCCCCAATAGTCGTAAGCTTCTGTGACCAAGCGGTCAAATACATCATAATCCAGCCGCTGCACCTTCTCATCCGAGTCGGCATAGCAGCCAATACAATGCAAATTGCAGCCGTGCGTTGGACTAATGAGCAGGAATGAAGGCTGCGCAAAACCGTATTTTTTCACAAAATCCTGCGCCTTGCGCAAGCGCAATCCTTTTTCAACCAGCAGGTCCTTACCTAAAACAGAAGCTGCCTTATCAAAAGTAGCTTGGGAAATATGCCCAGAGAGCAAAATATTTTTGGCTGAGTTTAGAATCGCCAAACTCATGGCGGTTTGATCGTCAATCACCCCAGGGGGTGTGGTCTTATCCTCTTTATGGCGGCGTTCATTATCGTTCTTTAGGTAATTCTCGCCCATTTTCATCGCCATTTTGATCACCGGCTTGTTTTTAAGCAAAGCCGGGCCCATTTGAATCAGACTGTGCATGACGAGGTTCATCTCTTTGGTGGTTTCTTCGGGTTTTTCTTTGGTTGTAGTCATAATTACTCCAATCCATTAATTCTATTAGCTGCTTTTAGCATACAATAAAAGACGCAGGAGTTCGTCACGCAAAAGTGTTAATTTGGTATTAATTTTGTTTGCAATAATCCATAACTTGGCTGAACAATTTTCTTTTAGTAATCCAAGCTTTTTCATTATTTAGAGGCTGAGCGAGAAATACTTCCTTTAGTTCAAAGCCTACATGAAGTTAATACTCATCTCCCACTTTAGTGTTATGAATTTTGTTCTTCCAGTGGTTAAACTTAAGTATCAAAATGAAAGGATGAAGGTATGGCTAAAACAATTGGATTTGCATTAGGTGGTGGAGGCGCACGTGGCGCATTGCAAGTTGGTGCTCTCAGAGCCTTGTTCGAGCATGGTATTAAACCTGAAATCATTACCGGCACATCTATCGGCGCAATGAACGCCGTCAGCCTCGGGCTTTTTGGCACAGACCTCGCCAGTGTCGACAAACTCGAAGAGCTATGGAAACAAGGCGCTGAGCTGCAAATTATGGACTCGCGCTTTCAAAACTTAATCGTCCGCGCTTTAATCGGCCGCCCAGATAATTCCGCAAAGCAGAAAACGATTGACTTCTTGACCCATTTGGGCATCCAGCCAGAAATGACTTTCGCAGATTTTGCCCCATTGCGTATTGGTTTGGTAAGCACAGACCTCACCAGCAGCAAACCAATTGTCTACGGAGTCGATCCCCAGCATAACGTGCTTGAAGGTGTCCTTGCCTCCATAGCCATTCAGCCTTGGTTCATGCCCCTCGACGTTAAAGATAAATTCTTAATCGATGGCGGTTTTGTGAGTAATGTTCCCATTCAAGTTGCGATGGAAATGGGCGCTGATGCAATCTTTGCGCTGGACCTTAACGATCCAACTCCGCTTGAAACCAGCAACACCCTCAATAAATACATTGATGCCGTTACCCGTACGGTGTGTGGTCGCATCACGGACCTCGAAATTGCCCTTGCTGAGTTAAAAGGCGTTCAGGTGTACCACATCGTACTCACCAGTGGGGGTTTACCCAGCTGGGACTTCTCGAACACAACGGCATTAATCGGATGGGGTTACGCGCAAATGCAACGCAAGTTGACCGAATGGGCAGCTGAAAATCTTGAACTTGCCGGCAACATGAAAACGAAATAATTAGGATTAAAGGCTAAGGCTTACTCAGAAGCACTTTTTACCTGTTCCTACTATCCAGGTATAACGAGATTGAGGATACCCAAACCAGCCAGGGCAAAAAGAGCGCTTCCAAGCGTGTTTTCCAAGAAACTAATCCCGAGATACGTCCCTAAAGGGACACGATATGCCCCGCTCAGTAGTGCCAAAGGTTTGGGTACGATCACTCTAGCAGCTAATTGAAACACAGGTGAGGCAATGGGCATATCGCGGACCTTCTGTGGCAGCTTGGATCTCAGCGCATCCAGATCAATCGCAGCATTGATGAGCCTGCCTTGATAATATTCTAACCACGAAGCTAACGTTTGCCCTGCACCACTCACGAGAATTGCCGGCAGAAGCCCAATGTTCAAAGCGATAATGACAACCAAAGGTGTGCTAGGAATTACAGTCAAGCCTAAAAGCGTATAAACCACTAAACTGATTACAATCGTCCACGAAGGATTAGCTTGCATAAAGGCTTCAACCGTAGGCCAGTCAAATCTTATGCTAAGAATGACGCCAGCAAGGGTCAGAACCGCCAAGATGCCAATGTTCAACCATTTGTCTCTGGGCGGGACTGTCTTTTTTGGCTCAGTTGTTTTAGACTTAGCTTCCGATAGAATGTCCATATTTTTTCTTTCTCAATCTGCCTCTAAAGAGAGCCCGCACACTGCCAAGAGCTCTTTGGCAATAATCAATGCAGAGTCGGGATGCCCTAAGGCTTTTGAATTAGCTGCGACAGACTTCAGGCGTTGGCAATCATTTTCCAGCCAGAAATTTAACACGGAGGCAAGTTCAAAAGGATTTGTAACCAAGCTCCCAGCTTGATGCGCTAAAAGATAGCGTACATTCCCTTCTTCCTGCCCAGGTAAATAGCCAATGAGCATTATCGGCAGCCCTTTTGCCATGCCTTCTGAGAGGATCAAACCCCCAGCTTTGGTGGTCAAGACGTCTGCCACAGCCATCCACTCAGGCATATTGGTGACATAATCCCTCAGGACGACGGGGAAATCAAAGTTGATCTCTTGCAATTTCTCATACAGATCATGATCTCCACCCGTGATGACAATGGCTTGAAGAGGATATTTCACATCCCGTAAACCCATCAAGTTTTCCAAGATATTTTCAACCCGTACACTGCCCACAAAGAGGATATTCGTATATCCTCTTGCCACACCTAACTGTTCGTACAGCTGCTCTCTTCTCTGGTCAATAAGAGAAAAATCAGGATCAACAGGGATGCCGGTAATAACAATTTTCTCGGGTGGCACATTATTTTCTATACCTTTACGCAGCACCCACTCGGAAGCTACATAATACTTATCTGGTCCGCTGGTAAACCACATGGAATGCACATCAGCTAAGTCAGTAACAACGGTAAAAAAGGGTATTTTAAGTTCTTCGTCTTTAAGAATCGCTCCCACAGGAGTGTTATACATCTGATTCGTGCTGAGGATGGCATCCGGTTTATAGACTTCGATAAGCTGCTTAATGTTTTTTTGCAAAAGGATCGCTAAAGCACTCCCAGCTAATTTACTCATCTGGGGTGAATCACTGATGTCATAGGTAAAGCGGTATAGTTTCGGGGAATTTTTAACACGACTGTCATACCCCGTTTCCATCTGTTGCCACAGCTTGGGCATGTCCGTTTCGAGAATTGGATTGATAATTAATATATCCACTTGCTCTGGAGCGATCGCTTCCAGAGCTTTTTGCACCGATCGCGCCGCGCTACGATGGCCAAAACCAGAATCACTCGTAAGAATGAGAAAACGCTTTTTGTGGTTCATATATCCTTAATTCCATAGTTTTTTTCCGTTCGATCTCTTCCAAACGGGCTAACAGCTTGCGTATGCGCGGTCGATTGTAGCGCTGCATGATAATAGGAATGAGATTATTTAAGACTGCATAAGCTACCATAATCCAACCTACAACCGCTTCGTTCCAAAGGAAAAATAGAAAACCAGGCAAAATCATCATACGGTGGCAAAATTCAGAGCGGCAGCTTTCTTTCAGCCATAATTTAACCCCTTCAACCGTAAATTCGGCAACATGTTTAATTTGATAAGCACCTTGATATAATGCTGCACCACTGGGAATAAATCGCTTCCAGTTTTTTACCTTGAATAGCTTTTGATAGATTTCCCCACCTTGCTCCCACTTAAAAGTTTGATAAGACCAATGGTTGTAATCGAACCGCTCAACGGGGATATGCGCGCACCAGTACCCAATGCTCAGATGGAACACAGCCCAAATAAGGATATCTGCAATGATCGTTACAACAGGACTCCAGTAAACGATTCTCACTGAGTTACCTTCTCTCCAGCCCAACACATTGAACGCATAAAATCCTCCACGTGTTTAAAAATTTTAGGTACTTATTATTAAACCACATGCCTTATTTTAGTTTCAATTTTTATTCCTCTGAGTGAGGTTTTGTACAGCATTTCTTGGTCTAAATCAACCCACGTTGGCGGGCAACCCTTACGGCTTGAATGCGCGTGGTTACCCCCAATTTCATGAAAATATTATTTAGATGACGTTTGACAGTATTTACTGAAATAAATAAGTCTTGAGCAATCTCTGCGTTGGTCCGCCCCCGAGCCACCAGTTGTAACACCTCCGTCTCCCTGGGTGTGAGCAGTTCCACAACTGCTATATCTTCCATTGCGCCGGCATTGTCCTCAGATCTTGCCTCCCCAGGTTTACCGGTCATCCTGAAGATAAGGTCAGAGACGAATGCTATACTGGGTGAGTCTGAGGGTACTCTTCCTTGTTTGATCGCGGCTAAATAACTGAGCAGCATGCGGGACATCGGCAGTCCTTCGTCCAAAAAGTACTGACGGATCTCTTCTGGCTCTGCCAACATTAAAGCTATCCCCAATTCCTCCAGCATACGCTCTTCATTTTCTAACTCTGCAGAGGCTTCTGCCAACAGGATGTATGCCTTAATCTGTAAAGCCATATATTGAATCTTTTGCAAAATGGGCAGTAATTCCTTCAGCTCTCCGCGGGATTGCGCAATTTTTTCCATGTCTTTATCCCGCCGCCCTTGCGTTAATAAAAGCCTGGCATGCAACAACCGCGCTCTCATCCGATAGGTAATCGGCAGCGTCTCCAGCTTCTCCTCGTTTTGCCGCCTAAACCACCGCTCCGCATTTTCAGTAACGTTGCGCTGCAGTTCCATTTCTAAGCCTGCCAACTGTACATCCACGTCATCTTGCAAGCTTTCAGTCATTCCACTCAGCTGTTGTGCCAAGCTCAACTCAAATTTAGCACTCCCAGGATCCTGATTAGCATGATGAAATTGGGCTAAAAAAATATGCGCGCTCACATCATCGGGTGAAGATTTGACCACTGGGCTGGCATCCAAATAGTTTTGAAAATCTTCCCAGGCATCTTCTAACTCGTTGCGGGCAATATGAATAGCAGCAAGCTCCTTATAAAGATAACACTCCAAGTTGGTGTACTTGCCTTTCAAGCGGCTAAAAATTGCCATGCTGCGCATTAGCTCAATTTCCGCTTCATTAATGCGCCCTATTCTTTCGTATGTTCTGGCTAATTGGTAGCGCCCCATTAACTGCACAAACCATTGCTCCGAAAGTTGCGCAATTTGAATTGCATGCCGGTAGAGTTCGATAGCCTCTTCGGTGCGCCCTTCTACCGCATGCGCAACAGCATGATGGAGCATCGCAAAACTGCGCGAAAAATAATTATCTTGCGGCAAAATATCTAACGCTTCTTGGATAAGTCGGTCAGCTTCATCAGCTTTACCGCGAGAGGAAAGCAATATGGCTTGCATCATCTTGATAATGCCATCATAAATTTGTTTATATGGTGCAACTTTTGCTTCTCCTTCCGGCGTGTGGGAGAGCACAATAGCTTTTTCCATCCATAATTCGCAAGTTTCAAAGTCATAGTTTGCCAATAAATCCCAGGCATAAGCCAGGCATAGGATCGGGCTGGCGCTAATAGTCGCCTCATCGATATTGCGGATAATGTGTATCAGGTCCAGAACACGCCCATCTTGGAGAGATTGGATGGTGATGTCCTCCAGATGGGCGATAATTAATTCCGGATCTTCTGTGCGTAAGATCTGTTGGACCGATTCCTCTAACATATTCTGACGCATAAACCATGCACTAGCTCGCACAAGGAGTTCCTTGCTTTCCATTGGATAGTGGCTGAATAGTTCACTTCGCAAGATTTCCCCAAATAAAGGATGATATCGCAGCCAGCCAGGCTGTTCATCGACCGGAAAAGTAAACAAGTTATGATCCTGCAATATTTGCAGCATTTCTCTGCACCACCCATAAGAGTAGCTTTCAGCGAAAAGTGCCTCACAGAGTTCCGTATTCATCTTATCTAAGATAGAGGTTTTGAATAGGAACTCCTGCACTTCAGGGCTTTCAGGGCGAATCACTTCGTCGAGGAAATAGGCACGCAGCGCCTGAGCATTATGCAGCTGAACCAGTTTTCCATCTTTCGGTTTTTTAGTCAGGCACTCAACCGGCAACAGTTGTAAGCCTAACACCCACCCTTCTGTCTTCTGATAAGCAAACAGCAAGCCTTCATCTGAAATCTTGCGCTGCAAACTTACCCGTAAAAATTGGCTCGTCTCACTAAAATTAAAGGCTAATTGCTCCTTGCGGATTTCCAATAGGCGCGCTTTAGCCCGCATCCGCGAAAGTGGAAAGGTTGGCTCCTTCCGCGTCAATAAAAAGAGCCTTAAGTGCGGTGGGAGGTGATTCAGGAGAAAATCGATTTCAGCTAAGATCCGTTCCTGAGTGATAAATTGAAAGTTATCTAAAACTAAGGTCGCCTGCACATCATCTTGGGTAGTAACATTTATCAAGTGGACCATCAAAGTATGCAGGGTGTTGCCTGGGCTGTTACTAATGGTTTCATCTTGAATTTGTCCCCCCAGTTGATCAGCGTTAAGAATAGGTTCTAAAGCAGCTGCAAAATACCGTGTGAAGTCATCTATATCGTTATCAGAATCTTCCAGATTCAACCAAACGGTGTTCGTGCTATGCATTCGCGCCCACTGAGCAGCTAATGTCGTTTTTCCATAGCCAGCTGGTCCGCAAATTAAAACGACATCCCCAAAGCTGCGTTCATCAAGCGCATCCAGCAGTCCTTCCCGGGATACATAGTTGTACCGCAATTCTGGAATCAGAAGTTTGGTGCGTAAAATGGGTAGATCATCAGCCTTTGGCATTAAATTAATTCTGGCAGATCAACTTTTCGAACAATTCATGAACGCTGCTTTATTCTATCAAATATTACCGAATCCATTCTATTGTCGAGTTCGGAACCGCGTTCGATGCATCGCCCGCTCGCAAATCCCCTTAAATAAACACATCGCCCGAGCAGGCGATGTATTAATGATTTTTTAGCGCAATTCTATTCTTCGATGATGATTGCTTCTTCAGTGCATTCATCCCGAGCTTCGAGCACAGCGTCTTTTAGTTCTTCTGGGATGGGATCAAGCAGCACAACCGCGTAAGGTTCAGTTTCTAAGCTGAATACTTCGGGAGCAATGCTCTCACAAACGCCACAAGCAATACATAAATCTTTATCAACAAAAGCTCTCATTTTTTCTCCTTAAGAGTTTGGTAATTTTCTTGCCCTATTGTATCATTGATTTAATCGGGTCAATCCTCTTCCACAATCTCAATGGCGCCTTCTGGGCAGTTTTCTGCTGCTTCACGCACAGCGTCTTCTAATTCTTCTGGCACGGGATCAAGCAGCACAACCGCATAAGGTTCAGTTTCTAAGCTGAAAACCTCAGGGACTAACCCTTCACAAACACCACAGGCACTGCATAAATCTTTATTTACTCTAACTCTCATTTTTTTGCTCGCAACCTCCTCTATACATTGTTCGTAAACCAACAATTTAACCGTGCTGAGTATAACATGGGATGAATCCTATGAAGGCAATATTACAAAATGTATAATGTATTTAATATAATCTAAATGTGCATACCAAAGCCTTACCATCTATAGCACAAATACCTGCATTACCGTTACAATTACGCTCTATACGCCGAAAGCAATCGCTGAGCAGCGAATATTTCAGAGACATAGAAAAGGTTAATCACATGATTTATCACATTCTTCCACCCGAGACCTGGAAAACTGCCCAATCAAATCACGGCTATACCCCGCAAGCCTTCCCTGAGGATGGATTCATTCACTGTTCTGATCTCTATCAAGTAGAAAAAACCGCTAACACCATTTTCCATGAAGCCTCCGAATTACTCGTACTAGAAATAGATCCCCAGCGTACTGGCATCCCCTTAGTGTATGAAAACCTGGAAGGCGGTCAGATGACTTTTCCTCACCTATATGGGAGTCCGCTTCCGCTTGAATCAGTCATCTCGGTCTTTCCACTTCAGCGGGACGAGAGAGGGGATTGGCGCTTGCCTACCCACATGCAACAGCCTAAGCCAACCTTAATCACGGAGATTCCGTATGGTCAAGCTGGCTGTGTATACCGCTCGGTAATGCCAGGCAGTAGTTTGTTCGACCCCCACGATGAAGTCTTTGATCTTTATCTGCAAGTTGGTATACAAACAGTGGTAGTGCTGAACACATTTGAAGACATTGCGACCTTTGCCAGTCAAGATTTGTTAGCTCGCTATGAGCAAGCTGGCATTGAAGTGCTGCATGCGCCTGTCAAAGACTTCTCCGCTCCGCCTTATGGCGCATGGGATGCAGCTTTAGAACAGACCGAAGCATATATCCGTGCCAGCCGCAAGATTGCAATCCATTGCCACGCAGGCATCGGGCGGACGGGTATGTTTTGTGCCTGCTTAGCCCAAGACTTACTAGATCTCTCTCCCAAAGAATCTATCCACTGGATCCGTCAATTTATACCTTCTGCTGTAGAAAGTGAATACCAAATTCAATTTGTCGAAGCTTATGGCTCCAAACGTTAGTATGAGCCTAGAAACAAGCAAGTAAACAAGTTAGAATGCTTTGCTACCGCACTTCAACGGATAAACTAAAATCCTGCGGCTCATTGGTCTGATTAATCACATTGACCATATAGTCACCTAATTCGGGCAAAACCACTTCAAAGTTGCTAGATCCACTTTGCGTGGAGAGTAGGACATCACCGCCGTTAACTTCATAAACCTCTAAAATGAAATTCTTAGCCGGCTTGACGTCAACGCTGAGCTTCTGCCCTCCCTCTGCCCAAATAATGAAATTGTGAACACCTGCCGCTGGTACAGTCGCAATTGCAGATTTTTCATAAATCCCTTCTGGGAAGTTCAACCGTTCAGGGAATTCCAAATATAAAGAATAATTTGCATCTGAGGGTACTGCCTTCACATCCAAATACCAATCGCCATCAGCTGGAAGATACCCTCGATAGGAACTCCCCTCCTCCTCAAACGATTGCAATACCCTTCCAACGGAATCAAAAATCGAGAGGAATACATCATTGGTGCTTTGCAAGTCCACGCTAATTAATTGGTCTTTTTCTCCCCAGAATATATAACGGCAGGTTGTATCACCAGCAACACCACCTTCCAGGGTAAGGTTTGTGCCGCCTTCATCAAAGCTAATGCGTACAGGTTTGCACACCAGAGGCAAATCCGATGGGAGATCGCTACCTGTAGTGGGTAGACTCCCGACCGTCTCGCTTTCCTGGGGAGCTTGGGTTGGCTGCGCCTCAGGGCTGGGTACCGTTTGCCCCGTACAGCCCGCCAAAATCAAACCGCCGATGACACAAATACCAATCAAGGTTTTCATTCTCAACATTGTTTTCCTCAATTTACGTAATCTCTTCTTCTATATTATGTTTTATCCACAGTAGATAAGCTCAACGAACCATTATAATTGCATTATCTATACTTGCATTATCGTGAACATTATAAACAGTTATAAATGCAGTGTAATCATTCTTAATATACTCACAATTATGTTATGATTCAAGTCGTACAGTTTTCGTTGCATAGATATTGGAGCAGATATGACTAAGACTTTATTACTGATGCGGCATGGGAAATCCAGTTGGAAAGACAAGAAAATCCCCGACTATGAACGCCCGCTGAAAAAGCGCGGAAAAGCAGCTTCTGCTGAAATTGGCAAAATATTGCGCGAAAACGAACTAATTCCTCAAGCAATCCTCTCCTCACCCGCGTTGCGTGCCAGTGAGACTGCTGAAATCGTTGCCAAGGAAAGCGGATTCCCCGGTAAAATCACCTTTATCGATTCATTCTATATGGCTGAGCCTGATGTCTATATAGATTACCTTAAAGGTCTGGATGATAGCTTGGAACGCGTGATGATTATCTCCCATAACCCCGGCTTGGAAGCTTTTATGCAGCTTTTGGATGGACGCTTGGAGGCATTGCCTACTGGATCTATGGCTTACCTGTGCCTCAATATTAATCACTGGTCCGATCTTTCATTAGAAACCGATGCAGAACTGATCGGTTTTTGGGATCCAGAAACTGAGTTAGAGCATAAAAAAGAAGCGTTAGCGAAGAGGGAACAAGAAATGGCAAAAGACAAGAAAGATAAGAAGGATAAGAAAGACAAAAAGGAAAAGAAGCAAAAGAAAGACAAGAAAGACAAGAAGTAAGAAGGTTACGCTTCGTTGCTTTTTCGGGTTAGATTTTTAAAAAATAGCGAATTAATAGCCTGAAATTCTTTCGTTTCAATCCTTAGTGTCTACAGCCTATATGAGTTTGGGGTCAATGCAACAGAGGTTGTGCCGGAGGGGTTATTTGAGCCCGCTCTAACGCAGCGTAGTATTGTCGATTAAAATCCTAGTATTGTTAATCAGATGGCGTATAAGCCGCTGACTTCCAAGTTTTCAAAGCAGTGTCAAAATCCTCTGGTCGATCAACATAAAAAGAGGTTTGCAAGCAGCTTTGAGGCGCTAACGTAAAAGCATGCAGTACTAAACGCGTATGCCCCGGCTGGATCTCCTCCATTTGCAAGTAGCCAAAGCGCTGTAAGAATTCATCATCTTCGGTATCTTCGATGGTTTTATGCCCTTCACTCAGCGCTTTATCCCGCAGGTTCTCCAATAACGCTTGGCGTTCACTCTCGCCCTCGTAATGGAACACTGTGGTAATCATGGTCAACCCTGGTGTCCAGAAGATGCCATGTGCGCCTTCCTTACGGCGCTGAAACCCGTCAGGTAAGCTGATTTTCCAATTCTCAGTTAATTGATATTCCATAAGCATCATTATATAAGATACGATAATTTGACAGCTTATTCCTCAATGCGTTTAATCTGCTTGTGCAGCCAGATCCTTCTTTCGGGCTGATATTGCCGCACAATCAACATTGAGCATTCTGCTTCTTCGAGCAAGGCGTCATTAAGCTCACCAAATAATTGCTGCGGCTGGAGAACTTCTTCTGCTGCCCCAATAATCATCAGGTCATAAGGCAGCCGCTTGGTTTCCTGCAAAATTCCATCCAATACCGACTCCACTTGCTCCACGCGAATTTCCAAATTTGTGGGCAGCTCGCCTAATTCCGATTCAACAATATCCTGAAGCTGTGCCTGTTGATCTTCTAACGTCTCCTCGTCCACGGGTCCTCTCACTAGCCTCAATGCTACGATCTTAGAGTCTTCCGCAACTGCCAATGCCTTTGCCATCCTCAGCGCAAGCCGAGCGTTGGGTCCATTGCCAACGGGCACTAAAATGTTCTTAAGTTCATAATGCAAACCACGGTCGCGCAGAACCGCCACGTCTCTTTCTGCATTAAGCATAATTTCTTTTAGGATATTATGCGGGGTCTTAATTTTCTGTTGGTCTTTAGGAAAACCTAACATCACCAACGTAATTTCCTTATGCCGTGCCAGTTCACTAATTACCGCCTCCTCCACACGGCGAGCTGATTTTTGCTTTACATACAGCGCCACGTCGTGTTCTTGGGCGATGGGGGCAGTAGCCGCCAGCAGCTCTTTTTTCAAAGCTTTGTGCTGTTCCACATAGCTTTGCACCTGGTCCGGAAGCAGATTGAGCGGGGTTTTCAACACAGTAAACACACAAATAGAAGTATCTTCTTGTTGATCGACTAAACGAACAGCTAATTGCACCAAACTGACTGCCGTATCTCGATGGATCGACGCAACCAACACACGCCCGCCACCCTCTTGAAGCTCAAGCTTCTCTGCGATTTCAGCTCGAGCTTTGGCTGTTTGAGAAAGATAGTAAACCCCAGTCAAAACAGCGATGACTGCAGCCAAAAAGAGCAAAGCTTTGGGATCCGCAAAGGCTGCGATCAGTACAGCCGAACCAGCAGCTAAATAAGCAGTGAGGGGGAAAAAGGGCGCTTTAAACGGTCTTTCGATATTCGGATACTTCTTATGCAGCCGCACCATCGCCAAGCTAGCCCAAAAAAGTACAAACAAATACCCGGTGCTGGAAATAAAACTCAACAAATCCACCACACCGATCGCAGCAACTAAGGCACTAATAATCACCACGACAAAAATAGCCGTGTAAGGTGTGCGCCAACGGCTGAGGCGCGAAAGAAAGCGTGGCCAAACTTTCTCACGGCTAAGAGTATAAGCCTCACGCGTAGCAGAAAGCATCGCCGAGTTGATTGATGTCAGCGTGGCAACAATCCCAGCCATTGCCATCAATTGCACCCCGCCATTCGGCCAAAACTTAGCAGCAGCATCGGTCAACGCCGTCGTCGAGCCTGCTAATTGGTCATAGGGAATAGTGCCAATCGTCACCAAAGCAACTAAGGTGTAAACCACTGTGGCGATGAGCAAGCTCAGCAAAATACCCCGCGGAATGTTGCGGTTTGGATTAGCAACTTCTTCAGCATCATCAGCAATGACCTCAAAGCCCACATAGGCACTGTAAGTTAGGGCAATTGTTGTCAGCATCCTTCCGATATCTTGCCAGATAGTTTGGCCTTCAAAAACCACATTCCCAGAAAGGAAAATCTCGCGGTTAAACCCATTGACATCTGTCAAGCCGCGAATAATGAAAATGGCAAAAATAGTCAGTAAAAAACCACCTAAGATGATTTGAAAATTACCGGCATTTTTAACACCTCGTAAATGCATCACGCCCACAATAGCAATCGTGATTATCGCAACCGGCACAATCGGCAAGTTTGGGATAAAAACACTCAGAGAAATCGCAAAACCCACCGCAGACAATGCCGCGTAGAACGTACTGGAAAGGCAGTCTAATGAACCAGCCAAGAACATCAACAGTCCATTACCAAAGCCCTCTTCCACATAGGTCATTGCTCCGCCAGTAACGGGGTATGTCGTGGCTAATTCGCAGTAATTCAGGGCAATGCTCAAGGTTAAAAAGCCCCCTAAGACGAGCGCTAAAACTGCTTCCGGGCCAGCGATGCCAGCCGCATGACCTGTCAACACAAAGATCTCTGCGGCGATCGTACCGGCAGTGCCTAACATCACCACCTGAAGCAGATTGAGCTGCCGCTTTAGTTTTCTTTTTGCCATAAAGGTTCTCCCACCGCACCTGTAGATTTTTCAGAGTGCCTAGTCTAAAAACAAGGGAGATTATAATGCTCTTGCGTAATCTTGATAATTATAAATAACCCTTGCGATGGGCATATCAGACTGTTATGATTCATCCACAATAAAGCACCTTTTAAACGTACTTCTTCGCTTTCGCAGATCATGGGAGGCATTATGGCAGCAATCAACCAAACTCCAGCCTGGCAGCACCTCGCTGCGCATTACGAACAAATAAAGGACTTGCCCATGCGCATGCTCTTCGCCGAGGACCCGCAGCGTTTTGAGCATTTCTCACTCCACTTGGGAGATATTCTTTATGACTACTCCAAAAACCGCGTCACCGAAACGACCATGGCGCTGCTGTTCGACTTAGCCAGAGCATCCGGATTAACCGAGATGATCGAAGCAATGTTCACTGGTCAGAAAATCAATCTAACCGAAAACCGTGCCGTTTTGCACACCGCTTTGCGCAATCAATCCGACACTCCCATCTATGTGGATGGCGAAGACGTCATGCCAGAGATACGCCGCGTGTTGGTGAAAATGCGCAAGTTTAGCGAGTCCGTGCGTTCTGGTGAGTGGCGGGGTTACACCGGCAAGCGCATCACCGACGTGGTCAATATCGGCATCGGTGGCTCGGATTTGGGTCCCAAGATGGTCTGCCGGGCGTTGCAGCCCTATGCGCAGCCCAGCTTGCGCATGCACTTTGTCTCCAACGTGGATAGCACCGATATCGTCGAAACACTCAAGCAGCTTGACCCCGAAACGACGCTTTTCCTGATTGCCTCTAAAACCTTCACCACACAAGAGACTATGCGTAATGCGCGCTCTGCCCGCGCTTGGTTCCTGCAACATGCCGGCTCCGAGGAGCATATCTCCCGCCACTTTGTAGCTATCTCCACCAACACCGCCGAAGTCACGCGCTTTGGCATCGACCCCGATAATATGTTTGAGTTTTGGGATTGGGTCGGCGGGCGCTTCTCGGTTTGGTCTGCGATTGGTCTTTCTGTGGCAATTTCAATTGGAATGGATAATTTCGAAGCTTTCTTGCACGGCGCTTACCGGGCAGACCAACACTTCCGCTACACCCCTTTTGAGCGCAACATTCCAGTCGTGATGGCAGTTTTGGGCATTTGGTACAACAACTTCTTCGGCGCCCACACCCAAGCCATCCTGCCGTATGACCAATACTTGGAATACCTGCCAGCATATCTGCAGCAAGCTGAAATGGAAAGCAATGGCAAGAGCGTCACCCGGCAAGGGGAGCCTGTAACCTACGCGACCGCACCAATCATCTGGGGGCAGCAGGGCACCAATGGTCAGCATGCTTTTTACCAGCTCATTCACCAAGGCACCCAGCTTGTCCCATGTGACTTTTTTGCTGCCATGGAGAGCCAAAACCCGCTCGAAGACCATCACACCTTGCTGTTAGCAAACTACTTAGCCCAAACAGAAGCGCTGATGAAAGGCCGTAGCGTTGAGGAAGCCCGCAACGAGCTGATGGCTCAAGGAATTTCAGGCGAGCGCTTGGAGCTCCTGGCACAGGCTAAAACCTTCCCTGGCAACCGCCCAACCAGCTCCTTCCTCTATCCCAAGCTGACACCGGAAGTCCTCGGCAGCCTGATTGCGCTCTATGAGCATAAGATTTTCACGCAAGGCGTTATCTGGAACATCAATTCCTTCGATCAGATGGGCGTGGAGCTGGGCAAGCAGCTCGCCAATCAGATTATCCCTGAACTAACCAGCCCCGAGCCAGCCACCCGTCACGATGCCTCTACCAATGGGTTGATGAACGCCATAAAAGCACACTATCGCCAATCCGGAAAGTAGACTCAAGGCTCTAAAAAACAAAACAGACGAGATTGAGTTCTCGCCTGTTTGATAATATTGGTTCAAGTGATTATTCGGCTTTAACCCTTAGGAGCTAATGTTTCAAGCGCCAATTCCGCCACGCGCTCTGGTGTGAAGCCAAACATTTTGAAGACAACTTCGCCCGGAGCTGAGGCGCCAAAGCGGTCGAGCGCTAAAATGCGCCCTTGGTCACCGACCCATTGCCGCCAGCCCTGAGAAACGCCGGCTTCCACAGCAACCCTTGCGCGCACTTCCGGTAAAAGCACTGAATCCCGGTAAGCTTGATCTTGCTCTGCAAAAAGCTCCCAACTGGGGAAGGATACCAGCCTCACCGAGCGACCCAGCTCCACCAAGCGTTTGCCAGCTTCCACGATCAGGCTCACCTCCGAGCCGCTAGCCATCAAGATGACTTCTGGCTGCCCTCCGCCTAGATCCGCGAGTACGTATGCTCCGCGCTGAACACCTTCTGCAGAAGCAAATTGGCTGCGGTCGAGGGTGGGCACGTTTTGCCGTGTAAGCGCGAGTGCAGTTGGGCAGTGGCGGTTCTCTATAGCGATCTTCCAAGCCTGTGCCACCTCATTCGCATCTGCTGGTCGCAGCGTGACCAGGTTAGGAATGCAGCGTAAAGCAGCGAGCTGTTCCACCGGTTGATGCGTTGGTCCATCTTCACCTACACCGATGCTATCATGGGTAAAGACCCAAACCGAACCCAAATGCGACAGTGCTGAAATGCGGATAGCCGGCCGCATATAGTCGGAGAACACCAAAAACGTAGAGCCAAAGGGGATAAATCCACCGTTATAAGCCAGCCCATTAATGATGGAACCCATGCCATGCTCACGCACGCCAAAGTGTACATTGCGCCCCTCATAGCTATCCTGTTCACCAGCTTTTTCTGCAGGGAAAAATGCTTTTGAATTTTCAATCCAGGTTTTTGTGGAAGGAGCTAAATCCGCTGAGCCGCCAAAAAGCTCGGGCAGCTTAGGCGCTAAGGCGTTCAAGACCTTGCCCGAAGAAACCCGCGTAGCCATGCCTTTCGCATCCGCTGGGAATTCCAGCAGATTCTCCTCCCAACCGGAGGGCAATTGCCCACTCAGCCGGCGCTCCAGCTCCGCTGCGAGTTCAGGGTAAGCTTGACTATAGGCAGCCCATTTCAGCTTCCAGGCAGCTTCTAATTCCGCGCCTTTCTCTTGCGCCTGACGGTAAAAGGCTAAGGCGTCCTCTGGGACGTAAAAGCGCGGCTCTAGCGGCCAACCAAGAGCCTCCTTGGCACCAGCTAATTCCGCCTCTCCAGGTGGTTCACCGTGTGAGGATGCCTTGCCGGCTTTGGTCGGCAAGCCGTAGCCAATGATATTACGCACACAAATCAGCGACGGACGTGGGTCTTGCTTGGCTGCACTAATCGCGCGGTCGATCGCTTCCACATCCAGCCCATCGGGCACAGACTGCACATGCCAGCCGTAAGCTTCAAAGCGCTTGGCACGGTCTTCCGTAAAAGCCAGCTCCGTGGGACCTTCAATCGAAATGTGGTTATCATCGTAGAGGTAGATCAGCTTGCCCAGGCGCAAGGTGCCAGCTAAAGAAGCAGCTTCGCTTGCCACCCCTTCCATCAGATCGCCATCAGTAACAATGCCGTAAATATAATGATCGATGACATTAAATCCGGGTCGGTTATACACCTTAGCTAAGTGTGCCTCAGCGATCGCCATGCCTACGCCATTGGCAAACCCTTGCCCTAAAGGACCTGTGGTAGTTTCTACCCCCGGCGTGACGCCAAACTCAGGGTGACCAGGTGTGCGGCTGCCCCACTGGCGGAAGTTCTTAATCTCCTCCAAGCTCAGGTCGTAACCAGTGAGGTAAAGCAAGGCATAAAGTAACATAGAACCGTGCCCACCCGAAAGGATAAAGCGATCCCGGTTTTGCCAGGTTGGGTTAGCTGGGTTATGCCGCAGGTGCCGCGTCCAAATAGTAAAGGCGGAAGGAGCCGCCCCCATCGGTAAGCCGGGATGACCAGAATTGGCTTGTTGAATAGCATCAGCAGCTAAAAATCGGATCGTATTGATGAGCTTCTTTTGAAATTCGTCTTGCATCGTTACCTCGTTTCGTAGAGCATATTCTTAAATAATTAAGCAATTTTATTCACGCCGTCGAAGCTCTCTTCCAAGCCTCGCGCATGCGGTGATACGTTTCTTCTAATGTTTCGGGTAAAACACGCGTTTGACCAATCACAGAGACAAAATTAGCATCCCCCTGCCAGCGTGGCACCACGTGCATGTGCAAATGCTCAGTGATGCCGGCACCCGCCACCGCACCAAGGTTCATTCCAATATTAAAGCCTTGCGGTTGGTATTCCTGCCCCAGCACACTCACGGCTCTTTGAGTCAGCTGCATCATTTCCAGCAAAGTATCATCTGGCAGATCTGCCAAGTCTTTGCTATGCATATAAGGCACTACCATCAGGTGGCCGCTAGTGTAGGGAAAGCGGTTGAGAATGACGAAAGCGAGCTTTCCACGGAAAATGATCAAGTTCTCGGGATTATCAGGTTGTTTGGCAGCCTCGCAAAACACACATGCAGGGTTGTTTTTATCACGGTCGAAGTATTCTTTGCGCCAGGGGGAATAAATGTGGTCCATGCGTGCTATTTTATCTTAAAATCAGGGTTATTCCGGAATTTTGATCCATTGACAACCACTCTATCCATGCGTACAATATGACCGTTTAGTCATTTTCCTGGAGGAGAGCTCTATGCCCAGCACCACTTTCTTTAACTTACCCGAAGCCAAACGCACCATCATCGAAACCGCTGCCATTCGCGAGTTTGCCGCGCATGGCTTCGAAGGCGCCGGCGTCAATGCTATCGTTGCCGGCGCAGGTATTGCCAAAGGCTCATTTTACCAATACTTTGCGGATAAAGCCGACCTTTTCCAGCATGTGCTCACGTTGGTACAGCGTAAAAAACTCTCTTTAGCTTCCTCACTGCCGCCTACCGCTAATTCCCGCGATATCTTCGCCTATCTGCGCTGGCTCTTCCAAATGGAGCTCCTCTTCGAACTGCGCGAGCCAGAATTAGCCCGCATCGAGCACCACGCCTACCTTCAAGAACCGGATAACCCGCGCGTTATGGGCGGTCCGGAGTATTTCAACGATTTGCTTACCCAAGGGTTATTGCACGAAGATTTGGCTCCATACGTAGATACGCTACTCGCAGCGAATGTATTGGGCGGGGTGTTTCACGCACTCGGGCGATATCTCGTCCCACGGTTGGAAGACCGAGCCGCAGCAATCATTGAAGGCAGTGTGCCTATCACCGAGGAACCGTTGGCGCAGAGCCTGCTGGATAACCTTATGGAGATCTTAGAGGCTGGTTTGGCACGCGATCCAGCCATCCGCAAAGAGTTTTTCCCGAAGTAAGCTTCGTGGTCAGAGCTCTCCGCTGGAATTAGAGAAGCGGTACAGTGATCGGGGGTACAACGCCCAAGCAGGTGCCCACCTGATAAGCCCCACGGATCCAAGCATGATCCGGGGGGATCACCTTATGCCGATCCACCACCTCTTCCAATGGGACACTGCCCATCTGGTCGTTCAACCTCCGTGCCATGCGACCAAACTGCCCGTTCACAACCATGAGCGCGCTCCACTCAGCCAGTTGCGTAGCAAGCAAGCGGTCAGCAGCCGTTGGTGTGCCCCCGCGCACCAATGATCCTAAAATCGTAATGCGCGTTTCTAAGCCAGTCTCCTCCCGTAAGCGCCGGGCTAGCAGCATCGTTTCACCAGAGTAGGAGCTGCTGATGCGCTCAACTTCTTGGTCAATCTCCTGAGTGCCTTCGGCTTCTCGTTGGGCTTTCAGGCGGGCAGCACGTTCCACAAAATCCACCAGCTCTTGTGAGCGCGCATTTTCTGCCACTGCCACAAGCGAGAAATTACGTCCAGCACGTTTGCGGTCGAGGATCGCATTGACCACCAGCTTCATATCATAGGGGAATTCCGGGATGAGAATCACATCTGCGCCAGCGGCTAAGCCGGCTCCGAGCGTCAGCCAGCCAGCATGCAAACCCATCAACTCAACGATCATAATGCGGTGGGTTGCGGTAGCCGTCGTATGCAAGCGGTCGATAGCCTGCGTGGCAATCTCACGGGCTGTATCAAACCCGATGGCTTTATCTGTCCCTGGCAAGTCATTGTCAGCTGCTTTGGGGATAGTAATCACATTCAAGCCTGCGCGGCTCAAGTGCAGACCTGCTTTTATTGTTTCTTTGCCGCCAATGCAGACCAGCGCAACTAACTTGTGACGCTTGTATGTCTCCACGGCTTGGTCGGTCATATCCACTGGTCCCTTATCTGTGGGCATAGCTTGGGGTAAGCTGCGGCTGATACCTAAGATCGTGCCACCCTGTGTAAGGATGCCAGAAAAAGCATTGCTGCTCAGTTCCATGGTGCGATCTTCCACCAAGCCAGTGAAACCATCACGGAAGCCGATTAGTTCCACATTGCCCGCATTGGTAATAGCTTTGCCAAACCCTCGAATGGCAGCATTAACCCCGGGCGAATCCCCGCCGGCGGTTAGCAACCCAACCTTTTTGCTCATAAACACCTCACTGGAAAGTACATTGGGGTAATTATACTCTACGAGTACTTTACCCTACGGGCACTTTACTCTAAGAGTATTTTACCCTACGGGTACTTTACCCTACGGGCACACCCTAAGGGTTTTTAAATCTTGAGGCATAAAAAACGCCCGAATGGGCGCTGGGAAATGAGAATGCCGAGCCACAGAATCGAACTGTGGACCCTGCGATTTTCAGTCGCATGCTCTACCAACTGAGCTAGCTCGGCGTAGCCTGTAATGTGGCGTGATTTTAACATAAGCCCTGAGAATGTCAAGCAGTGCCTGGAGATTGTTTAAAAAGAAAGAATTTGTTTAACGAAGTTTTAATTACAACGGAATGATCATATCACGATGGATGGCGTGCCAACAGCCTCTCCTCTCTTGCTCCCCTTCCCCAGCGGCGTAATCGAGCCTCAAAAACAATGCTTGCTGCTGGGGAAGGGCCAGGGTTAGGGTAAAATCCTGTGTGGTTCTATTCATAAACACAGAGTGCCAAGGAATAAATTGCTTTTCGTATTGAAATCGTAGCCGTTCCTCCGATAACTTTCATGAAATTGAGAATTGCTGCAAAAAACGTGTCCGCCGCCAGAATCTTCTGGCGGCGGATGATATCAATTTATCAATTTAATGGCGGGCTTTTTATCTGCCTTTCAGCACGGCCTTTTTCACTTCTAGCAAACCCATGATGACCAACATCACCCCGGCAATGGCGATGAGCTGAGTGAAAGGAATAGTAGTTAGGTTGAGCTGCCGGCCAACAGTAGGTAAATATACTCCCACCACCAAGAGAGCAATGGCTGCCACCGCCCAAATGTTCATCACACTGTTGCTAAACAATCCAAGCGAAAACACGGATTCGCGGTCAGAGCGGGAGACAAAAGCCAGGAAAATATGCCCAAAGATCCAGGCGGTAAAGGCAAATGTCTGTGCCACCAGCTGATCCATCCCTTGCCCACGTGCAAATAGGTACACGCCGGTCACGCCGGCAAAGAGGAACACACCGTTGAGCAGGATATCACGCACCACGCGCTTACTCAGCACGGGCTCTTTGGGGTCGCGCGGAGGCCGCGAGTAAATATCTTTTTCTTGCGGTTCTGCTACAAAGCCAGCCGAAGCCGCCAAGTCCATAAAAAGCTCCAACAAGATAATCTGGATGGGGGCCATTGGCATCGGAATACCAGCGATGACTGGCAGCAGGAAGATTAATATCAGGGCGGCCTTCACCGAGAGGTAATACTTGATGCCCTTTTGCAGGTTATCAAAGAACTTGCGGCCTTCAAAGATGGCCTTGGTAATGGTGATGTAGTTATCATCCGCCAGCACCACATCAGCAGCCTCCTTGGCTACGTCCGTGCCGCGCAAGCCCATCGCAATGCCGATGTCAGCGCTCTTGAGCGCCAAAGCGTCATTGATGCCATCTCCAGTAACCGCCACAACTTCGCCGTTCTTTTGCAGCGCCTGCACAATGCGATACTTATGCTGGGGGGAAGTACGCGCAAAAACGGAAACCTTCTTGACCGTCTCTTGTAAGGCCTGATCGTCGAGTTTATCGAGGTCCTCGCCCGTCAGCACCTGATCGGCGGCAATACCCACTTGCTTAGCGATGGACGCTGCAGTAAGGGGATGATCACCTGTAACCATCAGCGTACGGATGCCCGCCTGGGCAGCGCGCGCGATCGTTTCCTTCACGCCGCTGCGCGCGGGGTCTTCAAAGCTGATGAGTCCGCCCAGCTCCAATCCGGCTTCGAGCTCGGCAAAATCCAGGTCTTTTTGCTCTTGATTCAATTTTTTATGCGCCACAGCAATTACCCTGCGGCCCTGGGAGGTTTCTTCAGCTAACTTTTGGCGCACATCTTCACTCACCTCTGCACACATGCCAATGACTTCCTCCGGTGCGCCACTCACAAAGAGGTCATACCCCTCTGCGCCTTGACGGATGATGGTCTTAGTCTTGCGGCCATTGCCAAATACGCGTTGTCGCACAATTTCACCCTCGGCCGGCGCCACATTCAATTCTTTAGCTTTATCTTGAATAGCTTGATCCATCGGTGAGAGCGAATAGGCTGTGAGCGACTCTAAAGCATCAGCAAGGATTTCTGCTTCTTTTTGCGGATAAAGTGAGACGATCCGCATACGCCCTTCGGTGATCGTGCCCGTTTTATCTGTCACGATCACGGTGGCATTGCCCAGCACTTCGGCGGAGTTTATTTTCTTGACTAAAAAGTTATTCTTCGAAAGTGTATAGGAACCTAAGCCCAAAACCATTGTGATGACAATAGGCAGCTCTTCCGGGATGGTAGCAAAAGCCAAGGAGAGACCGGTGAGAACCATTGTACGTGGGTCCTGCCCGCGGATGATCCCAATTATGGGGATGGCAATGGAAAAGAACGCGGCTACATAAACTAACTTGCCCGCCAATGAGCGCATCGCTTGTTGCAGAGGTGTGCGGCGGAAAGGCACCTTTTTGAGGGATTCTGCCACGCCGCCCAGCTTGGTTTGTTTGCCGGTTACGCGTACCACAGCCAGCCCTTCGCCAGAAACTACGACTGTGCCAGCATTGATTTCATCCTCGGCGGCTTTATCTTGCGGGAAGGATTCGCCAGTCAGCGCGGATTCATCCACTTGCAGGCCGATGCTCTGTAATACTTGCCCGTCAGCCGCCACCTTCGTGCCAGTGGTCAAGACCAGCACGTCGCCAGGCACTACCTGCTCGGAGTCAATTTCGGTCAGTTTGCCATCGCGCATCACCTTGGTCTTAGGCGCAGCGATTTTCTCGAGCGAGGAAATGGCCTTGCGCGCACGAAACTCGTTCCAAACTTCTGCCAGCACTAGTAGCAGGATTACTACAAAAATGGTTATGGCATCGCTAAGTTTGCCCCAAATGCTATAGATCACGCCGACCACCAACAGCAGCAAGATCATGGGCTCGGTCACCTCATGCTTGGCTATGCCCCAAAAGCTGATCTTCTCGGCCTCAAAAATTTGATTGGGGCCATACTGAGCCAGTCTTTGCTCGGCTTCTTCCGAACTTAATCCCTTCATCTCATCTTGGTTCATCAGATACTCCTTTTAAATAGTGTTAAAAATTAGGATTGCGAAATTTCATTAAACAACTCGCGCACTTTATCAATTGAATCACGCAAGGCCTCTTGTCCTGTTGGTGTGACGGCATACGTGCGGCGCATTTTACCGTCTACAACTTCAGGCGCAGATTGGAGAAACCCTTCTTTTTCCAAACCGTGCAGGATGGGGTAAAGCGTCCCTGGGCTGAGCTGATAACCATGCCGGCTTAGCTCTCGGATCATCTCGAGCCCATAAATTGGGCCTTGGGAAGCATGATAGAGAATGTGCAAACGCACAAACCCCAAGAAAAAAGTTCGTTTGATTTTATCGGATTTCGTTATCGCCATACGATAATACTACGCCGAGCAAATTCTCATGTCAAGGAAATTGTACAAAATACATTCTCAAAGAAATGAATTCAGAGCGTTGAAAAACGTGCACTAATTGGGTACTTTCAATTTCTCAAAGTGAAGATTTTCGATTTGCCCTCACCCTGCCCTCTCCCCACTCAGAGAAAGCGTCCGATTTTGAAAACAATCTGCTGGAATAGGGTGATTAAGGGGGTAAGGATTATGATTCTGAGTAACATCATTGAGCAATAAGCGATTCAAACATGAATAACGAGGGCATTTTCAACGCTCTCTCTCTCGAGAGCGTTGAAAAAGAAAGAATTTGTCTAACGAAGTTTTAATTACAACGGAATGACAATATCATCATGGCTGGCGTGCCAGCAGCATTTCCTCTCTTGCTCCCCTTCCCAGCCGTCTATGTTCATAAGATTATCCAAAATAACACGCGCTGGGACGGGGAGTTAAAGCTTGAAAAGAGGGCGGAGCCCTCTTTTCAAACTAATTTCCCTTCCCCAGCGGCGTAATCGAGCCTCAAAAACAATGCTTGCTGCTGGGGAAGGGCCAGGGTTAGGGTAACCAGGATAGATTATTAAAAACATAGGTTTACAAAATTCAATCATAATAGAGGCAGGGTTAGTTTTTCAACACCCTCAGAGAGAATAAATTGCACCTTCGCCATTTTCCAGTAAAATAAAGGCAAAAGTCTTCCTCGGCGAAGAAACGGAGGCAGTATGAGTCTTTGGCTTATTCTTGGCATAATCATCATTGCACTCTTGGTGGTTTTAGTGGTGCGCACGCTTAATTTTCCTGTTCGCAATGAAGAAGTTGAACCCATAGACTTGCCTGAGGTTGATGGCGAATCTGTGGCTCAGCGCATCGGGCTGGCGGTGCAATATCGCACCATCTCCAACCGTGACCCGAGCCTGGTAGACTCCCAACCTTTTGAGGGTTTGCACGAGCTGCTGCGCACGCTTTACCCGCAGGTGCACGAACAATTGACCTGTGAAGTGATCAACCATCACGCGCTGCTCTACACTTGGCAAGGCACCAATCCAAATCTCGATGCTATTTGCTTTGCCGCGCATCAAGACGTTGTCCCTGCGGATGAATCCGAAACATCTGGTTGGCTGCACCCGCCTTTCGCTGGTGAGTTAGCAGATGGATATGTTTGGGGCCGCGGCACGTTAGATTGCAAAGGCACGCTCATCGGCATTATGGAAGCAGTCAATAACCTGCTCAAGTCCGGTTACCAGCCTGAGCGCACTATCTACCTGGCGTTTGGTGATGACGAAGAGGTTTCTGGCTTGCACGGTGCACAAGCAATTGTTGAAACGCTGCAAGCGCGCGGTGTGCAGCTTGCCTTTATGTTGGATGAGGGTGGTGCGGTTACCCGCGGCACGCTCTATGGCATCGACCGACCAGTTGGGCAAGTCGGCATCTCAGAAAAAGGCTATCTCTCCCTCAGGCTAAAAGCCAGAGTAAGTGGTGGTCACTCCGCGACTCCGCCGGCGCGCACCGCGATCGGCTCATTAGCGTTAGCCATCGCTGCCTTAGAAGCCAACCCCTTCCCCCAACGCCTGGATGTAATCCAGTTTATGATGAGTTTTGTAGGTGAAGCCCTGCCTTTCTTCGAGCGCATGCGCTACGCTAACACATGGCTTTTCGGCGCTGGACTTAAACGTAAGTTGGCTGCTCACCCTGTCACCAATGCCCTCACCCGCACGACGACCGCCCCTACGATCATCAAAGGCGGCAGCGCCGAAAACGTCCTGCCGGCTGAAGCTGAAGCGTTAATCAACTTTCGCATTTTGCCAGGCGATACTGTCGTCGATGTTTATCAGAGCGTGAACGAGATGATTGGAGATGAAGTCATCGAAGTGCTTCCAGCTCATGGCGAGACTCTGCAGGATGAGCACGCTTGGGATCCTACTCCCGTAGCTGATGTGGACTCGCCAGAATTCGAGCGCTTGGCAGAGCTTATCCGTGCCACCTTCCCAGGAGCCCTGGTAGCGCCTTACCTCATGACCGGTGCCACTGACTCGCGCCATTATGCGCCTATCTGCCAAAATGTTTTCCGCTTCTCACCCTTCTTCCTCAGTGCTGAAGAAGCCGCCCTGATGCACACTGCTAACGAAAGGCTTTCCTTCGTCAACGCTGGACGGATGGTTGCCTTCTATCAGGAGCTTATCCGTTTAGAAGGCAGCATCACAGCTGAACCCGAAAAATACGAGGAAACCGAGCTTTTAGAGCTCGAAGAAGAGCCAAAGCCCAGGCGTGCAACCCAAGGCAAGAGACAAAGAAAAATTGATTTGGAAGAGGAAGTATCTGATGAAGAGGAGATTAAAATCCAACCTTTACCAGAGGATGATGAACCCTTAGACGTCAAACCGCTCAAGAAAAGCAAAGGGGAATAACCCTATTTCCGTCGCGTCAGCTTTAGCAGCCCTCTAGCTTGGAGGGCTGTTTTGTACTCTGATTCTGATATACTTACGCCAGCGAGGCATTTAATGAAATCTAAATTTGAAACTATTATCACGGTTTTACTCCTGGTTGTTTTGGGCTTATTTGTGATCCTCTTTCTCCGATCAGCCCTATTTGCTCCTGCGGAGGAGCTTCCCGCACCCACCCAAACTGCAACAGAGCCTTCACAAAGCTTAGATCCGACAATCGCTGCTTCGATGGATGAAATCGAACAGCAAGTTGCTACCATCCGCGGCTTAGAGCCAAAGACCAGGGTGCCCCGCAAGCTGCTGAGTGAAGAGGAATTGCAAGAAATCGTCACGAACGAGTTTTTCGCCGACTACACCCCCGAAGATGCTGCCAGTGATACCCAGGTGCTCTCGCTGCTGGGCTTACTCCCACAAGATTTTGACCTGCTCACGTTTTATCAGGAGCTCTACAGCGAACAGATTGCCGGATATTATGACGACGAAGCCAAAGCCATGTTCGTCGTCAAAAGCGCCGGCTTTACCGGCGTGGAGCGCGACACCTACGCGCATGAGTTCACCCATGCTTTACAAGATCAGCATTTTGATTTCAAAGGCAAATTGAATTACACCGAGGAATCCTGCCTGGAGGATTCCGAGCGCTGCGCAGCGATCCAATCCCTAATCGAAGGCGATGCTACCCTCACTGAAATGACCTGGCTTCAGACCTACGCTACACCACAAGACATCATAGACCTGCAGCGCTTTTATCAAAGTTATCAAAGCCCCGTTTTTGACTCAGCGCCCGCCTATATGCAGCTGGATTTTATGTTCCCCTACGACCAGGGATTCACCTTTGTCCAGTCTCTCTTTGGTCAGGGTGGCTACGCCACTATCAACGAGGCTTTTATCAGTCAAAACCCGCTCTCCACAGAACAAATCCTCCATCCCGATCGTTATCCGGCAGATATACCTATCCCAGTAGATCTACCTGAATTAGCTAATGCTTTAGGCTCTGGCTGGGAAGAGACCGATCGCAATGTAATGGGCGAATGGTACACCTACCTCATCCTCGCCCAAGGGGATAACCCCACCAGCCGGCTGGTGGAGAGTAAAGCCTCTGCAGCCGCTGAGGGCTGGGGTGGAGATACATACGTGGTGCTCGAGAACGCTGTCAGCAATGAGGCCGCCTTGCTCGTGCGTTACACTTGGGATACTGCAGCCGATGCCAGCGAAGCACAAACCGCCTTCACCCAATACCTTGCCCTGCGCTTTGGCAAAGCAGATAGCACCGGTATTTACCAGAAAGACGGCATCTATAGCGCATTCAGAGAAGACCCTGATGGTGGCTTTACCTGGCTGATTGCGCAAAACCCAGAGACTTTGAACGATCTGCTGAGCGCACTTTACTAAGATCCGCACAAGCCTTTATTGCCCATGGGGAGATAAGACCATGCTTTGTGCATTCGATTTATTTCAAGGCTCTACGCAATGAACCCCAAACTGCCTGCTCCTGTACCACCGTTAGACCTCTCGCGCGTGAAAGCGCTGCTTTTTGATGTGGATGGCACCCTATCCGATAGCGACGACCAGCTAATCCAGCGCTTGGTCAACTTGCTGAAACCTGCCCGCTTTATCATTCCCGAGCCAAAAGCACGCAGCCTTAGCCGCCGCCTCGTGATGCGGCTTGAATCCCCAGGCAACACTCTCCTAGGACTAGCCGATCGGCTCCAGATAGACAACCTCATTGCAAAGGTTTTAGATCAGCGCGCCCGCCGTCGAGCTCCCCATGCATCTTATCCCGTAATCCCCGGCGTCCCGCAGATGCTTCAAACCCTCTCCTTGCGCTATCCGCTGGTTGTGGTTTCAGCACGCAACGCCCTGACCACGCACGCTTTCTTAGAACACAACGCCTTGGAACCATACTTTGCCGTGGTGGTGACTTCGCAAACCTGCCCACACACCAAACCTTACCCCGACCCGCTGATTTATGCTGCGCATGCGCTCGGCGTACCGATCCAAGACTGCCTAATGATTGGTGATACAGTCGTAGATGTCCGGGCTGCACGGGCAGCTGGGGCACAATCACTTTCGGTACTGTGCGGCTTTGGCACAGAAAAGGAACTCCGCGCCGCCGGCACGCAAGCTATCCTGCCTTCTACTGCAGATTTAGCCGACTTCCTGGAATAAAGTCTTCACAATGGCAGCTTAATTCAAAAGAATGCATTTCGGAAATTCCTAATCTATTTACGAGATAATATTCTGTGTAATAAAACCTTCAAAATCTGATGTTTTCTTTACACAAAATATAATGCTCATTTACAAACTTGAGGATAATCTTTTTAGCTGACGTTATTCTGCTGGTTCCCCAACTTCCACAACGGCTGGCTGTAGCGCCCCACCTGGCAGTTGATCATCCAGCGTATAGACTTCTTTCATTACGTAAGCGATCACGCCAGTGATAAGCAGCGTCACGCCGGCAATGACAAACCACGCTGAAGTCCCCAAAGCATTAGCAAGTGGGCCCGCAATGATCATCCCCAAGGGCATCGCACCAGTGGCTAGGCTATTCATCACAGTGAAGACTCTGCCTTGCATTTCGGGTGGCACTTTAGCTTGCATGAGCGCACCTAATGGCCCATTTGTGATTGCATCCATTAAGCCTAAGAGCCCCATTATGCCAACAGCAATCATTAACCCACCCGAAGGAAGTACGCCTATCACCACAGCCAATCCTCCCATCCCTAACCAACCTATTAGAATGGTTGCCATTTTACGTTTAAACCCACCCCATATGCCTAAGAGTACTCCTCCAATTACAACCCCAATCCCAAAAGCTGATTCCAGTAAAGCTACTTCTTCTAAACCTTTGCCAAAATGCAGTTTGACATGCAAAGGTAAAAGCGTAAAGGCTGGCGAAAGCACCATATTGACTAAGGCAGCCATCAAGAGCAGCGCAAATAGTCCCTTCCAGGTATATGCATACTTTAGCCCATAGCGTACATCGGCAATTACTTGCTTTGGGGTGATCGCCTGGTTGGCATCCGCACGCTTGGGTTGCGGAACCTTGACCAAGAACGCCAGCAAGCCAATCGCCAACGCTGCCGTCACGATATCAACCATCAGGACCGCATTAATCTCGAAGGCTGCTAGCAGTGCTGCGCCTAAAGGCGGGCTGATGATATTGAGCACACCATAGAGCGCCTGATTGACCCCGCCTAATCGAGCATATTGCTCAGGCGGAACCATAAGCGTCGTGGAAGCGTTCATCGCCGGCATCTGGAAAGTGCCAAAAAGCGAGCGCAAGAACATGGCTAAGTAAATATGCCACACCTGAATGCTGCCCAGCATAAAAGACGCCATTAGGCCCAGCGTCGTAAGTGCCACGAGTGAATCCGAGACGATCATCACTGTCTTACGGTTCAGCCGGTCCACCACAGCCCCAGAAAACGGCCCTAAAAAGACTTGCGGAAGCAAAGCTACCAGCGTTGCCATAGCCAGCACAGTCGCTGAACCGGTTTGGTCCGTCAGGTACCAGACCAAGGCAAATTGCACAAGTGCACTGCCGAGTAAAGAAACAGCCTGCCCGATCCACATCGGTAAGTAATTCCGCAGCCATTTGCGGTCTGTTGTCTTAGGTTTTTCCGCACTAGGCTGGTCCATAACTTCACCTTCTTTTCTCCGTTAGGGTCACAACAGGCATTAATTGCCCATATTATAACTGGGCACAATAATACGGTGCACAATTTAAACGAATATAACCCCTTTTTTATGTAACCCTTTAAGCTTATGTCATGGCTAATTAGAAATGTCCTGTTCAATGGATAAAGTCGCCAGTATGGGTTTTTCTTGGAAATTTAACCTTCATCCTCTTCT
>BAABOD010000015.1:0-29822 GCA_040371255.1 Anaerolineaceae bacterium | reverse complement strand
AGGAACTCTCATTTTTTTGCATCCCTCTAATCTATGAACTTTTGAAACAGTAACATTTGGCTTTAAGAGACTCTTCTTCACTCTAATTTCACCTTCGGCAGTCGCTGCGCCAGATTAACCAGCTGGCTCTCGGAGACACTACCATTTTGCATGCCATTGTGCAGGTACTGGTCGTAAGCTGCTAAATCCAATAAGCCGTGCCCCGAAAGGTTGAAGAGGATCACGCGCTTTTCGCCCTTCTCCCGCGCCTCAATGGCTTCATCAATCGCCGCGCGGATCGCATGGGCTGACTCCGGCGCTGGCAGGATGCCTTCCGCCCGTGTGAACTGCAGCGCAGCTTCGAATACCTCGCGCTGACCAACCGCCACAGCGTCGATGAACCCGGCATTATAAAGCCCACTAATCAAGGGGGACATACCGTGGTAGCGCAGCCCGCCGGCGTGAATGGGGTCGGGGATAAAGTCACTGCCCAGGGTGTACATCTTGAGGATCGGCACCAAGCCGGCGCTATCGCCGAAGTCGAAGCCATACACGCCGCGTGTGAGCGAAGGGGTCGCTGTCGGTTCAACAGCCAGGAAGCGCGTCTGCCTGCCTTCGCGCAGGTTGCCGCGCAGGAAGGGGAATGCGATGCCGCCAAAGTTGGAGCCGCCACCCACGCAGCCAATGACTACATCCGGGTATTCGCCGGCTAAGTCCATCTGCTTGAGCGCTTCCTCGCCGATGACGGTTTGATGCAGCAAGACGTGGTTGAGCACCGAGCCGAGGCCATATTTCTTCTTCCCGCCCGATTCCACGGCAACTTCAACAGCCTCAGAGATGGCAATACCCAGTGAGCCGGGATGGTTCGGGTTTTGAGCCAAAAAAGAGCGCCCGGCTTTCGTCCGATCTGAAGGGCTGGGGAAAATCTGGGCGCCATAGGTCTGCATCACGACGCGGCGGTAGGGTTTGCCCTGATAGGAGGCATTCACCATATAAACTTCCACCTCGATGCCGAACATTTTGCCAGCCATCGCCAGCGCGGAGCCCCACTGCCCAGCGCCAGTTTCGGTGGTCATGGCATGAGTGCCGCTGATTTTGTTGAAATAAGCCTGCGCTAATGCGGTATTGAGTTTGTGGCTGCCTGCCGGGGAAGCGCCTTCATATTTATAGTAGATATGCGCAGGTGTTTGCAGTTCGCGCTCCAGCCGGCGGGCGCGCAGGAGGGGTGTGGGGCGGTAAAGTTTATAAACTTCGCGTACCTCATCGGGGATGGGTACGAAGCGGTCGGTCGTAACTTCCTGCTCAATGAGCGGCATAGGGAAGAGCTTAAGCAGCGCTTCCGGGGTGACAGGCTCGCGGGTGGCGGGGTCAAAAACAGGCGCCGGCGGCACAGGGCTATCGGCGCTAATGTTGTACCAAAAGCGCGGGATCTCATTTTGATCCAGGTCAAAGCGGGTACGGGTTTCTTCTGTCATGATAATCTCCTTTTGAACGTATTAACTTTTGTTTTTATTTAGAAAGGCAGGCTTTGCTGCCCAAAGCGCTCTTATAGGTTTTGATTTTCATCTTCAATAAAGCCTCCTTTGGCATTAACAAAAAACACATCCATCCCACTGAGGGACGGATGTGTTGAAATCCGCGGTGCCACCCAACTTAGGCTGATTTATAAAAAATTTCCGGTGAAGAACACACGGAAATAGCCAGCCTCACTCATTGCGGGTACGAGCCCCAAGCTGATACCCTTTACCCTGATAACGGTGGCATCTCCGGCCGGGGCTACTGACGGGTGTGTTCGCCTGGCAACTCTGAGGTCCATTCGCTGCTGTCGTGCGGGCAGGTTTTCAGCTTAGCCCTGCTCTCTGTGCCACCGGTTCGGCAGTTACTCGTCCTCTTCAACGTCTTTACTGTTCAACTAGGTAAAATTATAGGCAAGGATTGTGATTTGTCAAGGTTTTTAGCGAATGTTTTGAAAACCTATCATTTTTCAACTCCCTCGTGGCAGGGATTGGATTTCAGTTTCACCTCACCAAGTTCTACGGAATAATTACATTATGCAGTAAAATTGTCGTATAGCTTTACCTATGTCAGATTACATGCTGCTGACGAACAAATATGGACGCATTTACACTCAAAACGAAAGGAACAATCCCATGTATCAAAAATTAATTCTGATCGGTAATCTTGGTAATGACCCAGAGATGCGCTACATGCCCGATGGAAAACCTGTTACCTCTTTCCGCGTTGCTACCAACCGGCGCTTTAAAGATAAAGATGAAACTACCTGGTTCAAAATCACCGTTTGGGGTGCCCAAGCAGAAAGCTGCAACCAATACCTCCATAAAGGCTCTAAGGTTTTGGTGGAAGGGCGCCTCAACCCGGATACCAATGGCTCGCCCAAAGTTTACCAGAGGCGGGATGGCACGTGGGGTGCCAACTACGAGGTTAGCGCACAGGTCGTCCGCTTTCTGACACCGCGTGGAGAAGGGGTTGGCGTGGAGGAGGAAGAAGCGCCAGAAGACGATATTCCCTTCTAAGGCGGCATGATGGCTGACCAAAAACAAATTAAGCTGAATTTGCCGCCGGATTTGCAGCCTATCTTTTCCAATATGATTCGCGTGGGGCATACCCCGGCGGAATTTGTGTTGGACTTCTTTAAATTGCTGCCCAGTATGGAAACGGTCAATGTCGATACCCGCATTGTGCTCACCCCATTGGGCGCCAAAATGCTGCTCCACGTGTTGAGTGAAAATATCCAGCACTATGAGGCATCTTTTGGCGAGATTCGGATGCCCTCACCGCCGCATACACTGGCTGATGACCTTTTCAACCTGGGCGGTCAATCCCCAACGGATGGAAAATAGCTCATGGATGAACTCGACCAGATATGCGACCAGATCCGGCAGGATTTTGAGCGCAAGAATGTCCGCCGTGATGCTGCCTTGACCCAAGCTCGGCAGCTGACCCGGCATGCTTCCTTAGCAGTGCGCGCAATCCACCGCGAAGAAGTACAGGAAGCCCAAGCTGAGCTGCAAAGTGCACGTGAGTTGGTTCAAGCGATGCGTGAAGGCTTGAAGGATGACCCAGACCTTTATTTCACCGGTTACACCCAGGATGCAATCAAGGAATATGTGGAAGCCCAGCTGACTGTTGCGCTGATCCTCAACCAGCCGCTGCCAACGCCGGCAGAACTGGGCGCGGAGTACCCAGCTTATTTAGCCGCGCTGGCAGAGACGCTCGGCGAGCTGCGCCGGCGCTGCTTAGATTTGCTGCGCCCAGGTTATTCGAATGATGTGGAACGTTTGCTAAGCTGGATGGACGACATTTTTACCCAATTGGTAACTATGGACTTCCCGGATGCGATCACCCAAGGCTTACGCCGCCGCACTGACTTAGCGCGTGGGATTATTGAACGCACCCGCGCGGATATTACCCTTAGCTTTCGCCAGAGCGAAATGGAAGCGGCGATCAACCGCCTTTCGGATCAGCTCAACCACCAAGCTGAAGGCTGATGCGCACGCTGCGGGCTTCTGAGCTGGGCAGTTTTTTGTATTGCCAACGCGCTTGGTGGTATCAGCGCCAGGGGATTGCGGGGCAAAACCAAGCTGAACTTGCCAGTGGCGCTGCCTTTCATGCTGGGCATGCGCGCAGCGCCAAGCTGGCGCTGTTGTTTAGGAGGGCTGCGCTCTTCCTGATTATCTTAGCCGCGGCTCTCGTGGCTGTGCAGCTTTTGCGATGAACCCTTGGCTGCTGATTCTGCTGCTTGTGCTGCTGGCAGCATTCTTGTTTATCTGGTCCGAACAACAAAAACGCCGCACAGGTTTGCCGCAAGGCAAGGTAATCTACGCGGATAGCGACCAGTGGCAGGCTGTGACACAGCCGCTCTATGATCCGCAGCTGAAACTGACCGGCAAACCGGATTACATTGTGCGCTTGCCGAGCGGAATGCAAGTGCCTGTGGAGGTCAAGAGCACGCCGGCGCCGGCGCAGCCTTATGCCAATCATATTATGCAGTTAGCCGCTTATTGCTTGCTCTTGGAGCGCGAAAGCGGGCAGCGCCCGCCGTATGGGCTCTTGCGCTACCGCGAGAAAACTTTCCAGGTGGATTACACCTCAGAGCTGGAGCAGGCTTTGCGCGCGTTGATTTCCGAAATTCGTGAAGTGGAGCGCCAAGGAGAAGCCCCCTCGCGCTCACATGTAGAAGCTAGCCGCTGCAGAAGCTGCGGCTATCGCGACATTTGCGAACAGCGGCTGTGAGATGCTGAACATCATGGCTTTGCTTGACGTTTCGGCGCCCTTCAGGATATACTTTTTATTGCCGGGGTGTAGCGCAGTTGGCTAGCGCGCTGCGTTTGGGACGCAGAGGTCGGCGGTTCAAGTCCGCCCACCCCGACAGATCATTTATAGTAAAATCTCTCCGAGGTCATTGAATACAGATAAAATTCTAAGAAAGAAGATGAATGGAAGAAGTAAAAAATCAAACTACACTGTTTAGAGATTCATTAATTACCTATGAAGAGATAATTGATATTTTTAAAACAAAAAAAATTGACAAGGGTTGGTCATTTTCGGAATACAAACCCTCAGACACAGGTAAATGGACGCATTCTTATCACCAATATCCAGCCAAATTTATCCCCCAATTAGTTGAGAGATTAATTGATGAGTATATATCCGATATTGATAGAGCTCACATAAATGACCCCTTTTTTGGTTGTGGTACAACGATCGTTACTGCAATTTCTAGAGGATATGAAGCGAGTGGAACTGACATAAATAAAATTGCATATCTCATTACTAAAGTAAAATCGACTCCAATAGAACCAGGGTATTTAGATAATAAAATAGAATTGTTAATAAATAAAATACAATTATTAAATGACAATAATATTTTTTCACATTTAGACAAAATCGAGCCATTAATTCCATCGAAACATGAGGATAGAATTAATTATTGGTTTACAGAGAAAAACAAGGTTGAATTGGGTAAAATATTAAGAATTATATATGAAGAAAATGACCAAAACATTAGGGATTTTTTTCTTGTTGCATTTAGCCAAATATTAAAGACCTGTTCAATTTGGCTTCAAAGGAGCACAAAACCCACTAGAGATCTAAATAAAACTCCTTCCAAGCCTAATGATGCATTTCAAAAACAATTAAAAAAAATGCAAAGGGGAAATAAGAATTTTTATAATGTCGTTCCTTTAAAGGTAAGAGAAAATATTAATCAATATATTAATATAAAGTTTGGTGATGCAAGAAATCAACCAGTTGAGGATGAATCTGTAGATTTAATAATTAGTTCAAGTCCCTATGTAACAAGCTATGAATATCATGATTTACATCAATTATCTACAATATGGTTAGATCTTGCAGATGATTTAACCGAATATAAAAAAGAATTTATTGGAACATCTTATAAATCATATGAACACAAGTCGCTGAGAAGTAAGATAGCAGCCAACATTGTGGAGGAGATGACTCTCAAAGACAAGAAAAAAGCTAAGGAAATTGAAGCCTATTTTATTGATATGGAAGAAGTGTTTGATGAGAGTTTTCGAATACTAAAAAATGGGGGTAGGTGTTGTTATGTCATTGGTGATACAAAATTAAAAGGTATTAATATCTTAAATTCTGAAGTCTTTGCTGAAAGTTTACAGTATTCGGGCTTCAAACTTGATAGAATTATAAAAAGAGAGATACCTTCAAAAATACTTCCACAAAAGAGAGATAATTTAACTGGTAGATTTGCTAATAATAACAATGCAAATTCTGAGGCTTATCCAGTTGAATATATTGTCATCGGAAAAAAGGAGGAGTAGATTGAATATTAATGATTTAGTTTTATTGTACGATGATAAAAAAGAAAAATTTGGGCCAGATGCTTATAAACATATTTCAGAATTATTAAACGAGGCAAAGGAAATTCACAAGCAGGATTGGTTGAAGAAACCCACTTCAGCCAATGATCATGAACAGAGTTGGAGAGCATTTAAAGGTAAAAATTTAGAAAAATTAATCCAATATATCATAGAAGATGAGGTCGAAGATATTGGGCTTAAAGTTATCAATGGAAATAGTCTAGAAAGAAAAACGAATCTACCTACTGACCTAGATCAAGTAAAAAGAAATTTGGCAATTGATTATGGAGAATTTGGGTTACATTTACCAGATGTAGATATTATTATTTATGACCCAAAAAATTATAAGGTTTTAGCGGTAATTTCTAGTAAAGTTACTTTGAGAGAAAGAATTGCTCAAACAGCCTATTGGAAACTTAAGCTATACCAAAGTGGAATTACAAAACACATCAAAGTATATTTTGTCACTCCTGATGAAGATGGCACACTCACTCATAGGCTTCCATCTAAAAAAGGAAGAGCGATCGTAGAAAGTGACCTAGACGGTAGCTACGTATTGACTGAAGAAAGAATCGAAGAAAGTAAGAAAGTTAAACTTTTTGAACATTTTATAGATGATTTGAAAGAATTACTAAATAATGGTAACTAACAGGCCAAAATTTGAAACCACCACTCTTTGGGATTTTCCAACGCAAAACTATGGGGAGATACTTCACGGTGATAATAAATATCGAGGTGTTTCTCCTGCATTTGTAGTTTGGAATTTAGTTCAACGCTATACTGTTGAAGAGGAATTGGTAGTAGATCCGATGTGTGGTAGCGGAACAACCATTGATGTTTGTAAAGAAGAGAATAGGAAAGTTTTAGGCTTTGACATTGTCCCTTACCGGAAAGATATAACCCAAGCTGATGCAAGACATTTGCCACTTGAGAGTAGTGTCGCAGATTTAATTTTTATTGATTCTCCATACTCTGATAATATAAAATATAATGACCATAAAAATAACATAGGTAATATTTCATGTGTAAAAGAAGAATTTTATATAGAATTAGAAAAAGTAATTATAGAATCTGAACGCATTCTTAAACCCGGCAAACACATTGCGTGGCTTATAGGGGATCATTGGAGGAAAAAAAGCGGTTTTATACCAGTTGGCTTTAAAATTTATTCTATAATGGAAAAGTATTTCCAACCAGTAGATATCATTGTTGTTACAAGACATAACCAAACTTCTAACACACCTTTGTGGCATGAAAGAGCAAAACAATATAATTTTTATTTGAGGGGCTTCAAGTATTTAATAATTATGAAAAAACAACATAATACACCATAATTAAATAAACAGCTATTATTTATATAAAATAATTTATATATAAATTCCATATAAACACAATATTTGTGGAAACACCATTTCTCTCCCTCATCATCCCTGCGCATAACGAAGCAAACCGCCTCGAGGAAGCCTTACAGAAGGTGGAAGGTTTCATTAGGCAGCAAGATTATTCCGTAGAAGTGATCCTGGTAGAAAACGCTAGCAGTGATGCAACCGTGGAGATTGCCCGCAGCTGGCAGCTGCGCCTGCCGCATTTACGCCTGCTGTGCCTAGAGCAGCCGGGAAAAGGCAACGCTGTCCGCGAGGGGATGCTGGCGGCGCACGGTGCTTACCGCTTTATGGCGGATACCGATTTTTCCATGCCCATCGAGGAAATCAACCGCTTTTTCCCTTACTTAGAAGCTGGCGCAGATATCGCCATTGGCTCGCGCGAAGCGCCCGGTGCTCAGCGTATCGGGGAACCTTATCAGCGCCATCTTGTTGGCAGAGTGTTCAACACTCTGGTGCGCTGGCTGGTCCTGCCAGGCGTTCAAGATACCCAATGCGGGTTCAAGTGTTTCACCGCAGCAGCGGCGGAAGCAATCTTTCCTAAGCAAACTTTAGAGGGCTGGAGCTTTGACGTGGAGATTCTGGTGATCGCCCGGGAACTCGGCTTAAAAGTTCAGGAAGTGCCGATTACTTGGGTGTATGCTGAGGGCAGCCGCGTGGATGTGCTGCGCGATTCCTTACGGATGGCGCGTGACCTGCTCTATATCCGGCGCCAAGCCCGCCGAGGAGTTTATCGTGCGGACCAAATTTGACCGCTCATTGCTGCCACCGGCGCCGGATTTAACCTTCGAGCAAGCGCTATGGCGCCAGGGCTTCCTGCGCGTGGCTGGGTTGGACGAGGCCGGGCGTGGAGCTCTGGCGGGGCCGGTATATGCTGCTGCCGTTATTCTCCCGATGGGAAGCGATGGTTTAGCAGAGGCACTGGCAGGCGTGCGCGATTCCAAGCAGCTTACTCCCCGGAAACGCGAAAAGCTTGCTCCGATTATTCAGATGCGGGCTCTCGCATGGAGCGTGGGCTGGGCAGAGGCGGCAGAGATCGACCAGCTGGGCATTGCCCCAGCCAGCCGGCTGGCTTTTTGCCGCGCGCTGGAAGGGTTACGGCTACCAGCGGAGCACTTGTTGCTGGATTACTTCCATCTGCCCGAAGTGGAGCTGCCCCAAACCGCCTTGGTGAAAGGGGATCAGCGTTCACTCTCTATTGCCTGCGCCTCGATTTTAGCCAAGACCGCGCGGGATGCTTGCATGCGTGCGCAGGAAACGCAGTACCCTGGGTATGGCTTTGCACAGCATAAAGGCTATGGCACAGCAGGGCATCGCGCTGCGCTGGAGGCGCTTGGCCCTTGCCCGCTGCACAGGAGGAGCTTTCATTGGCGGGATAAATAGGTGCCTTAAATTTAACCTTTCCTTTACGTAAGTCTAATGCTGCTAATCCGGATTATAAGGTAATGATGGTAAGATTAATAAAGAATAGCGATGATACAGTTTCATTTTCCTACCCAGGAAACACGTTATACAGAGAGAAAGAAATTATGTGTAAATAATTCGTTGCCATATACGGATAAAATGAACTGTACATCATATTTCTTGAAAACAAAAAGCGCAGAGATTTTTCTCTAGCGCTTTTAGTTTTATTGTCGCTATGCAATAGATCATATTAAATCTCGGAGGAACACTATGAAATCGAAATTTATGTTGTTGAATATTCTTATTGCTATGATTATTGTCGCTGGTCCATTGGGGTTAACACTCTATCAGGTTGAAGCAAATAGCACTGCCCAACCACTGCCTTTCAGCCAGGATTGGAGCAATACTGGTCTGATTACGACCAATGACGACTGGTCAGGAGTCCTTGGGATCATGGGATATCGCGGTGACAACTTAACCTCGGCAACTGATACCGATCCCCAAACCATCCTACAGCCGGATGATCCAGGGGTTATTGATATAAATGCGAATCAAACTAACCCCAATGGATTTACAACAGGTGGAGTAACCGAATTTGAACTTACTGACCCCGTAGTGGCTCTTGCTGGTTCAGGTACCGCCGATGCGCCTTACCTTCTGATTTCACTCAATACCACTGGAATGACCGCTATCCAGGTCAGCTATGACCTGCGGGATTTGGAATCGGGGCCAGACAATGCTAATCAGCAGGTCGCTTTGCATTACCGAGTGGGCAATACTGGAAATTTCACCAATATACCAGAAGCTTATGTTGCAGATGCCACGATTGTTAATGATGTGATGACAACTCACGTATCTGTTACATTGCCCACTGCTTGTGAGAACACTCCGCTTGTCCAATTACGCATTATGACGACCAACGCAGGTGGGAATGATGAATGGGTGGGCGTGGACAACATTTCCATCAACGGAACCCCGATTATTGGCGATTCCGCCCCGACTGTCGCTAGCACCGTGCCAGCCAATGGCGGCACAGGCGATAAAAATGGTGATATCGTGATTACCTTCAGCGAACCCGTGACGGTTGCCGAGGGTTGGTTTGATATTACTTGCTCCTTATCTGGACAGCACACCGCCGCGGTGACAGATGCGGACCCCGTCTACATGCTAAACCCGGATGCGGACTTCACCGGCGGCGAGAGCTGCACCGTAACGATTGATCATGAAAAGGTTACCGATGATGATCTGATCGACCCGCCCGACAACATGGAAAACGACTATACCTTCACCTTCACCGTTGCCCTGGGCTGTGGCGATGCCTATACACCGATCCCTGCTATCCAAGGGGACGGCATGGTCACACCACTTTCTGGGCAAACCGTCTCCACCGAAGGCGTTGTAGTCGCGGATTATCAGACAAACGCCTACGTCTCGGGTACACGCAACGGCTTCTTTATGCAGAGCGTCACGCCCGATGATGACCCCAATACCTCAGAAGGCTTGTTTGTTTATACGTATCTGATCGATGTGGCGGTAGGCGACCACGTGCGTGTAACAGGCAAAGCCACAGAGTATTTTGGTCTGACGCAACTCTCTTCTGTTTCACAGATTCTGGTGTGCTCCAGCGATCATAGCGTCACCCCGACTGAGTTCGAATTGCCGGCGGATAGCCTGCTCGATTTCGAACGCTTGGAAGGCATGCTGGTCACCATTCCCCAAGAATTGGTAATTTCGGAATACTATAACTTTGACCGATATGGCGAAATTGTGCTCGCCACACAACGCTTTATGACATACACCGCAGCCAACGAGCCCAGTGTGGATGGCTTTGCTGCTTGGCTGGATAATCTGAAGCTCAATAGCATCACCCTGGATGACGGCCGCGAGAGCCAGAACCCAGACCCTGCCATTCACCCTAATGGGTTGGAGTTCACACTGGAGAACCGCTTCCGTGGCGGGGATCTGGTGAGCGACGTAACCGGCGTAATGGATTATGAGTTCAGCAAGTATCGCATTCAGCCTACACAGGGGGCTAACTACACCGAGGCTAACCCACGTCCGGAAGCGCCCGAGCTCGCCCCTGGATTCCTGAAGGTGGCATCATTCAATGTGCTCAACTACTTTACCACCATCGATTTGGGAACGGGGCATTGGATTTGTGGCCCTTCAGGTAATATGGAATGCCGCGGCGCGGATACCCCCGAAGAATTAACCCGCCAGCGCGCCAAAATTCTGGCGGCGCTCTCCGGAATCGATGCGGATATCTTCGGCATTATGGAAATCGAAAATGATCATCCCCTGGGCGAAGGTGAGAGCCCTGATTACGCCGTTGCGGATTTGGTAGCAGGCTTGAATGCAGAATTTGGCGAAGGCACGTTTGCCTATATCGCCACTGGCGCTATCGGCACGGATGCCATTAAACAAGCTATTATCTATAAGCCCGCCGCGGTTACTCCGGTGGGCGAGTTTCAGCTGCTTACTACAGCCGTAGACCCGCGCTTCATCGATACGCTTAACCGCCCGGTTCTGGCGCAGGTTTTTGAGGATAATCTCACCGGCGAGACTTTTGTGGTTGCGGTCAATCACCTTAAGTCCAAAGGCTCAGCCTGCACGGGCGACCCCGACTTGCTGGATGGGCAGGGCAACTGTAACCTGACGCGTAAAGCTGCAGCCGAAGCCCTGGTCGACTGGCTTGCCAACCCGACTTACTTCCCTGATGTGGAGAACGCCTTGATTATTGGTGACCTGAACTCTTATGATCACGAAGACCCCATCGACATGATTAAGCTCGGTGCGGATGACATGGAGGATACGGATGACGACTATCTTGATATGATAGCCGAGCTCCGTGGTGAAAGCGCTTACGGTTATGTATATGATGGCCAAATCGGCTATCTCGATTATGCATTAGCCAACACCTCACTGGCCGAGCGCATTGTGGACGTGAACTTCTGGCATATCAATGCCGATGAGCCGGATATTTTGGATTATGATATGACCTTCAAGCAGGATGCACAGGACGCGCTTTACGCTCCGGATGCCTACCGCTCTTCGGATCATGACCCCGTGATCGTCACCATCAGCTTCAATGCTGCGCCGGTGGCAGAAGACATGGAAGTGAGCACGGATGAGGATACTGCGGTTGATATTACGCTGAATGTATCTGATGCCAATGAAGATCCCCTGACGGCAGAGATTCTCACTGAACCATTGCACGGCACTTACGAAATCGACGGGTTGGTTGTCACTTATACCCCTGAGGCTAATTACAACGGCCCGGATAGCTTTACCTACAAGGTCAGCGATGGCGAATTGGATTCCAACATAGCCACAGTCAGCATCACGGTTACCCCGGTCAATGATGCTCCGGTGGCAAACGATATGACCGAAACCACTGCCGAGGACACACCCAAAGTGATCACTGTAAACGCCTCTGATATCGATGGTGATACGCTGACCGCTGAGATCATGACGGGCCCAGCTAATGGGAGTGTAAGTGTGAATGGTTTGGAAGTGACCTACACGCCAAGTGAAAATTGGTATGGAGAAGATATCTTCACCTATCGCGTAAGTGATGGCGAAGCGAACTCGAACATTGCGACCGTAACCATCACCGTAACTCCCGTGAATGACGCACCGGTGGCGGAATCCTTTGAGGTGGACTTGCAGGAGAATGGCTCTATGACGTTTACCTTGCTTGCTAGCGACGTGGATGGGGATACGCTGACCTTTAGCATAATCAGTGAGCCAGCCCACGGCATATTGGAATGCACAGGCGTCAATTGTACATACACACCTAATCTTCACTGGTTTGGCACCGACAGCTTCATCTTTAAGGCTAACGATGGGCTGCTGGACTCCAACGAAGCGACGGTCACACTCAATGTGATCCCACTGCCGCGGATCTACCTGCCCATTATCTTTAGATAAGAGCAGCTATACCTGAGGCGCAAACGAGGCTGACCGCTCGGTCAGCCTCGACCTTTTAATCCATGTGGAAAATTAATCGTCAAATTGGTAAACTCAATATATACACAAAAAAGGAGTTTTAAGATGAAACTGTCTGGAAAGAAAATCGCATTTTTAGTAGCTGAAGGCGTTGAAGACTTGGAATATCATGTCGTCGCGATGCGCCTGCAAGAAGAGGGCGCTGAGGTGCTCACCGCCGGCTTGGATTTGAAACCCTTGCACGGCAAAAACGGCTTGGTGATTACCCCGGATACCTTGATCAAGGACCTGAAAGCTGACGAGCTCTTTGCGCTGGTGCTGCCAGGCGGCTGGGCGCCGGATAAACTGCGCCGTTATGCTGAGGTCAAGGACCTGGTAGCCAAAGTGAATTCACAAAATAAAATTATTGGCATTATTTGCCATGGCGGGTTAATCGCCATTTCGGCTGGCATTGTGCGCGGAAAGCACGCCATCGGTTCGCTCGGAATTAAGGACGACTTGGAAAACGCCGGCGCCATTTGGGATGACCGCCCTGCTTTCCGTGAGGGTAACCTGGTGTGGGGGCGGGTGGTTGCAGATATTCCAGATTTCAACCGTGAGCTTGTGGCTGCCTTGGAGGAGCGTGCATAAAGCTTCTTTACATTAATGCAGTGGTACAATGCAAGTGAGAATATTTAAGTTTTTGGAGGTTGCATGGAGCAGCAAGTTTCAAGTTTTGCTGTGAAAAAGGGGTTAGCACAAATGTTAAAAGGCGGCGTCATTATGGATGTGGTGACACCGGAGCATGCCCGCATTGCGGAGGATGCCGGCGCAGTGGCGGTGATGGCGCTCGAACGCGTCCCAGCGGATATCCGTGCCAGCGGCGGCGTAGCCCGCATGAGTGACCCTGAACTGATCCTTAAAATTATGGAGACAGTCAGCATTCCGGTGATGGCTAAGTGCCGCATTGGGCATTTTGTTGAAGCACAAATACTGGAAGCTTTAGGCGTGGATTACATCGACGAATCCGAGGTCCTGACCCCAGCTGATGAAGCTAATCATATTTACAAACATGCCTTCAAGGTACCGTTTGTGTGTGGCTGCCGCAATTTAGGTGAAGCTTTGCGCCGCATTGGCGAAGGCGCGGCAATGATCCGCACCAAGGGCGAAGCCGGCACAGGAGACGTGGTGGAAGCCGTACGGCACGCCCGCCAGGTCTTCAGCGAGATTCGCATCCTGCAGGCTATGCCCGAAGAAGAAGTGATGGCATTTGCTAAAAACATTGGTGCTCCTTACGAGCTGTGCTTGGAAGTGCGCGAGCTTGGCAGGCTGCCGGTGGTTAATTTTGCCGCGGGCGGCATTGCGACCCCAGCCGATGCAGCTCTGATGATGCAAATCGGTGTTGATGGTGTTTTTGTCGGCTCGGGCATCTTTAAATCTGGTGATCCAGCCAAACGTGCCGCAGCCATCGTCAAGGCGACCACGCATTATAACGAACCCAAGTTACTCGCTGAAATCAGCCGCAACTTAGGTGAACCTATGGTAGGGCGCCAAGTTTCCAATATTCCTGAGCAGGATTTATTGGCTGGACGCGGCTGGTAATCTTTAGTAGAGTCTATGAAAGTTGGCGTACTTGCCCTGCAGGGCGACTTTGCGGAGCATTGCCATAGCCTCACTCAGCTTGGTGTAGAGGCTATTGAAGTACGCTTGCCGGAGCAACTAGAAGACCTGGATGGGCTCATCATCCCGGGCGGGGAGTCTACCACCATCGGTAAGCTGATAGATGCTTATGGTTTTATCGATCCGTTACGCATCTTTGCGCAAACGCGAGGGATCTGGGGTACCTGTGCCGGCGCAATCCTGATGGCGCAAGATGTAGGGCGCGAGCAAGTGCTGCTCAAGGTTATGGACATTCGCATCGCGCGCAACGCCTTTGGCAGGCAAATCGATTCCTTTGAGATCGATCTCGCAGTGCCTTTTCTCCAGCCGCCTGAGCCGCCCTATCATGCAGTGTTTATCCGTGCGCCGATCATCCAGACCGTTGATGGCCAAGCGGAAGTGCTGCTCACTCTGCAAGACGGGCGGATTGTGGCGGCTCGTCAAGGAAAATTACTAGCGACCTCTTTTCACCCGGAGTTGACGCCGGATTTACGCTTTCACCGCTATTTTTTGGAGTTACTAAAATCACAGCCCGCAATATAAGTTTTCCTGATTATCCAGCTCTCTTCCAAGCTGCCCCGCGAGCCATAAGCTTGGACAGCCTGAGGCTGGCTACTTATGGGAAGCCGCTTTCCCTCACCAACCTGGTGAGTACGATTGGGCCAGCGCTCAACAGTTACACCGGCGTATCGATCGAGGATAACTCCCCCCGTTGTTATGGGCAGGTTTTGCATCAGGCGGGCAAAGCACATGGCCAATTAGGATACATCGCTCCTACGCCTCACTGCGAGGATGCCCATATAACCGCACTTTTAGAGCATCTCATTCAAGTAAGTGGTAGATGGGGTGTGCGTTATTTGCTTGCAGACTTAGCCGAAGAGACGGAGTTATTACCGGCTTTCCGCCGAGCTGATTTCACTGTTTGGTCCCGCCAAAAGCTTTTACGTTTTAATAAGCTTCCTGAAAACAATATTGATATAACTTTCAAGTGGCGCCCATGGACGAAAAACGACATAAAAGCTATGGGAACTTTACATCGCTCAGTAGTGCCTAAGCTCTTTCAGATGATCGAAGCGCCAACCCGACAAACAGCAATCGGGAGGGTGCTCTATGATGAAGGCGGAGGACTGTTAGGGTATGCTGACATCTCCTACGGTCCGCATGGCATCTGGGTGCAACCTATGCTGGCACCCCAAGCGCATGACCCCCAAATATTAATGGATTTATTACTGGGATTAGGAGACGCGCTGCACCGTCCAATTTACCTGAGCTTACGTGCTTATCAGCCTTGGCTGGAAGGGATGGCTGCAGAACTTCCAGCTGTGGATGTAAAGGAGATGGAGCTGCTTGTTCGCTATTTAGTTATACAGGAGGAAGTGCTTCAAGGGGCAGCCCAGCCTGTTTTCAACGGCAATCAGTCTGAGTCCAGCGTGCCTGTGATTCAAGCCAGCAGCAAAGAACAATAATCTATTTGCATTGATTAATATTTTCGTCTCGTGATAACTATATGTTTTGCAGAACTTACACAAAGGTGTATGCTTAAGTTATGAAGTTGATATACAATCAGCGTTCTTCGTCGAATGGAATGAGAAAATAAGATAGAATTTAGTTAGACTCATGGTTGGGTTGCTTAGCCTTCCATGAGGGGAGAAGTAATAAGCAAGAAGATGACAAGCAAACAACAAAAAATTACCGATGATCTGGATGCAATGCTCTCAATTTTGCCGCCAGACATTGCTCAATCTGTACAAGCTGAAGATAATTTCGACAACCTGCTCGAGATTATTTTAGACTTAGGCAGGAAGCCGGCAGCGCGCTTTATCGATAGCGAAGTGATTTTGCTCCCTCGCGATGTGACCCAATATGACTTGGATTACGTCACCGAGCGCATCGGCAGCTTTGATGCAGATAACCGCGCAGGCTTGGAGCGCACGCTCCATCGTATTTCCGCTATCCGTAATAGGCGCGGGGAAATTGTCGGGCTTACCTGCCGGGTAGGCAGGGCAGTATATGGCACTATCGATATCATTGCGGACTTGGTCAACTCCGGCGAGAGCATCTTGCTCCTCGGGAAGCCCGGTGTAGGCAAAACTACCATGCTGCGGGAAGCTGCGCGTATCTTGGCGGAAACCAAGCGTGTCATAATCGTCGACACTTCCAACGAAATTGGTGGGGATGGTGACGTCCCGCATCCGGCTGTTGGGCGTGCCCGGCGCATGCAGGTGCCAAAGCCTTCGTTGCAACACGAAGTGATGATTGAAGCGGTTGAAAACCACAACCCTGAAGTGATTGTCATTGATGAAATCGGACGGGAGCTCGAAGCACAGGCAGCGCGCACCATTGCCGAGCGGGGTGTGCAGCTGATTGGCACAGCGCATGGTAATGCACTTGAAAACCTGCTGCTCAACCCTACGCTTTCAGACCTCGTGGGTGGGATTGAATCGGTTACGCTTTCAGATGATGAAGCCCGCCGGCGCGGAACGCAAAAAACGGTGCTCGAACGGCGCGCACCACCCACTTTTACAGTTTTGGTGGAGATTCAAAGCCGGCAGCATTTGGCTGTTTATTCGGATGTTGCCGCAGCGGTAGACGCGTTGCTGCGCGGCTATCCCATACCCCCAGAGGAACGCTCCTGGGATGAAGAAGGCAAGATTCGCATTCAGCGTGCTGAGATGCGGCAAGCCCCCACAGTAAATCAATCGCTCAGGCGCGGAAATGGCATGGAGAAGACCCCTTTTCAGCGCGGTATCAGCAGCGATAAATCCACTCGGAAGGCAACGCTTGCGCTACCCTCTGAGGCTGACTTCGAGAACCATGTGCCTGCCAACGCTCAGGAAGTGAAGAATATTTATGCCTTTGGCGTAGCGCGAAACCGCTTGTTACAGGTGATTAAAAATATGGGCGTGCCAGCGCGCATAGTTCGTAACTTAGAAGATGCGGATACTTTTGTTACCCAGAGGCGCTACTATCGCGAGCGCTTGCAACCTGTGATCCAAGCGGAAGAAATGAGCATTCCGGTCTTTGTGATTAAGTCCAACTCGGTGAACCAGATCGAGCAGTTCTTAGCTAACCTATTTATGATACCTGCACCGCATAACATGATGAGCGAGCATAGCGAAGCTTTGGAGCAAGCCGAAGATGCAATCCAGATGGTGTTGGCGGGTGAAAAGTATGTCGATTTACGGCCGGCTTCTGCTAACGTCCGCCGCGAACAGCATCAGTTAGCGCAAAAAGCCAGTCTTGTATCCCAGTCTTTTGGCACTGAGCCTAACCGCTTTGTGCGCATCTTTAGGGATTAAGCATGTTTATCACTTTAGAAGGACCAGAAGGCAGCGGAAAATCTAGCCAACTCCCGGATTTGGCGGAATTTTTACGCGGACAAGGCTGGGACGTGCTCACCACGCGTGAACCGGGCGGTACGCCCATTGGCGACCAAATCCGCCAGATTTTAATGCGGCTGGATAATCAAGAGCTGCATCCACGCACGGAGATCTTGCTCTTTTTAGCCTCGCGGGCTCAACTGGTGGAGCAGGTGATCAAGCCAGCGCTGCATGAAGGCAAATTGGTGCTTTGTGACCGCTTCGGTGACTCCACGTTGGCGTATCAGGGTTATGGGCACGGGCTTGATTTAGGTACTTTGCGCACCATGTTAGATTTCGCCACCGATAAGCTTAAACCGGACCTCACACTGTTGCTGGACGTGGACGTGGAAACTGGCTTGCAGCGCAAGCGCAAAGAAGACGAATGGAACCGGCTGGATGCTTACGCGCTTGCTTTTCACCAGCGAGTCCGCGAAGGTTACCACGAGCTTTGCCGGCAAGAACCCGAGCGTTGGCGCGTGATTGATGCGATGCAGCCCAAAGAAACGGTTCAATTAGCCCTGCGCCAAGCGGTGATGCAATTTTTACAGGAGAAAATCAACACGCAACTTCCTTAGCTCCCCACACACTTAGCTGGAAGTTCATTGAAAGGACATAATGAAAAAGTCAATAAAACTGATGTTAATTTTATTAGTCGTAGCGCTGGGAGTAAGCGCTTGCACCGCCAAGACAATTACGCCACCGGCTACAGCCACACCCACTGAGACCGTCGCGCCTACCGAGACCCTAACGGAAGCCGCTACAGGACCTACCACAGCTCCAACCGGGGAGACGCAGTTGGTAGATGACAAAGGCAAAATGGTCTGCACCGTTACGCAGGGTTTTTTCCCCGAGCTGACAGAAAACCAAATTGCCATGCTTTCAGTTTTCCCGGCTGTTAGCGATGAAGATTGGAGCAAAGGCCCAGAGAATGCGCTGTTGACCATTTTGGAATATAGCGATTTTCAATGCCCAGCTTGCGCTGCTTTTTATAACGAGCTCAACAAACTCATGGAAAAGTACCCCAATGATGTGCGCGTAGTGTTTCGCCACTTCCCCTTAGTCAGCATTCATCCCAATGCTACTTTGGCTGCACAAGCAGCGGAAGCCGCTGGTCTGCAAGGAAAATTTTGGGAGATGTACGATGTGCTCTTCTCCCAACAAAGCAGCTGGTCTTCCCTTTCGACAGAGGAGTTTACCACCTGGTTAGAGAATGAAGCCAAAACCTTAGGATTGGATACCAAGCAGTTTATGACTGATCTGACCAGTGAAGCAATTGTCAATAAAATCCAGGATGCGCTGGACTATGGCACCAATATGATTGGGCTCAGCGCTACCCCCACCATCTTGCTCAACGGCAGGCCTTGGTCTTACGATTGGAGCGCTAGTACTTTAGGCATGGTCATTGAGGTGCTGAAGTATGAGAGCGAAGGCTTATATACGGAATGCCCCCCATGGGTGATTGACCAGAACAAAGAATACACCGCAACCATTAAAACCGAAAAGGGAGATATCGTCGTGGAGCTCTACCCGAAAGAAGCCCCGTTGACGGTAAATGCTTTTGTATTTTTGGCACGCGCAGGCTTCTATGATGGGATAACTTTCCATCGTGTGGCGCATGACTTCGTTGCCCAGGCAGGAGACCCCAGCGGCACCGGGATATCTGGGCCAGGCTTCGAATATCGCAATGAGATTAGCGAGAAATTGAACTTTGATGAGGCGTATATGGTTGGGATGGCGAATGGCGGTCCAGATACCAATGGGAGCCAATTCTTTATCACTTACGTCCCTGCCACACAACTCTCTGGCAGTTACACCATTTTTGGTAAGGTTATTTCTGGCTTTGATGTGCTGGAAAAGCTTACTGAGCGGGACACGCAAGTAAATCCCGATGCACCTGCCGGCGATAAGATTATCACGATCGAAATCGACGAAAAATGAGCGCTGAGCCTTCTGATCTAGGCTTAAAACAACACGGAAAGACTGACTGGATGAGCATTCTCCAGTTAGTCTTTTCTTTATTTGTGTTCTTATTCTTTCTCGGGAGTGCAGTTTTCACGGCTCGGCTTAGAGTTGGTCTTGGTCCTGCGATAGCTCCAGAGCTGCAAGAAACCATGCTTTGGGCATACACCGTTGCCTTATTTATGCTGGCATTGGTTTGCCTTCCCTCAGTGATCAGCAGCATGAGCGCGCTTTCTGGAGGAGATCCGCCGCATTGGTTGAGCGCTCCGATGCCTGCACTCAATTGGCTGCCCGTTGTGCTCTTTGTGATCACGCTCGTAATTCGGCTGGTTATTCTGCCCGAAGAACCAACCCCAGGGTTTTTGACGGCTGGGCTTACTGCCTTGGCTGTGGTGCTGCCCGCCCTTTGGTTCCTTCGGTTAGGCGCGGGGAGCCAGTGGGGGAAAAATCCCAAGCGAAATTCGGGTTTGCTCACTTTTAGCCTAAGCTTTACTACATATTTCATCCTGATCTTAGAAGCCGTTCTGTTTTTTGCGGTAGTCGTGGGAGTGCTTGCAGCATTAGCGCGCGATCCGCAGATGATGGAAGCGTTGGAAAACCTGCTGCCCCTTTTACAAGGCGCTAATTTAGCCCCAGAGGAGCTTGTCGAGCTGCTCGCGCCTCTGCTGAGCACCCCACCAATATTTATCAGCATTTTGCTTTTGGTTGCTCTGGTCATCCCAATGATAGAAGAGGCTTTCAAGACCTTAGGGGTTTGGCTGCTAAAAGGGCGCGGGATTTCGCCGGCAGAGGGGTTTGTTGCTGGTATGGTCAGCGGCGCTGGTTTTGCCTTGGTCGAAGGTTTGCTCAATAGTGCAGCTATGGCGAGCAGCGCCTCAGCGGATTGGTTAGGCTTTGTTATTGGGCGTTTAGGCGGAACCCTCCTGCACATCTTCAATGGAGGTTTGCTGGGCTGGGCAATGGCAAATGCTTGGCAAGGCAAAAAACCAGCAAAAGTCGTGGGTATCTACTTCCTTACCGTCCTGCTGCATGGCATTTGGAATGGCTTAGCCATCTTGGAGCTGAGCCCACAAGTTATTGCATCCGGGAATCTCACCTACATCTTCTTGGCGGTTTATGCGTTAATATTACTGGTAGCTTTTGTGCTTTTCAGCCGCAAGGTAGAGCGGCAAGCCGCCGGATCTACTGACTAAAGACCAACGATATTAGCATTACCAAAGGTATACCAAGGTTAAGATAAAATAAAAAGCAGCTTATGCAACGGGAAACTCTACTTAAATTAATCCGAACGGGTTTTAATCTCCTTTCAAATTTCCGTGTGGAAGGAGCAGAATACATCCCTGCCAGCGGACCGATCATCTTGACGACCAATCATATTAGCCGTCTGGATTACCCGGCGCTTTTGATGTGTTCCGATCGCAAAGACGTGATTGCCATGGTGGCAACCAAATATCGGGAAAAAGTTTTCTTTCGTTGGATAATCGAAACACTCGGGGCAATTTGGATTGAACGCGAAACCTCGGATTTTAGCGCTTTTCGCGAAGCGATCGACTACCTCAATCGCGGCTGGATTGTGGGAATCTCGCCCGAAGGGACGCGTTCGACGACGGGCGTGTTGCAGGCTGGTAAGCCCGGCGCAGCTCTGCTTGTGCGCAAAACTGGTCTACCCGTATTACCGGCTGCGGTAAGCGGCACCGCTGATATGGGCAAACAACTTTCGCACTTTAGAAAGATGGATATTCTTGTAAAATTTGGTGAACCCTACCAAATCCCTTTGCCTGGAGGGGAGGAAGAAGCTAAAGATTGGCTGAAGAAAGCCATCGATGAAATTATGTGCCGTATTGCTGCCTTGCTACCGCCAGAACGGCGCGGGATTTACGCGGATCATCCGCGTCTAAAGGAATTATTAAATAGTTTGGTCTAATCGATTTTGCAAAGGAGAAAATTATGCTCCCAATTCAAGATGAAATTCGTGCTCATCGTTTCCCGTTCGTCAATTACTCCCTAATCGCGCTAAATATCATTGTGTTTATCCTTGAGCTCATGGCTGGACCAAAATTAGAAGCCGCTCTCTACGAGATCGCGCTGATACCAGCTAACGTAACCGCCGGCTTCGACCTGGGCGATATGAAGGCTATTTTCACGAGTATGTTCTTGCACGCGGGTCTTTCGCACCTTTTGGGGAATATGCTATACCTGTGGATTTTTGGGGATAATGTGGAAGACCGTTTAGGGCACTTTTGGTATTTGGTGTTTTACTTAGCCGGTGGCATAATGGCAGCGTTTGCTCACGTAGCATTGAACCCTAACTCTGTAATACCCACAGTGGGAGCTAGTGGTGCCATTGCTGCTGTATTGGGGGCTTATCTCATCCTCTTCCCGCAGGTCAAAGTGCTCACATTTGTTCCAATTGGCTTTTTCCTGCGCCTAACGTTGCTGCCGGCTTCGCTGCTATTAGGCTTCTGGTTTGTGCTCCAGCTTTTCAATGGGTTGCTCACGTTGGGCTTAGCGGATATGGGAGGAACAGCATTTTGGGCGCATATCGGCGGCTTTGTGTTTGGCGTGCTGATCGGTTGGCTCTGCAACAAGAAGAGCTTAGGCAGGAAAGTTAGCAGCTGGGCAGAATCATAGAGATCGTAGTTTCTAAACACAATAAAAAGTCCTGTGTCTCTTTACCACAGGACTTTAGTTTGAATTAAAGATTAATGTGGATTAGATATTGTTAAAGTAAAGCAAGTCTCCTTCTCTTACGCAGAATTCATCAGCGAAGTACCAAAGGAAGATACAAACTACGTTCTTCTTTCACAAAATTGGCTCTAATGAAGGTCGTCTTAGTAATAGTCAGTTCCAAAGGCACCTCGTTATTACTGACATCCCCACTCCAATGGTCGAATTTCCATCCGGGAATAGCAATAGGAGTGAGAGAAACCTGGTCGCCATAATAATAAATTGTTTGTTGTGGGGATATAGCAATAAACCCACAGTCCTCAGGGTCGACCATAGTATTAAGGAGATATTCATCTTTTATGAAGTTCGCTGTAATAGTAGTATTAAAAGTTATCGGTTGAACGAGCGGATTTCTAGAGTAGAGTACATCTCCACCCCAACTGGAAAAAGACCATCCTACTTCTGGTTCAGCTTCCAGCATCACAACTTCACCATAATAATATGATTGTTGGGAGGGGTCAATTATTACATTGCCATCCCCATTTACCGTAACCTCAAGAGTGTACTCACCTGGAAATGATCCATATTCATAAGAACCCATATCAGCAACGGCATCGAGATCGCCATTGCCATCAAATTCTCTCACATAACCCCGCTGATCTGTCGTTAAATAAATACCGGGGTTAGCATTATCAATGGCGACACTGCCCTCATGTAAAGCATGCATTAATGTAAGACCACCATAATAATCAAGTGGTCCTAGGAGGGGATCCTCATTACGATTACCCTCACCTTCCTTTCCACCTTCAATGTCGCTGTACTTAGCAGAAGAAGTACTCTCTCCAACATCTATGATTGATCCTCCAGTGTTTCCCCAAATGATGCTATTGAATAAACTTACTTCGCTATCAGAATTGTAAATTGCTCCGCCAGTATTTTGCGAAAAAGTACTGTAATCGATAACTGACCGGCTATTATTATTGTTGTAAATTCCTCCGCCTTCATACGCAGAATTGCCTGAAAAGGTTGTGTTTATGATAATAGAGGAACAATAATCATAGCTATAAATACCTCCCCCTTTGGAATTAGCAGAGTTATTAAGTAATGAGGAGCCTATGAGTTCTATGCTCACATTGTAGTCATTATACATAGCGGCTCCATAGTTGGAGACGCTATTCTCAATAAAACTAACTTGAAGCATCATTGGAGCAGTACTACTAAAGTTATACATACCTCCCCCATTTCTAGCAGCATTATTGGAAAAATCAACCTGAAGGAGTAAAGGACTGCTACCATAATCATTATAGATTCCCCCACCATTGTCTTCTGCACTATTATTAATAAATTTAACGTTGTTGAAAACAGGACTACTACTCCAATAACTATAAATTCCCCCTCCGTTTCGATAAGCATGATTCCCTGTTATGATGAGATTGCGTAATAAGGGACAACTACCATAATATAAATAAATACCACCCCCATCTTGATACTCATCATTACCATTAGCGTTTCCTCCGTTAATAATGAATCCATCTAAAACTGTAGTAGCGCTCAAATAGTAGCCAATCACAACGTGATAGCTATTATCAGAATTATCCTCGCTAACGCCAATATCACCACTTAATATTGTGACATTTTCCTCCCAATCTCGGTCTTCCCAAGCTCCACCTTCGGCTGGAAAGCCACCATAAATGGAAACGCCGGACCTTAAGCTAAAAGAAGCGAATCGGTTTGTGCTTTTCGTGGGCTTATAGGTGCCAGCTGCTACCCAGACTTCATCCCCCGCGTTGGTTAGTCCCAACGCAACTTGTAGATCACAGGCATACTCCCAACTGCTGCAATCGCCTGAGCCGTTCGGCTTAACATAATAGATATTCCCGTTGTCTTGGTTTACTTCATCTGCTGAAGCCGAGCTTGGCTGTACAAAAAAGAGGAAGACAAGGATAAAGGAGACAAATAGATGAATACACTTTTTCCAATTTTTCATTTTTCACTCCTTGAGAATATGTTGAACAAGTTAAAGACAAAAAGGATAGCTAAAGCCAAGTCTTTAACAGCAAATGTTCGATTATTACAAGCGAAATACAAAAACACGCTAATCGCTATTTTAGATTAAAGAAGAAATAAAGCAAGACTTTTTGACAAATTTGCCAAATTACTAATTTACACTTCAGGCATCCAATTGTTAATGTAAGGTAATTACTTTAATAGTGCAGGATGGATTCGCGGATTTGCCCCCACTTGAGCGCATCAGCGATGCCCTGCTCAATGGGAAGCTCCGCCTTCCAGCCTAACAAGCGTTCGGCTTTATCGGCGTTGGCGTAAGCACCAGCCACATCACCGGGTCTGGGCGGCTGGATGGAAACTGGAACAGGTTTGCCATATACGCGCTCAAAGGCAGCCACAAGCTCCTTGACGGTCACGCCTTTGCCCGTGCCAAGATTAATCACGCAATATTGCGTTTCCGGTTCGGCTGCCTGGGCGATCACTTGGTCAAAGCGCTCTACAGCATTCAGGTGCGCCCATGCCAAATCCCATACATGGATATAATCGCGAATGCCTGAACCATCGCGCGTGGGCCAATCCACTCCGGTGAGGTTGAACACCGGCTCTTCGCCCATCGCCACAGCCACAAGTTTGCCGAGCACATGGCTAGGATTCTGTACGTGGATACCGGAGCGCATCTTAGGGTCAGCTCCGATGGGGTTAAAGTAACGCAGCGCGATAGCTTTGAGGTTGTAGGCATGGCTGAAATCTTTGAGCACCATCTCCATCATGTATTTGGTACGCGAATAAGGGCTTAATGGCTGCAGAGGGGACTCTTCAGTCACCATAAAGCCAGGCACCACATCGTAAATTGCAGCCGACGAGCTAAAGACCACGCGTGGATAGCCCAGGTCACTCAGCTGCTTGAAGAAAATCATGGATTTGACTACATTTTCGTAATAGTAGTCATACGGGCGAACTACAGATTCAGGCACAACAATCAGCGCAGCGCAGTGGATGGTAGCGTAAATATCCGGGTGGTCAGTAAACACGCGGCGCACCATCGCACGGTCAGCAATATCTGCCTCGTAAAAGATGCGGTCCTTGGTAAACTCGCGCCGTCCGGTAATGAGCGAGTCCAAGATAATGGGAGTGTGTCCATTATCTTCGAGCAATGAGGCAATGGTGCTACCAATATATCCCGCACCGCCGGTAATTAATACTTTCATGCCGCTTCCCTCCAGGAAAGGTTTGCCTTAGTATACCATCGGCTGCTCGGCGGTTACTTTGCGTACGCTCAGCAGCACAATGGCGCCAATCAGCAAGAAAACGATGATCGAGCCAATTGCCCAATACAAGCCTGCTTGCTCAGCTGCCAGATCGCTCATGCCGCGTGCAAGGTAAAATGCGTGCCCGCGGTAAGAGAGCGTCCCAAATACCAACGGTCCGATGAAGGTTGACGTGCGTCCTGCCACAGAAAGGAAGCCGTAAAACTCGGTTGTTTTTCCGTTTGGAGCCAACTGGCTCACCATTGTGCGGCTGACGGCTTGGGCGCCAGAGAGGGCAAAGCCGGCAATAGCACCGATGATGTAAAAATGGGTCACACTTTCAATGAAAAACAACGCGATGAGGTCGAGTAACAGAATGCCCAGAGAAACTAAAATGGCTTGTTTACTGCTGCGTTGATCGGAGATTCTGCCGAAAAGCAAGGCGCCTCCCGCACCTGTCACATGAATCAGGATGACAAATAAAATCAGCTGGACTTGCTCCATTCCAAAAAGGGTGGCGCCAATAATGGCAGCAAAATCCATCAGCATCATAATCCCATCGTTATAGATCAGAAAGGCGATCATATACTTAATAAAATCGTTGTACTGTTTCACTTCCTTAAAGGTCTGCCCTATGCGCTTGAATGCGAAAGAGGTAACCTTTTCCCCTTCCGGGAGATGGGCTGGGACAGAATGTTCCCGCACGTAGAGGAAGGCTGGAACGGAGCTGAGCAGGAAGAAGAGTGCGGTAATCAGGAACGCATAAGGGATAAAGCTATTGCCGATTAGCTGCAGGGGAACAAGCACCACAATGAGGCAGGCGACCCCGCCGAGCATGCCGACTGCCCAGCCTTTGCCAGAAATATTGCCAATCGTCTCAGGTGTGGAGACGTCAACGAGCAAGGCGTCATAGAAAACCTGCGCACCACGGTAGCCGATCTCGGCTAAGATGAAAAACAGCATACCAGTGAAGACGTCCCCGGGACCGACAAAAAACAAAGCAGCGGTGAAGACCACAGCCATGCCGGTGAAGACGCCCAGCAGGCGCAGCTTGGAACGGGTGAAATCAGCGATGGTGCCAAGCACAGGGGAAAGCAGGGCAACCAATACCGCGGCGATGCCGACGGAGATGCCCCACAGGCGCGTGCCTTCTGCCCCGCCTACTACGGCGTCTTTGAAATAAGCCGAATAAACGGCGAGCAGCACAATAGCTGCATAAGCAGAGTTGCCAAAGTCATACAAATACCAAGCACGCCGAGCTTTTCTTTCCTTTACATTAGCAAGCGTTGTCTCTTGCGATGAAATTTCCATAGGTTATTCCTTTAAAGGGGAGATTTTTTAACTTTAGAGTAAGATAATTTATATTGGCTGAACACGCCAGAATTTTACCAGAAGTTTGTGACGATTCTCAAACATGTAAAAAAAGCCCTCAGGACAAGTGAGGGCTTTCGAATGCTTGTGAGTTTATTCTGCCTTTGGTTTTCTACGGGTAATAAGTACTTTGCTAAGTTCCGCGACTATTGAAGGGAGCAGAATGAGCGGTAAAATCATCAACCAGTGTATAGGGTCAATTGCCGTAGTATTGAAAATCGGCTGTAGGAAGGGTACATATACTACAGCGATGATCAAAGCCAGTGAGGCTAATACTGCCCAGTTCATCATCGGGTTGGAGAAAACCCCAATTTTGAATACGGTCACATTTTCTGAGCGGGCAGTGTAAGCTCTCAGGAGCTCACTCACAGAGAGGGTGACAAAAGCCATAGTCTCTCCCAGGTCTAAGCTGATGTTGCGTCCTATAGCAAAAGCTGAGAGCGTGGCTGCTGAAATCGCAATGGTTTGCAAGATGATACCGGTGAGCATAGTTCTATTGATAATTGGTTCATCCGGCGGGCGGGGTGGATATTGCATGATATCCGGATCGCCCTTCTCGGAGCCGAGCGCGAGTGCCGGTGCCCCATCGGTGACCAAGTTGAGCCAGAGCAGCTGGATTGCCGTCAGCACAGGTGGCCAGCCAAGCAGCGTACCAATAAAGATGATCAAGATCTCGCCCATATTGCAGGAGATCAGGTAGTAAACAAACTTGCGGATATTGCTGTAAATCACGCGACCCTGCTCCACTGCGGAGACAATCGAGGCGTAGTTATCATCCGTAAGGACCATATCAGCCGTTTCTTTGGCTACGTCGGTGCCTGTGATGCCCATGGCAATGCCGATATCCGCGCGCTTTATCGCTGGGGCGTCATTGACGCCATCGCCGGTCATAGCAACCACTTCATGGTTATCCCGCAAGGCGTCCACGATTTTCATCTTATGTTCCGGGCTGACGCGCGCGTAAACATCCGTGACTTTGACAATCTCGCGCATCTCTTCCTCGGATTTGTCTTCTATATCGGCTCCGGTGAGCACCTGATGCCCTGGCTCGAGCAGCCCAATCTCTTCGGCGATCGCCCGGGCGGTATTCGGATAGTCTCCCGTGATCATGATGGTGCGAATGCCAGCAGTCTTGGCTTCCGCTAAGGCTGTTTTCACTTCTGGTCTGGCAGGGTCAATCATGCCGATGAGACCGGCAAAGATGAGGTCTTTCTCGAGAGCTTCTGGGGTAATATCTTCGGGCATCTGCGGAACAATGCGATAAGCGACCCCAAGGACACGCAGTGCGTCTTTAGTCATCGCATCATTGGCAGCCAAGATCTCTTGGCGGGCTTCTTCGGTCATCGGTTCGACGTCGTTATCCATTTTAAGGCGGTGGGTACATAGATTTAGGACCACATCTGGGGCACCTTTGACCGCGATGATATATCCTTTCTCACGGTCAGCCGAGGTGAAAGGAGAAATATCATCATCCACTGGCTGTTTAATTGCATGAATGGTGAGCATGCGTTTGCGCTCGGAGTCGAAAGGGATCTCCTGAACGCGTGGGTAGGCTTTTTGCAGCTCCTCGACTGAGGTACCTGCTTTTTCAGCTGCTACCAAAATAGAACCTTCGGTAGGATCGCCGACAATGCGATAGGTAGGCTTGCCATCGCTTTCACCACTCAATTCAAGTTGAGCATCATTATTCAGCGCGCCGATCCATAGAGCTGTTCCTACTCCGCGATAAGCTTTGAAGTCAATCTTCTGATCACCATTCAAAAATTCACCATGTGGTTCATAACCGCTTCCGGTGACAGTAATAAATTTTCCATCTGCCCAAAGGCGTGTAACCGTCATCTGGTTTTGGGTCAGGGTTCCAGTTTTATCCGAGCAAATCACGGTCACCGAGCCCAAGGTCTCGACAGAGGCTAATTTGCGGATGAGCGCATGGCGCTTGACCATTTCACGCATCCCGCCGGCAAGGCTGATGGTTACAACGGCAGGTAAGCCTTCGGGCACAGCCGCAATGGCGAGGGAGACTGCAATCATAAAGAGGTTGAGCAGCTCTTGGACAGTTGCAGGATCACTCAAAGAAAAATGGTCGGCTGCAAAGAATAACCGTGCCACACCGATAATAAAAACAAGGATGCAGACGATAATAGCGCCAATACCAAGGGTCTTGCCGAGCTGGTCCAAGCGTTTCATCAGCGGAGTTTGTTCTTCTTCTACGGTTTGCAGCATGGTAGCAATCATGCCTAATTGGGTGTTCATGCCGGTGCTGGTCACGATGCCTTTGCCACGCCCATAGGTAACCAACGTGCCCATAAACGCAGTGTTGCGTCGGTCTCCAATGGGGATGTCTTCCTCAAGCACCACATCGGCGCTCTTCTTTACTGGCACCGATTCACCTGTTAGGGAGGACTCGTCGATGCTTAGGTTGACGGCTTCTAGCAGCCGGATATCTGCTGGAACGTAGTTGCCCGCTTCGATGAAAACGATATCGCCGGGCACGAGCTTTGGCGCTGGCAGTGAAATGCGATGGCCATCGCGCAGCACTTGCGCTTCGGGTGCAGCTAACTTTTTTAGCGCTGCCAGGGACTCTTCCGCGCGGGATTCCTGCACAATGCCCATGATGGCATTGAAGATCACAATGAGGAGGATCGCGCCGGCTTCCACGTAATCCCCGAGCAGTGCCGAGATAATCGCGGCGCCGATCAGCAGCCAAATGACAAAGCTGTTGATTTGCCCCCAGAGCATCTCCCAAAAGGTAGTACGCTCTTTCTCCACCAGTTCGTTGGGGCCGAAGCGTTCCAACCGGCGGGTAGCTTCCTCTGTAGAAAGGCCTCTTTCCAGCTCAACGTGCAGCTTGCTTAGCACTTCCTCAATTGTTAGTGCATGCCAGGAAACATTCGTTTCAAGATTATCCTTAGGTTCCTGAGATATTGGTTTCTCACTCATGGTGTAATCCTCCTTCAATGCCAACGTGCATACCGCCATATTATATTCTAAGAAGGC
>BAABOD010000014.1:0-30826 GCA_040371255.1 Anaerolineaceae bacterium | reverse complement strand
AGTTCGCCAAAATGAAATTCAGACGCTTGCTGCCAGTTTGCAAGACCGTGATCGCTCATTAAATGAGATCCACAGTAGCAAAGCCTGGAAAATGCTTTCCCGCAATCGCGAGGAAAGGATAAAATTTTCCGGAGTTTCTAGGAAGCTGCGATCCGTTGCAGGTCCCATTAAGAGCGTTATCCCTGCTAGAATTAGCAATCAGAAGACTCTGTTGGAGGAATCCGGTTTGTTCAACAGTGAATACTACTTACGTCTCAATCCAGATGTACGTAACGCTGGAGCAGACCCTATCTTACATTATCTACGCTTTGGTGGAGCAGAAGGGCGTGACCCTTCATCAGAATTCGATAGCAGCTGGTATCTAGACACATACCCAGACATCAAGAGCGCAGGAATAAACCCTCTGCTGCACTATCTAACATTTGGAAAGAAAGAAGGTCGCCAAATCCGATCAGTTAGAGAAAGTTCCACATTAACAGACAACCCTCATCCTTTTCATAAGAAAAGGGGAGGCGTTACAGTACAAGTACCTGAGCAAGTGATGCTAGCGCCTCAAATGGCAAGTTTGTTGACAGAAACCCTGCATTCCACCTATATAGTGTCTTTGAGTCATGATGATTATTTGACCATAACGGGTGGTGCTCAGGTTTACATTGCCGATGAACAACGACTAGCTAATCAAGCTGGGCTGAGTTACCTACATATTTACCCATTCCGCAAGAACAATAGTCTTGTTTCTGACGATGAACTGCTCTACCTAGGAATCAACGTGGATGGGATACCCATAGCATGCACCGAAGCGGAGGAGTTGATTGACGCCTTGAATAGGTTAGAAGGAAAGGTATTGGATAAGGTCTCCATTCATCATTCAATGGGGTTTAGTGCGAAATTTCTGCAGGATGTTCTGCATCTTTCAAAAAACCAAGGTGTTTTCTGGTTGCATGACTACTTCTCACTCTGCCCCTCCTATAATTTACTTCGCAACGATGTTGAATACTGCGGTGCACCTGATATCAATAGCAACGCTTGCAGATTATGCCGTTATGGAAATGCACGGGCAGATCAGGCGGCAGCTTTTGAGCGATTGTTCAAAATGAATAAACTTGAAGTAGCTTCTCCAAGCCATTTCACCTATGAGTTATGGCAATCCCATTTCCCTGTCGTTGTACCGGTGAGGGTAATCCCTCCAGTAACCCTGAAATGGAAAAGTAACTCTCCGGTACGCTACAAAGGCGGAACCTTAAGGGTAGGGTTTTTGGGCTATCCCCTGGATTACAAAGGTTGGCCTACCTGGCTGCGTTTGGTCAATCGATTTACTGGTAACAATTATTATAAATTTTTCCACTTCTCTACACAACAAGGCGAGCAAGGTAACTACAGTCGCATCGAGATACGCGTCACAACGGAGAACCGGATGGCAATGGTTGAGAGTTTACGATGGAACCAGATTGATGTGGTAGTTTTATGGTCTAATGTAGCAGAAACTTTTTCTTTCACCCTACATGAAGCCCTGGCAGCCGGATGTTATATCCTGACTAACCCCAAAAGTGGCAATATTCAAGACTATATTCGACACAATCCTGAACGTGGCATGGTGCTGGAGGATGAAGAAGCGCTGATTGATTTGTTTGAATCTGGCAGAATTGTGGAGAAAGTCGAACAATACCAAAAAAATGGAAAACCACAAGCCGACTTGGTTTTTGGTACCTTGGAGGAGATCAAAGTATGATCGTTTTTACTAGCATCACGCTTAATTACCTGCCCAAAGCCAAGATTTTAGCTAAGTCTCTCAAACAGGTCCACCCGGATTGGGAGTTTCACCTGCTGATCAGCGACAAGGTCCTGGAGAATAGATTTACTATATATGAAGACGAACTAAACCAGCCATACTTTGACAAGATAGTCTGGATAGAAGATCTGCCCATTGAGAATATCAAAGGCTGGATCTTCAAACACACGGTAGTGGAAATCTGCACAGCGGTGAAGGGACCTTATTTGCAATACCTAGTAGATCGGGGGCATGAAAAGGTAATGTACATTGATCCCGATATCGCCATTTTTAATCCCCTGACACCTCTGGAAGATTGGCTGGATGAGTATGGCATTCTATTAGCACCACATCTACTGGACTATACAGACAACCCCCAATCGATCCATGACAACGAGATCATGGGAACCTTACGTCACGGTACATTTAATTTAGGCTTCCTTGCAGTTAACAGCACCCGAAAAGACGGCCGCCGATTTGTTGATTGGTGGACCGCTCGTCTACTGAACTATTGCTATGCTGATTATGAACGCGGCCTTTTTACAGACCAGAAATGGGTTGATTTAGCACCATCTTTCTTCGAAAATTTATTGATTATCCGCGACCCGGGCTATGATGTCGCTTCCTGGAATCTAGATTGCCGTGAACTGAGCTTTAATGAGGAAGGCCTCCTATTAGTAAATCGGGAATTTCCGCTTCGTTTTTACCATTTTACCGGTTATGACTCAGGTGCTGGCATGGGTGTTATTAGGTCTTTGACAGCAGGTGGCGCTAACCCAGTAGCAAATGAGTTATGGGACTGGTATATGCGTCAACTTGAAGCCAATGGGCACAATGAGTTAGGCAAAGTACGCTGCTTTTATGACACCTTCGATAACGGTATAAAGATCGAAAACGATATGCGCCTACTATACCGGGAGTCCCCTGATCTACAACGCATTTTTCCTAATCCTTTCGACACTGAAAAAGGCAAGGGCGGTTATTTGGCTTGGTGGCAAAAAGACCGACCTAAAAGCACGAGCAAGGCTGCACCGATCTCCGTTCCTCCCACAGCGCAACCCGTGGTTGAACAAGTCAGCAGTTTGGAAAAATTGCAGGCGCAGGTCTACCAGGAATTGCTCCAAAATGAACGAAACGACAGGGACAAAGAATATATACCTCTACTCAATCAGTCCTTCAACGCGGCTGACTCATTGGTGAAACTTATTGCCTTTTATTTGCCCCAGTTCCATCCCTTCCCCGAAAACGACGAATGGTGGGGGAAAGGGTTCACTGAATGGACAAATGTAACAAGAGCAGTGCCACAGTTCCCAGGACATTATCAACCCCATTTACCGGGAGAATTAGGCTTTTATGATCTACGGATTGAAGATGTTCATTTCCGACAGATTGAGCTTGCGAAGCAGTATGGATTATATGGCTTTGCTTACTATCACTATTGGTTTAACGGTAAACGACTAATGGAAATGCCGGTAGATCGTTTTCTGGCTAACAAAAAGATGGACTTTCCCTTCCTACTAGTCTGGGCTAATGAAAACTGGACTCGCCGCTGGGATGGTTTGGAAAACGATATCTTAATCGCCCAGGAGCATACGCCAGAATCTGACTATAGCTTCATCAAGGACCTGACGCCCTATTTGCGTGATGAACGCTATATTCGTTTAGGTGAGAGACCTGTGATCATTGTATACAGGGCTGATATTCTACCCGAACCCAAAGTAACTGCAGAACGATGGCGTGAATACTGCCTGAGAAACAAGTTGGGCGATCCGTATTTAATCGCAGCACAAACATTCGGACTAGAAGACCCACGCACAGTTGGTTTTGATGCCGCTGTTCAGTTTCCTCCCCATAACGAATGGCATGCCGCTGATTTGATGATACAAAATTCAATCGAAATAGCCAATCCTGAATATTCCTCTTATATTTTCAGTTATCCAAAAATGGTTGACCGTCAGGAAAAACAAACAAAACCCTCACCTTACCCTCTGTACAAGACGGTCTTCCCTAGTTGGGATAGTGAACCACGTAAACCAGGGCGAGGTACTATCTATGCTTACTCCAAACCGAGTTTATACCGCCGCTGGTTACAAGCAGCTTGCAACTGGACAATCAAGAATCACACGGAGGGCGAACGCTTGCTCTTTATTAATGCCTGGAATGAGTGGGCAGAAGGTACACATCTTGAGCCTGACCGACGCTTTGGTTACGCTAACTTGTATGTGACTATGGATGTAGTCAGGAGTCTCTCCAATGGTTAAAACAACTAACAAAAAAAAATCAGCTATAGACCAAGTTCCCTCGAATCCCAAAATAAGTGAAGATGCGATTTGGTTGGATTTATTGAAAAGGAGCATTCATGAGCGGGTAATTGACGGTGTGGAATACCCGGCATTTCCTAGCAGCGAGTTACAGGTTCGTTTTACCGGAAGTTCTTATGAGCATGTTCTGGAAGAAGCCTCTGAGTTTTATGTGTTTCTTAAACAAGCAGCAGAAAAAAATGAAACTCCAATTAACAAAACAAGTAAGGTTCACGATTTTGGCTGTGGTTGGGGCAGATTCTTACGGTTTTTCATGAAAGATGTCGCGCCAGAAAACATTTATGGCTCCGATGTTAATCCCCTCGCCATAGACACTTGTAAGGAATGTGGGCTCCCGGGAAAACTTGACCTTCTTGAGGCAAATGGTTTACTTCCTTACCCTGATGATTTTTTTGATGTTCAAATTGCTTACTCCGTTTTCACGCACTTACCTGAAAATGTGCATCTACACTGGATGCGGGAATTAGCGCGGGTAGCAAAACCAGGAGGATTGGTTGTTGTAACGCTGGAACCTCGCAGCTTTTTAGAGAGAATAAAAAACTACAAAATGGAAGGTGAGAACACTTTCTTGCATAATCTTGCAAGGTTTGTTCCGGATATAAACAAACTCATCAAGAAATTTGATGAAGGAGAATTTGTTTACCTTCCGACTGGTGGAGGCGATAACCTGACATCTGATGTCTATGGTGATGCAGTTGTTCCTAAAAAATTCGTAGATAAAAACTGGTCAGAATTTTTTGAGATTATCGATTACATTACAAATCCACACGAAATTTGGCGTCAAGCAATTTTGATCGTCCGAAAGAGACATAACTAATGATGGCAACCTACAATATCAAGCTCTTAGCTCGAGATGCGAGGAAAGCCTTGAAGATTCTGAACGAACAAGGCTTGAAAGAATTTGTCACCCGCATAAAGGACCGCATAATACGTAGTGAGCAGACCGAATTGTCATCCAAACCTAGGAAAATATTGGATTATGATACATCGCCTGTGCATTTTATAGGTAGCAAATTTAACCAAGAAGGTCTTGAAAGAGCATTGGAGAACCTCAGGGAAAAGCCTTTCGTCCTGGCTATCTCACAAGACAATTATCTGAAAGTTGTCGGCGGAGTGCAGCTGAAGATAGCTGATCAGCAGCGTGAAATGAATGATAAAGGACTTTCTTACTTGCATCTTTCACCCTTCAAAGCTCGTACGACTCTGGATTTCAGTAATAAACCTGGTGTAATGAATCTTGATCTTGATGGTCAATTTATCGGTTTCGCTGATGATGAGACTCTGCTTTCAGCTTTTACCTCTCTATCGGAAGCTGGAACTCTTAAAGAAATCGCTATTCACCACTTGATCGGCTGGAAACTAAGTTACGTAGAACAATTACTGATTCTGACAAAAAATGTACCAGTTCATTTCTGGCTGCATGACTTTTTCTCAATTTGCCCTAACTACAAACTGCTACGGAACGATAGAGAATATTGCCACGCTCCTGAACCTCGTAGCAATGCCTGCCAACTATGCATATATGGCAGCATTCGACCTTTGCATTACCAGGCTTTCCGTAGCTTATTCCAACGGTTTCCGATTCAAGTGATTTCACCATCTGAGTTTGCACTTGATCTTTGGTGTGAAAAATTCCCAATGAATCCCAGCGAGGTGCGTGTGGTTCCTCATGCCAAATTGGAATGGTGCGAAGATTTGAAGGGGTTCAATAAACAGGAGCCACTGAAGGTGGCTTTCGTGGGTTATCCAGTGTTACACAAGGGTTGGCAAACCTGGTTGAATCTTACAAATCAGTTTGGTAAAGACTCGCGTTACAAATTTTTCCTATTCTCCGCAAATAGGCAACCCTCTTACAACTTTGATAATATATCAATAGAAGTTACGAGACAAAACCGATCTGCAATGATCGATGCCTTACGTAAGAATGAAATAGATGTCGCATTTTTATGGTCTATCTGTCCGGAGACCTTTTCTTTTACACTCTACGAGGCTCTTGCGGCGGGTTGCTTTGTGATTACCAACCCTGCCAGCGGTAACATCCAGGCGTATATCAAAGCTAATCCAGCCGCTGGATTAGTTGTAGATGATGAACATGCCCTGATGGAACTATTTGAGGGAAATACTTTGGTGGATTATATCGCTGAACATCAGGCGGACGGTAAAAAAGGTGCGAATCTAATCATTAATCCTATTATTTGAAACCCAATCTTTTTCGAGATTGTGTCTTTTTGGTGTAACTCAGCAATACCGGAAGAGTAAACAACGACCTTCTTAACAAGTAGATGAAAGTGAGGAGAAAATTGAAGATTTATCTCCTTGAAATTCTGGTAAAATTGCCAAGTTAGTTCAAAAAACTGCAATACACTAACAAAAAAACAAGATTAAAAATAAGAGGAAAATGATGAAAAAAAAGGTAAATAATTCTATTGTTTTAGTACTTCTAGCAGCTCTAATAGCTTTACTTTCAGCATGCGGTTCAAAACAGCCAACACAGAACTTACCAGTAATTGTTTCAACAGAACAGCAGAGTGATACACCAACAGAAGTTATTGTAAACACACCTTCAGTGGCTTTGCTTAGAAATTTTGACTGTACCGTGGTTACAGACGTTTCCCAGTCTGAATGCCGGGCATTAGTTGTGTTTTATAATGCAACTAATGGTGATGGTTGGCTTAACAAATCTGGCTGGTTGGAAAGCCCCACTGTTTCAAATTGGTATGGTGTAACAGTCTATGAAGGTCACGTCTCGGGGCTTGACCTTTCAAAGAACCAACTTAGCGGGATCCTACCTATAGAACTTGGAGACTTGACTTATCTAGGTTATTTAGGTTTAAATGACAACCAACTCACGGGTAACATCCCATCTGAACTGGGCAAACTAACAAATTTGCGAGGATTGGCTCTTTCAAATAATCAACTCAGTGGTAATATTCCAGCTTCATTGGGGAACCTTACAAAACTAACTTCAATCTACCTGTCCTCCAACCAGCTTTCAGGAAGCGTTCCTTCAGAGCTGGGTAACTTGGTTAACTTAGAATCGCTAAACATTCACAATAATCCATTGTCTGGTAGCCTGCCGGTGAGTTTAGTCAATCTGACTTCTTTGCAGAGTTTTAGCTTTTTTGGTACTTCTCTCTGTGAACCTCCAACTTCAGATTTCCAAGAATGGAAATCTACAGTTACGCAGTGGTATTCGACGGGAACTGTATGCAAATAGAAGTGAGGCAAAAAATGTGCCATGCTTTTTCTAACTAAGTCATGAATAAGAAGAGCCAAATCCATCAAGAGAATTTGGCTCTTTTTTGTTTTACGAAATTCACAATTGATCGTTGTTGAATTAGTATTAATCTGATCCCAGGATCTTGTCTTCTTATTAGTAATGTAAACTTATAGAAAAGGGTAATTATGAGTGGCCGATTTTTTTTAAAAAAGAATAACTGCAATACAAACAGTGTTTATCTGAAAGGCGCTTTATTGTTCCTGACTTTAATAGCTATAACATCACTGGTATCACCATCACAGCCTGTAGAATCAAAAGTCATTGTTTCTGTACCCGATCGTTACAATGATCCAGAAAAAGAGGATTTCGATGGTAAATTCTTTCCTGATAGCGATAAAATCGGTAACGCCCCTCACATAATTTTTCTTCCCTTTATTAAAAATGGCGAACCACTTCCATCTAAGTTTGACAAAAATGCTCCTGTAAGTGGTACGACTGAAGCAAGTCTCTCACCCGTGTTGAGTTGGAACATCAGTGCCAATACCACCAGATATGAATATTGTTACGACACCACAAATGATGGCGCTTGTGGTACCTGGACGTCGACAGGAACTAATAACTATGCGGGTTTGTGGAACTTACAACCTGCTACAACTTATTATTGGCAGACTCGAGCTTGGAATGGCGCTTATGGTCCGACATACGCCAATGGCAGTGCAAGTGCATACTGGTCTTTCACAACTGCGGTCATGGTGCCAGGCGTATTCAACAAGAACGCACCTGCAAGTGGCACCACAGGAGTGAGCCTCTCACCTATTCTGAGCTGGAACATAAGCGCAAATACCACTAAATACGAATACTGCTACGATACTGCCAACGATGGCAATTGTAGCAGCTGGATCTCGACCGGAACCAATAATTATGCAGGCCTAAGAGGTTTAGAACCCGAAACCACATACTATTGGCAAGTGAGATCCTGGAATGGCACATACGGACCGACCTACGCAAATGGCAGTGCAAGTGCATACTGGTCTTTCACAACTGCGATTATGTTACCGGGCGCTTTCAACAAGCACGCACCTGCCAACGGCACGACCAGGGCAACCTTATCACCAATTTTGAGTTGGAACGTTAGCAGCAATGCGACCGAATATGAATACTGCTTTGATACTGCCAATGACGGGAATTGCTCTTCATGGATATCAACCGGTACCAATAACTACGCAGGCTTAAGAGATTTAGAACCCGCAACCACGTATTATTGGCAAGTGAGATCTTGGAATGGCACCTATGGACCGACTTACGCCAATGGTAGTGCTAATGCCTATTGGTCTCTTACAACTCTCGCGTCAGACGTTTGGATAATGGACAATTGCTCTTTTACTGAAAATAGGACTGGAACTTATCAGTATATTACCTGCGAGATGTACAATAACACTTTAGTCAGCATAAAAAGTGTCAAGCTATATGTTGACCTGTACGATTCAGATGGAACCCTAATAGGAACAGATTTCGCGTACACCCTACTTGATCTAGTTCATCCCCAGGAAATTGCGTGTGTAAGAATTTCTTTCCCAGCAATGACAAATTTGTCACATTATTCGCTTTACCGTAGTTATTCTATTGCAGCCAATGAATTGCGTCCTCCCTTAGCAATTTCCAACCATTCTGGTAGTGCTGAACCCTATGGTTATGAGGTTTTGGGAATAATAACCAACAATTCTCAAGTTACATTAGAAAAGGTCAGTGCTGTTGATACACTCTACGATAGTGGAGGCTTGGTAATTGGTTGTGATTATGCATACATTAATCAAGATCCAGCTAATTTAGCACCTGGTCAACAAAGTTCTTTTAGAATTTATACTTTGATGAAGGACCCGTACCTCATCGCACGATATAAACTTCAGGCGGATGGCAGCATTCTGACAACCGATTCTAGTGATTGAGACTGGATTTGGATTGGATTTATTGAGGACTTAGTATCTATCTTGCCAAAAAATCATCCCAATGGGATGATTCGAACCGCCAACAGTTTAGAGCGAGTCAATAAGGAGATTTGCAGACATAACAGAGCGGTTGGCGTTTTTTCCGAACGAAGCTTAATGTCTCATATTGATCTCTGCTTCATTAATGGAGAGAGATGGGGAGTGGCAAATTGATAAAAACTATGAAAAATTTTGACTCATATTTACAAAAAAGGTTTGCATAATCCAAAGCTACTCTGTTATAATTATATTATAAAGCTGAAAATTGGGGAAGAATTTTTAACTAAGGAGAGTGTAGCGATGAAGAAACATAAAACAATTGTATTTTTGGTCATTCTTTCAATCCTGTTTAATGGAGTAACTACTGGCATAGTTTCGACTAATGCCCAAAGCCCCGATCAAGAAGGCAATAATCCAGCTAATTCTTTCAGCATATTAGCGCGGAAAGGCGCCGAGACGATCGGGGTCACACAAATTGAGGGAGACCTCGGAATTGCCCAAGAGGAGACAGTGCCAATTGGCAGCTGGGAGGCAGGTGGTGAGATCTACCGTGGTCCCGAAAGCCTGGCTGGCACGGTTCTAAATGAAACCGATGCTTATTATGAACTGTTAGCCGAGAAAACATGTGACACAACGGTGATTAACGAAGACAATACGCTGACCACTGTTGTTTTAACTCCTGGTGTTACATGTTTCGAGGGAGACGTAGTGTTTCCAGAAGAAATGCTCGTAGAAGCTGACACAGATGAAAGCGTGGATTACCTTATCCGAATCACTGGAAGCGTGGAGTTTCCAAGCTTCAGCAAAGTTGTTTTGACCGATCCGAAACAAGTTGAAGCCATCACCTGGCAGGTTGAAGGGAATATAACGATAGGTGAGCAGAGCCAGTTGGCAGGCACTTTGCTAAGCAAAGCTGATATTCGCCTGGGTGAGAACGCTGCGATTGTCGGTCGATTGATTTCCTTAGAGGGCTCAATCTACGCTAACGAGAACAAGGTCACCTTCCAGGTTGAGCAGGGCGTAGAGCCGGAACCCGTGGAGCCAACCCTTGAACCAACAGAAGAACCCACAGCCGAACCGACGGAGGTACCTACAGTTGAACCGACACAGGTACCAACTGAATTGCCTACGCCTGAACCGACAGCAGAACCGACTCAAGTGCCAACTGAAGTGCCAACAGAACTCCCCACCGTCGAGCCAACATCGGAGCCGACCGAGGAACCGTTCCCGGAGCCAACCAAGATACCTACAGCTGAACCGACAATAGAACCGACGGTTGAGCCAACTTCTGAACCAACGGTTGAACTTACCCCTGAACCTACTCCGGAACTAACAGAAGAACCTACACCTGAACAAACTGAAGAACCTACCCCAGAACCAACCGAGGAGCCAACACCCGAACTAACTGAAGAATATACCCCGGAACCCACGGAAGAATCCACACCTGAACCGACCCCTGAGCCAACGCTTGAGCCTGAGGTGGAACCTGAAATTACTATCTCGCCAACACCTGAGCTGGTTCCTGGCACAGATTCTTCAATCCTGCAACCTATGGCAGGAGAATTTGTCCCAACGCCGCTGGTGCCGAATGGCTATATTTACCTGAAGTATCCAACATTCAAGTGGACTCCAGTTGCGGGTGCAAGCTTTTACAATATCCAGATTTACGCAAGTAGTAGTTTGGTTATTAACAAGATTGTTTCTGCCAGTGCCTGTGGCACCACATATTGTTCAGCTGTAATCGGCCCACTACCATACGTTTCACTATATTATTGGAGAGTAAGGGCTTATGATGGCAATTGGCTGCCTTGGAGTTCGTTCAAGTACTTCACACGTCTGAACCCTATCCCAACCCTGGTGGCGCCCAGTGGTACGATTTCTATTCCCAATCCCCAATTCCAATGGAAGCCAATCCCGGGGGCGACTCACTACAACATAGAACTGTATAAGGGTAGCGGCTTGTATACTTACATGACGCTTACCAGTAGTGCCTGCAGTTCAACGATCTGCCAGGTAAGGCTATCCAACAACCTTCCGGCAGGTAATTACTCCTGGCGGGTTAAAGTATACATTGAGGGCAGTTGGAACGCATTCAGTGCGTATAAATATTTCACACTTCAACAGCCATATCCTCAATTAATAGCACCAACCGGAGTTATCTCAATAACAAACCCACAATTCAAATGGAAGCCTTCATTAGGCGCTACCCATTACTTCATCGAACTTTACTACCAGGCAAGTCTGTACACCTACATGACCCTCACCAATAACGCCTGCAGTTCGGTTATCTGCCAGGTGAGATTATCAAATAGTTTACCTGAAGGTAATTTCTATTGGAGGGTAAAGGCATATGGCGGAGGAATATGGGGTCCGTTCAGTCCCTTTATGTACTTCACAGTTCCGCCACTATGGGGCACTGAAATTGAGCCCAATGATACCAGTCCGCAATACTTACAGCACATTGGGCTGGATTATTACGTAGCCGCTGGTATCCAAAAATTGGGTGATATTGACAAGTTCAGTTTTGACGCAGTCAGCGGCAGAACCTATGTAATCGAGTTGTATAATCTCGATAAGGTGTTGGGCACGCCAGGCAGCTTTTGCAGCGGAAGGAGTTATCAGACATATTCTGGACTGGCAATAAAACTCTTCAACAGCTCAGGAACCCAAGTGGCTTGGGAATGCCAGGCTGGAGGGAATGGCAATGTGGCCCATAGTATCTCGCATACAGCCACAATGACCGGTCGGTATGTGATCCAGATTTATCCAAACAGTACGAGTGTAACTGGTAATTACTACGTGCGCATCTTGCCGAAATTTAACGAACCTGGGGCAAAATGGGATCCAACGACCATGGAGCCCAATAACTCAATTTATAACGCTTATCAAATCGGCATCGGACTAAATAATAGCTTTACATCCGCAATACAGTGGCGCAACCCGGAATATTATACAAGTTCTGTCGACCAGGATTGGTACCGATTTTATGCGAGTGCTGGCAGGACCTACACTATTCAGCTTTACAACGTAGCCAATATTCTGGCGGGGGGAGATGGGGTTTACCTGACGGTTTTTGACCCGCTTATGGATCAAATAGATAATAAAGTTGCTAACGGTAATGGGAATATTCACTCATACAGCGTTATAACCGCAGGTCAAAGTGGCTGGTACTACCTTCGGGTAAAACCCGATAGCACGACTGTGGCGGGAAGTTACCGTTTACGGATACTGCCAAAGTACAATGAACCTGGCGCTGCTTGGGACTCTTCCCTTGAATCAAATGATCATTGGACAAATGCTTATCCCATAAACTTAGGAGTGGGAAACGCATTGCCAACATCCAGTTATCTGAGAGATCCATCTTTCTATACAATTCGCGCAGACACAGATTATTTTCATTTCCCGGTGGTACAGGGTGGAGTTTATTTGGTTGAGATTTTGAATGTCGCAGACACCCTTAAAGATGAAAATTGGGGTTATTGTAATAGTAGTTTTAATCTCATTGTATATGACCCGAACATGAACGAGGTGGCTAAAGATTGCGTTGGCGACATCGAAGCTACGGTATATAGGTCAATTACATTTACCGCAGGCGCAACCGGAACACATTACGCGAGAATTTTATCAACTGATCAATCCAAGTACGGAAATTACACCATCCGAGTAACGAGAACGAACTGACAAATTGTCAAACAGCATAGCCCGCAGTAGAAAGCGGGCTATGCTGTTCTCAGGTTAAATCGAAGCGGGATTGAAGTAAGAAGGCTTTAACATAAGTTTTATTTTTATTGCTGCAGACCGCCAAATTTGACAATCAAAAAAAGTCCACTCTGGTGTTTGCATCATGGATAATTGCTCTCTTTATGATAGCGCATCAGGATGTATATATTTTTTGCTTGCGAGGTTTACAACAACATGACAAGCGTAAAAAATTTTTCAAAGGTGTTGACCTTTATTATGCAAACGGAAATTTGATTGGTACCGATAACTCATTTGCCTGAATTTCAATAATCCATCCTCAGAAAAGCGCTTGTGTTGATGTCATGTTTGAAAATTCTACAAATTTTGACTACCTGGAAAACTACGGTAACACTCAGGAAACTGATGAAAAAAAAGCCTTCTCTTTCAATTTCCAAGCATTCGGGGAGCCCGGATAATGATGGTTATTATGAGACCCTGGGGTTCATTAGCAATAACACTCCCAGCACTATCAGCAATGTAAATGCCATAGCCTCGCTTTACAAATGTAAGGTTCTGACCCACGCACAATATATTCTCAAAACTCACTTGACGAAATGAATCGCGAAAGGTTAAAATTGAAATCAAAGATGGCAAGAGGCGGTATTTGAAAAAAACAACCATCAGTTACTTCCTAAAAAATAGTTTGCCAGTCATAATAGCAGCTCTTGTGCTTCTTTTGATCGAATTTGTGGGATTTAACCGCGCCTTCACGATTGGTGCAATGACAGACTTGCCAACAGAGGTACTGGAAATCAATGACGGTGTTCTTGATAATTTTGAATATCAAGATAACTTTCTGATCGCAGAAGGATCTGATCCTAAAATTCAGTATCGGGATCTCAATATGAAAATCAGGGGGATTGATATTAATTGTGAACCGACCTCGGATAGTAATTCCAGCCAGATTTTTTTTGCCACTCCAGATCGTCCAGTTTCTGAAGACAATTCATTGAGAATATCACTCGCAAAAGATGATAACGTCTTTTTCTTGCCAACAACGGTTTTTGTGACTTATTTGAGGTTAGATCTTGCAACAGATGCGGGCGAAACCTTGGTCTGTACAGATATTGTCCTAAATCCAAAAATTGAATACCAAGCGAATTCACTACGTTTTCTCATTTATATTTTGGTGCTTTTCTTGGCTGCTATGGTCAGCCTCAAATTTTCGCAACAACAGTTGGACGCCTGGTTTTATCATTGGGGAGGATGGATAATTGCCCTGTTTGGATTGGTTATTGTTTCAATTGATCTTAGCTATCCCTTGGTCTTTACTTACGATTCAGGTCATTATTTATGGTTAAGCGAACTAATCGAAAAAAATGAATTTGCCAATTGGGATATTATCCGAAATTTAATCTTTCCTCTGCATTTGTTCCTCTCCAAACAAATTTTCACCGATAGCAATATCGGTTTGAAAATTCCGATGATTATTTACCACCTGGGGCTCTATTTCAGCCTCTTCTTCCTGGTGAAAATGGCTGCCGAAATAAAGAAAGGCTGGAAGCAGGTTGTTTTAGCACTTGTAATTGGAGTGTTTATCGTCCTAGACCCTACAATCACAGGTTATTACCATGCTGTATTAACCGAATATATGGCAGCAACATTAGCGGCAGCTGCGTGCCTTTTGGCTTTTACTCTATATAAGTCTGCTTGGTATTCTGATTCATTCTGGATCGCAAATATCCTCTTAGTGTTGATTTCAATCGTTGGGTGGCATATAAAGCAACCATATCTGGGGATTGGTTTGTATCCATTCTTTATCGGATACGTACTGAAGTTGCTAAAAAACTCCAAATTCAAAGCATGGTTGGTTGCGGGTGGAGTTACTATCGTTATGATTGGGTTGTTGTTCAGCTCAACTATCGCTTGGGAGGAATTTCTCGCGAGGCGTGGTAATCCTCTAGATGTAAATCGCCAATTCAGCACCTGGCTTGTAAGCTATCTTTCTAATCAATCAGAGGAAGCTACAACAGGAGATAACGATATCTTAAAACACACGATAAAGAAGTATCTGACTTCGAGCAATTTCTTTTATTTCGATCGTGCTGAGATGAGCATGATCAATTCTCCTTCTCTGATAAGAGCAGCACAAAACGGGCAGATTGCGCATAACATCTATAGTGTCGGAAAAAGCAATATGGTGGCTTCAGATTACTTTAGAGAAGTGCTACAGCCTTACAATGAAGTAAGTCATCCTCCTGAGGCACTTAATAACCTGATGCTCTCGCGAATCAAATCCTCCAACTTTCTTTTCACCATCGGGTATTTAACTCTGCCGTTTCTTATGATAATCTATTTAATATGGTGGATAAGGAAAAAAGATACGTTAAGTGCGACCGGAATTATTTTAGCCGGTACAGCGGGGTTAAATGCATTTGTGCATACCATTTCTGGCGCAGGTCCACTGGATCGTTACTTCTTCTGTGGTTTTCCATTGGTAATGGCAGCTTGGATTTGTGGATTGATAGCAATTCTTCGCTTCGTGAACAGGGAAAAGCCATCAAGCGGTAAAATAGAAGCACTAACTACTAACGACTAAACACTAATGAAACTTGTTATCCTCATTCCAGCATTTAACGAAGCTGAGTCAATTGCTCAGGTAATTCGATCTATGCCTGAACAGATCGAGGGGATTACCCAAATTCAAGTATTGGTTGTTGATGATGGCTCCAATGATGATACAGCTGTTTTGGCAAGAGAAGCTGGGGCAATGGTGGTATCACATCCCTATAATCAGGGCGTTGGAAAAGCTTTCAATACAGGTCTGACAACTGCACTGGAGATGGGCGCAGATATTATGGTCAACATTGATGCCGACGGGCAGTTTTCTCCTACCGATATCCCTCTGCTGATTAAACCGATCGTTGATGGCAAAGCAGATTTTGTTTCAGGTAATCGTTTTCGCACAGCGGATGGCAAACTGGTTCGCCCGGACTATATGTCCAAGATCAAATTCTGGGGAAATCAGCGGATGTCTGACCTGATTAGCTTCATCACCGGTAAACGATATGATGACGTTAGCTGCGGGTTCCGAGCTTACTCCAAGGAAGCTTTGATGCGTTTGAACCTGACTGGCAAGTTTACCTATACGCAAGAATCATTCTTAGACCTCGCCAACAAGGGCTTGGTAATCAGAACGATACCAGTAGATGTAAAGTACTTCCCTGAGCGCAAATCGCGCGTAGCAGGAAGCATTATGAAGTACATGTTTCAAACCTCAAAAATCATCTTTAGAGCCTATCGCGATTACAACCCGCTAAAATTTTTCGGGCTGTTGGGCTTGGCACCCTTCTTAATCGGCCTGGGACTTGGCATCTTTATGATTGTTCATTATCTGACCACCGGAGCGTTCTCACCCTACATCTTTGTCGCCTTCAGTGCGGTATACCTCGTTACCCTTGCCATATTGCTCTGGGTGGTGGGAATCTTAGCAGACATGTTTGTGCGCATCCGCTTGAATCAGGAACAGTTACTCTATGCAGAAAAAAAGCGGCGCTATGATGATAGAAAAAGCGAGGCTAATCTATGGCATTAGAAGATTTAATTGACAAGATCTTAAAGACTAATTGGTCTGAAGAACAAATCAATAAATTTATCGGTCCATATAATGGATCTTTTTTCACTTATTCAACCGATCACTTGGTACGCAGTAACGCTGCTTCAGGCGGGACGGTCACATCGATCCTGGAAGGCTTGCTCAACCGAGGTGAGATCGATGCCGCAGTGGTATGCGTTCTGGAAGTTATCGACGGAAAAGTTGAAGCAAACTTCAGGCTTGCAAGAACTCATGAGGAATTGCTTGAAGCACAAGGGAGCAAGTATATCTCCACCCGCTTCAGCTCCCAAGCAATGGAGCTAATCCGGAATTTCGAGGGCAAGCTTGCTGTAGTGTGCTTACCATGTGATGCTAAACTACTCAGCAAAGTTGCAGAAAGATCACCGGAGCTGAAAGAAAAAATAGCTTGCGTCATAACGCTATTTTGCGGGCATCTTTCACAACCAGACCTGACTCAACTTATCGTTGATCGCTTACGTCCCGAACCGGAAGCTCAATTGAAGGATTTTCGCTACCGCTCCGGTCATTGGCGCGGTAGACTGATCGCGGAGTATGAGGAAGGGCATGTGGTTTCAAAGAAGTTCTCAGCTTTTAGCAAGTATCAGAACCTGTATTACTTTTGTGAAACCAAGTGTATGCATTGCTATGATCACATTGGCTACTTCGGTGATATCGCTTGTGGCGATATCTGGCTCCAACGAATGAAAAATGATCCTATCAAACATTCAGCTGTTATCGCCAAAACAGAGCGAGGATTGCGCATCCTAGAAAATACTGCCAAGGATGGTTTGTTAGTTGTCGAACCACAGCCTATTGTGGAAATTGTAGAAGCACAATCACGCTCCTTCAAGATCCACTACAACATCTCTGCCCGGGCAAAAGCAGGCGAAAAGCTAGGACTGAAGATCAAAGATGAAGTGAATGAGAAAGTGCGATGGTCTGATTATCAGATAGCTCGGATTATTTTAAAGAACTATTTGCTAACCCAAACTGAAGAGGGTCGGGAAAAAGTGCGTAATATGTCGCGGCAAAAGGTCACCTTGCAGCTTTACTTGCTAAAAGCATTGGAGGTACTCTAATGACTGGCAAACAATACGCTATTATGGGGGGGTCGGTATGGGGCAACCGCGGTGCTGAAGCGATGTTAATGACGGTGATCGCGGAAATCAGGAAATTTGATCCTAAAGCGATCTTCAATGTTTATAGTATTTATCCTGAGAAAGACCGTGTATTGGTTCAGGATGAAAACATACGCTTTTTGAGCGGAAAGGCACTTACTGTGGCGATCACCCATTTCTTATGGGCGCTGCTGGCAGCTCTATTTCATTTAATGAGGATAAAAATTCCCTTACCGAAGTCAGTCGAGACCCTGCGAGAATCCGATTATTTGCTCGACATTGGTGGAATCACCTTTTCTGACGGACGTGCTTTACAGTTACTCTATAACGTGTTCACAATTTGGCCAGCAATGTTGCTTGGCGTGCCAGTGATCAAACTTTCCCAAGCCATGGGACCGTTTAAGACCACCCTCAATCGCAGGCTGGCAGAACATTTTCTACCCAAATGTAAACGCATTTTTACCCGTGGCAGTATGACCCATGAGTATGTCCAGGCTTTACCGGGGTTGGACGGCAAGATAGAACAAGCAGCCGATATTGCCTTCTTGTTTGAATTGGATTACAGCCTTTCGCTAGAAAACGAAGAAAAAGCTGCTAACCTACGGTCGAAGATACTAGAATGGAAAAAAGCCGGCGACAAAGTGATCAGCATCGTGCCCAGCAGCCTTGTTTTGAAACGCTCTCTCAAGCAAGGCACCGATTATCCGGGCAAACTACTGAATTTATACCTGAACACCAAAGGCAAACCATTCCGCTATGTTTTTTTACCTAATGGCACCCGTGAGGGTTCAGAAGAAACTATGAACAACGATATCATCGCCATCGACGCGGTCCGCGAAAAATTCCGGCAAGAGCTCTCCGCACAGGAGTTTGAAAAAATCGAGTGGGTGGATTACGATATCAATACTCGAGGGGTGCGCGAGATCATTGGAGCAACCGATGGGTTAGTGTCGTCACGCTTTCATGCGATGGTAGCAGGGCTTTCGCTCTGTGTGCCAACGATGGTAATCGGCTGGTCGCATAAATATCGTGAAACTTTGGCTGATTTTGGGATGCAAAATTACGCCATCGATTACAAAAATACAGATCTGAAAATAGTGAAAGCATACCAAGTGTTCTTGGATAACGTGGATTCTATCAAAATGCAATTAGAAACCAGAATTGACGGGGTGAAAGCATCTTCAACCAAACAATTCGAGTACTTAAGGCAAGTTAGCATTGGATAAAAAGAAGATTTTTAGCATCTTCAAATGGCTCTGGCTCGTGCTGGTTTTGGCTGCAGCTGGATATTATTTTTATCGTAACTGGGAACAAGTTATCAATCTTATTAGCCAAATTAGTGCCTGGCGCATTGTTCTCTCGTTAGTTTTACTGATAATCGGGAAAATGTTCTTAGTTTTGCTGGTGCAATATTCAGTCAATAGTGAAGACTGGCATCCAAAATATATCGAGACATTAGGTATCTATGGGCTCTCCTCACTTGGAAAATATATCCCAGGAGGGATCTGGCAATTTGTAGGACGCTTTGGGGTTTACAAAGTTAACGGATTATCCAGTAAGGCATCTACACGTGCGATGATTTTGGAGAATATTTGGCTGCTGGGATCTGCAGTTGCTATTGGGGTTATTGGGGTCTTTTTAACCCGATTCGATTTGATCGCCGGACTGCTGAACTTGCCTAACAACCAGTGGCTGGCAATATTGTTTACTATCCTGGCACTGGGTCTGTGGATAGTCGTGTTGAAGATCGTTCATAAGACGATGCGCCGCCACACAGCCGAAAACATCCCAAGTATTTTCGTTGTTGCAGGTGTAGGTTTGTTGCTTTGGACGTTTATTGGAGGCAGTTTCTTCGTTATGTTCCACGATTTTCCTTTTTCAGCTGCTCCGCTTTTTATTGGGGGATATGCCGTCAGTTGGGCAGTGGGTTATATTGCCGTATTTGCTCCAGGTGGTTTAGGCGTTCGCGAAGCAGCTTTGGCGTTTGTGTTTTCCAATATTGCTTCAGTAGAAATGATTGCAGTTTATGCTGCAATGAACCGAATCATCTGGGTAATTGCGGAAGTCTTATTTGGATTGGTAGGCATGGTTCAGAAACAGGGGATGCAAGCAAATCAGCCTGAGGATGAAAATATCACATTAGAAAACGAAGAGACGAAAAAACAACTAAAAGAACCTTCTCTCGCCTCAGACAGCCAAGATATGATTGAGGGCAAGTAATTCCAAGACGGCTTAATTTCAGCAATCGAGCTAAAATCAGCTTACTATCTCTATTGTTCTTGGTTATTGTCTTAAGATTGTAAAGCCTCGGTAGTTTGGCTTGTCCTTATCAGATTTTAAAACCAAAGAAGATCGTTACACGAATTTCTGTCACTGCCAGGAGGTAGAGCCAATCGGTTAGGTTTGATATTAAGCTGATTGAAGATGGGGGCATCAGTTACCGTAAGCGTGAGCAAGAGCAATAGGGGCGCTGTTTGGGTAGGAGTGAGGGTAAGCGTGAGGTTAAGTCTGTCGCTAAGGCTAAGTATTTGCAATAAGCATTGAAATATGAAGACGTGAGCCGTCAGGCACTTGGCGTCAATTTCTATAATTCTCAGCCTTTATCCTGTATTGGTCTCCACCAAAAATTCGTTGCTATAATTAGCCAATGCAATAAATAATAGGAAACCATTATGAAGACAATCAACTTAGCACTGCTTGGATTTGGGAATGTCGGTAAGGCTTTTGCCCGCTTGTTGACTGCGAAAAAGCAGGAGTTACAAGCACATTTTGGATTTGACCCGCGCATCACGGCAATCGCAACCGGAAGCCATGGGGTTTGCCTCGACCCAAACGGAATCGATGAGCAAAACTTACTTAACCTCTTAGACAGCGTAGAACCGTTAGAACTGTCTGTTTTGGATAAGATGGACTTCAAAGGAGATATGTTCGATTTCATTCGGCAAGCCCCCGCCCATGTATTGGTCGAAACCACACCCGTAAATCCACGCTCTGGCTTACCTGCGCTGGATTATTTGCGGGCTGCAGCAAAACGAGGACTTCACCTTATCACTGCCAACAAAGGTCCAGTGGTCTACGGTTTTCGGGAATTGACCGAGCTAACCGAGGAGCATGGGCGCCTCTTTCGGTTTGAATCCACTGTAATGGACGGTGCTCCAATTTTCTCGCTTTTCCGGGGTCCGCTCGCAGGGGCGAAGCTGCATGGCTTTTATGGGGTTCTCAATTCCTGCACTAATCTGCTCCTTGACCGCATGCGTGGGGGGGAAACTCTCGAGCAGGCGATTGCCTATGGCGCTTCGATTGGCATCACTGAGACTGACCCTAGTAATGATGTTGATGGATGGGATGCTGCTATTAAAGTGGCTGTCCTTTCGAATGTTTTAATGGGCCAAAACCTGACCCCTATGGATGTAAAACCGATCGGTATCCGCAGGATCACACCCGAAATGATTACATCGGCGGAATCCCAAGGAAAGCGTTGGAAGCTAGTCTGCCAGGGAGGCTGGCAGGATGGGCACTATCAGGTTAGCGTAAAGCCGGAAATGGTGGAGCCAAGCTCTCCGCTTTATACCGTTGATGGAACCTCTTCTTATGTGAACTTTGCACTGGACGTGCTCCCAGGATTGGGCATTTTAGAGACAGATCCCAGCCCTAAAACAACCGCATTCGGGCTTCTGGCGGATCTGATCGACATTGTAAAGAGTGAGACCAGATGAGCATTGTCTACCTAGGGCTTGGAACCAATTTGGGCGATCGTAAACAAAACATTAGAAAAGCCATTGAGGCAATCTCGCTGAAGATGAGTATCTCTAAGCAATCTTCACTCTACGAAACGACAGCCTGGGGGTATACTGACCAACCCAACTTTCTCAACCAGGTGATTCAGGTTGATACCAACTTAAGCCCGCTCCGCTTATTGAATTTCCTCAAGAAAACTGAGGTAGAGCTGGGACGAGTCGAAAACTTTCGCTATGGACCTCGCCTGATCGACATCGACATCCTTTTTTACGATGATTTGATAAAAACTACAAGTCGCCTACAAATCCCTCACCCAAGGATACCAGAAAGGGCTTTTGTTTTAGTGCCTCTGAATGAGATCGCGCCTGGATACGTTCACCCAGTTTTGAAGAAAACGGTAGCAGAACTGTTAGCGGAGCTTCCAAATAAGACTGGAGTATGGCTATGCGAGTAGCGTTGGCTTTTGTGGCAGTCTGTCTGCCTGGTTTGGCTTGGTGGCTTTGGCTGGGAGATCATGAACAAGATGGTGGCGAGGCTCTGGCGCGAATATTTGCGGTTAGTGCTAGTGTCATAACTCTCGGAGCCTTAGCCTTTTACACAGTCAGGCTCAAAATTACCCCACTGGCAATCGGATTATTGCTAAGCTTATTCATTGGGCTGGTATTGACCGGCTTGATCCATAGTTGGAAAACCGCATTCAACAAGACTTGGTTAATCGCCTTGGTTATGCTGGCTATTTTTAGCATCTGGCGGATTTGGCAAGCACGGGAATTGGTCTTCCCCAATTGGGTCGACTCTCAACACCATGTCTTGATCATCCGCAAGATCATAGAAAATGGCGGGTTGCCTAGCACGCTTGAACCTTATCTGCCTGGACCTTTTTACTATCACTTTGCATTCCATGCGGTTACTGCGTTTTTCTCAGTATTGAGTGGTTTAGCCCCGGAACGGGCTGTCTTGATTTTGGGGCAAGTGATAAATGCCTGCGTTGGAATCTCAGTTTATGCTCTGGCGAAGGCTATAGGCAAAGACTGGCGGATTGGGGCAATGGCAGCGTTTTTTGTCACCTTCGCGACCAAAATGCCTGGGTACTACCTGACTTGGGGCCGCTATACTCTTTTAATGGGGGTAATGATATTGCCGGTGGCAATGGCGGAGGTGATACAGGTGAAGGAAAATCACGAACATTGGTGGCAAATGACAGGATTGACTCTCCTTACCGCCGGCACCCTGCTCAGCCATTACTTTGCGGCATTTTTATTAGCGCTCTTCCTGATTATCCTTGCGATACTCTGGTTCGCTCGCAGCTTGAAGGGCAAGCAATTATGGTGGAAGGAGCTTATCTGGCTGGCTGGTCCACCTTTGGCTGGGCTAGTACTCGTTTCTCGATGGTATTGGCGCGTGTTCCGCTATTCACTCGGAGTCTTCCAACCAGCTGTCACGCTTTCAGCAGGAGCAGCCGGGGACGTCAACCAGTGGCATTACTATTGGATGCTGGTGGGTCCTTATAGCGGGTATGTCGTCCTGGCATTAGCGCTTATTGGCGCGCTGGCAGGTCTATTCCATACGAAAACGCGTGGGCTCGCCTTATGGGGCTTGCTTGTGGCTTTTTTAGCGCTGCCGCTAGGGCTGAGTGTGGCTCCTTTTCGCAGTGACCACTTTGCGCTGGTGCTGTTTTTACCGGCGTGCTGCTTTGCTGCATTGGGCTTGGAGTGGGCGAGCGGTCTGTTCCAGCGATTTTGGCAGCCAGCTGCGCTTTCAGCTGGGATCACGGCTCTCGTGGCTTTTATGCTCATCTTTGGCGCTCAAGCCAACTGGAACGCGGTCAATCCAGACACTATCTTAGCAGACCAAGCAGATCTGGCGGCTTTGGAATGGATAGACGCTCATACGCCTCCGGATGCGCGTTTTTTTATCAACACCACGCCTTGGGGCTATGAGCTTTACCGCGGCGTAGATGGGGGAGGATGGATTTTGCCAAAAACGGGGCGATGGAGCCTGGCGCCCACTATTTTTTACACCTTTTCGGCAGGCCAGGAGTCAATTGAGAACTGGACAGATTGGGCGAGTCGTGCCAGTAAGCTTATAACTTGTGGAACGGATTTTTGGGAGTTAGTAGAAGAAGCTGATTTAAGTTATATTTACATTCGCCAGGGACCAACTGGACTCCAAGCCCAGAACCTGACTGCTTGTGAAGGCTTGCGAAAGTTATACGAAAATGAAGGCGTTTCTATCTGGTTGATTGATGGTTATAATCCTAAAGAATCACTTGACAGCAATGAAGGATAAAAATGTACTGGATTATTGTTAAAACATTATCCACAATCCTAGCTTTACTTCTATTACCTGGTTGGGCAATCCTAGCAGGTACGGGTTATTGGCGCAAATGGAATCCACTCCAACGTTGGTTTCTTGCGCCCATTTTTGGTATTGTTTTTTGGCCAATCATCTATTACTCAACCCGAACTCTGATCCCTATGGTTCGTATCGGAACCAATAAATTGATTCTCATTCTGGCTGTCTGCGCAATAGTTATCCTTGTTAGTCTTCGAAAAAACTGGAAAGAACAATTCGAGCTTGGCGAGAAGGCGGGAACGGTTATTGTTGTCCTACTAGTTACATTGTTATCCCGATTAATCTTGGCATATAAATTTCCCTACTTAGCTGGCGATGACTCCCTTCATCACAGCCTTATCACCAATTTGGTGGCAACCACAGGGAAATTGCCATACAATTTATTACCATATGATTCAGCTAATCTCAACCACTATCATCTTGGATTATATGCACTAACTGGCCCCCTTCAATTATTGGCTGGTATTACAGCACCTCAAGCCCTTTTATGGTTTTCTCAGTTTTTAAACGGTCTGTGCGGACTAGGGATTTTTCTCTTGCTAGACCGCAAGGTTACCCGTGATGCGGGAATTGTCGGGATGCTCAGCGTTGGCTTGTTCTCCATTTTCCCATCTTGGTTCATCAATTGGGGGCGCTTTACACAACTTGCCGCTCAGACAGTTTTACTGCCAGCGGCATTGATTGCATGGGAGACAATCTCGAACCATAACAGTCAACGAATAATTCTAAAAAAGCAAGATTGGATCGAATTGTTATTGGCTGGTTTGCTTGTTGCGGGAGTGTGCTTTCTCCACTTCAGGGTAGCTGTTTTCTTGCTTGGCTTGATCTTGATTTTTTGTGCTAGTGAGCTGATCAAGCCTGAGAATGGAAGACGTCATATAAAAGGATTAGCAACGCGGGTCATATTACTTGGATTAATTATCTTAATTATTATATTACCCACATTAATTTCTGGACTTCAATCTTATCTTGTACAGCGGGATCCGCAATCATTAACGAGTGCATTAACTACAAATCCCTTGTCGGAACAAAGTTATTACACAAAAGGAGACAAGGATACGTGGAAGTTAACTTGGAAGTCAATCCCATTCCTTGCCATGGGTGGATTAGGAATGCTGGCGGGATTGTTTTCTCAGAAAAACCGACGACTCAGTTTAACCATGCTTATGTGGACCATGGTTATGATCGCTTTTTCACAGCTATATAGGTTGAATAATCCACTGCTTGCTTTTGTAAATATCACAGCCGTTTTACTAGCCCTCTATTTACCATTTGGAATTGGTGTAGGAATTTTGTGGCATGAGCTTTTCGAGAAAACAAATCAAAGAATTTTCGAACGGATGCGCCCACTGGCAATAGGGACGATCGTACTAGCTTCCTTTTTCGCGTTTTATATGCGAACTAACGACTTCCAGGAAATTCGAGCATTTATGACCCCAATAGATGAGATTGCAATGGAATGGGTGAAAAAAAATACGGACCCAGACGCTGTCTTTGGGGTTAATACAGCTTTTCTTAATCCAGCGATTCCGTATGGAACAGATGCTGGCTATTGGCTCCCGGTTTATGCAGAACGGCAGACCACAGCTATGACCTTGCTAGCTTCTTTGTCCGATGATTATATTTTTTATCTGGAACGCTCAAGAGGGATGACGGATTTATATAAAACGAGTACTATTGACACCTTGTGTGCTTATGGAGTTGATTACCTTTATTCTGGTGTTAAGGAACCACTAGGATCGCAAGACTTCGTTATGATCCAGGGCTTCGAAGAAATTAATAATGTACATAAAATCTATGATAAAGATGGCGTTCAGATTTATAAAATTTGTGGGGATTAAGAGATTTGAAACCGAGACAAAAGATGAAAGTATGTATAGCCACAACAAATTTCCCAAGATGGAGGGGGGATTTTAGAGTCCCTTTTATATATGAGGCTGCCCGGGGAATTAGCAGGCATGGACTCCAGGTAAGGGTATTGACTATGCATACTCCGGGAGCTAGCACTCATGAATTCTTTGATGATATTGAAGTTTTCAGAGCCAAGTATTTGCCTGAAAACATGGAAGTGCTCCAGAAAGATGCGTCTGGGATTCCTGAAGCCTGGCGGAGAGGTCTTCTACCCAAACTGGCAACAATTCCATTTTTGATTAGCTTTACGAATCTGATTGGGAAACATGCCAAAGGCTTTGACATAATCCATTGTAATTGGAGTTTATCTGGATTAGCAGCCTATCTTTCTATGTTCAGGCATAAAGCTCCCTATGTGATCACTGTGCAAGGCAGCGATATTTTTAAGACAATCCATATACCGGTTGTAAGTAAATTCATTGGTGTCGCACTCAGGAAAGCAGAGCATATCATTGCACTTTCTGAAGATCTAAAATCTGCCACCTCACAGTTTGGAGTCCCCCCTGAAAAAATAACCGTGATTCCCAATGGGGTCAATATCGATCAATTTCCAATGGGGGAGAGATCAACAAGAAAAACACAGATATTATTTGTTGGCTCTTTGATCGAGCGTAAAGGTGTAAACTATTTGATAGAAGCTATGGGGATTGTTACGGAAAAACATCCTGACTATAGGCTAATTTTAGTTGGTGAGGGTAGAGATCGTAACAATTTTGAAAAAATGGTGACCAGATTAGGGCTTGAAGAAACAATAGTTTTCGTAGGAACTCAATCCCAACAGATGGTTAGTGAATTATTGCGAGAATCGCGCTTATTAGTATTACCCTCAATTGAAGAAGGTCAAGGAGTAGTTCTGGTCGAAGCGTTGGCAAGTGGCACCCCATGCGTGGGAAGCCGTGTGGGAGGTATTCCGGATGTGATTACGCCGGATGTAGGGCAGCTGGTGGAACCCAGGGATGTTCAGGGGTTAGCAGCAGCTATCAATAGGTATATCGAAGATGATGTCTTGTGGAAAAATGCCAGTCAAAAAGCACGTGAACGCGTTGAAAGAGAATATGATTGGTTTACCCTATCGGAGAAAATGATCGCGGTCTATCATCAAGTGCTCAATAAGGAAAAACGATGAGAGAGTATCAAAAGAATTTTATTACACTCTATGATGTATTCCAGAATGCTGAAAATAGAGCCCGGAAAGCAGAAAAATTTAATTACATTCTAAACAAACTGAAAGTTCACGACCCTAATGGTAATTGTCTCGATACGGGTTGTTCCAGCGGAATCATTACTAACAGCCTTTCACCATTATTCAAGAATGTTTTCGGTATTGATATTGATATGATGGCTATGCAGATGATTGATAAATCCCAAAGCGATAATACTGCTTACGCTTATGCAGATGCGATGAAATTGCCATTTCCTGACGCTTCTTTTGAAGGCATAATATGTTCTCAGACTTATGAGCATGTGCCTTCCTCTGCTCAGTTATTTTTAGAAATTGAACGCGTAATAAAACCAGGCGGGGTTGTCATTTTTAGTGGTCCCAACAAAACTTTTCCTATAGAACCACACTATTACCTCCCTTTTTTGCATTGGTTGAATGAAAAAAAAGCAGATGCTTATCTAAAAATAACTGGGAAAGGGGACCATTACTATGAGAGATCAAGAACGTATTGGGATTTGAAGAAAACCTTTGCGAATTACGAAATTATCGATGTTGTAAAGTATGTTCTTGAATATTATTCTCAAACTTCACCAAAGTCGCTTGCTAGAATTGTCTACAAAGTTGCATCCAAACTGCCACTTTTCATTCTACGACTTATTTCACCTTTTATGGTGAATATCAACTGGATATTGATCAAAAAAACCAATAATGCTGATGATAGACATAAAATCAAATTCGCCTCATAAAGCCGTAAGGGAAGAGATAGAAACTTTTCTAACCGAAAAGGGAGGAGAAGAGTGGAAGTATTTCTCTGCTTCAATTCTCGTCCATTGGCAGATCATGGTCAAGGATTTTGTTCCAAAATACTTGCACGGTCTTGTCTTGGATGATGGCTGTGGACACGCACCGTATTTAGAGGTAGCGAGACAATATTCTGAAAAGTTGATACTCCTTGATCACCAACTTTGCCACCCCGAGTTAGATGTATGCGCAGATGTCCGAAAGTTGCCCCTTCCAAGTGAAGAGTTTGATTGTGTTCTGAGCTTCCAAGTTCTGGAGCATGTCCCAAATCCCTTTGAGGCAATTGGTGAAATCAGTCGAGTGTTGAAACAGGGAGGTATTCTATTATTGTCTGTGCCACACCTCAGCCGGCTCCATGAACTTCCGCATGATTATTTCCGCTTTACAGAACAAGGATTGCGAGAATTAGCAAATATTGGAGGATTAGAAGTATTGGAGTTAGTAGCAACAGGTGGTCTCATGGTTTTTTTGGGGCATCAAATCTCTACGGTATTCCTATTAGGATTATGGAGAATAAAACCTCTACGCAAATTATCTCTTTGGTTCAATAAACACTTGATTAGCCGAGTTGTTGCATGGCTAGATCGTTACTTGGGTTTTTCCAAATTGTTTCCTCAAGGGTATGCTCTCGTAGCTAGAAAAAAATGAATTGGAAAAAGGTTAGTGAGATTCTTAGGCTGATGGGAACCCTAGTAGGATTCGGTATATTCGTATATCTAATAATTACGAACATAAATGAACTCAATGATATGCCGGTCAGAGTTAAGTTCGAATGGGATTTTGCCGTTTTGGCTGTGTTCTTGTACCTGTTCGTTTACTTTCTTCAAATGATTAATCTCAGGTTGATATACATAAGCATAGGACAGAAGATTAATCTCCTTGATGTTGTGATAGGTTTTTCAGTATCCTTACTGCCAAAATACATACCCGGATATATATGGGGTTACTTTTCCAGGGGTAAATGGTTTGAGAATAAAAAGGAAATTCCCGCTGCATATTCTTGGGGAGCAGCAATAATTGAGCTGTTAATAACGATTTCAACTGGACTGGTAACCATTGGAGTTTATTTACTCTGGCAGAATAACCAGTTTTTATGGATGGCGGTTGTGTTGATTTTCATTCCCATTTTAGAATTCTATTTTTTGAAACTTGTTGCCATGAAAATATTAATGAAAATCCTAAAATTGGACGAGGGAATAAGGCATTTGACCTATAATCGATGGTTGATTTTCTATATTAACTCTCTTTTCCAATGGGTAATCTTGGGATCAACACTTTATTTATTAATCATTTCATCTTCTATACAACTCGATTACTCTTGGGAGCAATTATTTACAAGCACATATATTTTTACAAGATCCTGGCTAACTGGTTTCTTAGCATTCATCATCCCTAATGGCTTAGGGGTTAGAGAATTAATTTTAAAAGATCTATTAACCGTAGGATTGGGCATACAATCCGAATACACTTCATTAATCGCAACAATTTCGAGGTTGTTGCTTTTTCTCACTGAAGGTTTGTGGATTCTTGTAGGAATAAGCTTAACAAAGCGAGGAAAAACGAAGAATAACCCGAACGTATTATTGATATAAGACTGTTTCAAAGTTATTATAGAACAAATTCAATTTCACTGGAGGAACAGATGAAAAAATTAACAAGTATCTTACTAATAGTACTAATTGTCTTGGTGCTGTCCACCTCATCGATTGGTCAATCACACCAAATAGCTTTCGCAGCCGCAACTACTAAAACATTTGCGACAAACTATACATTAATCAATCTTGGCGATTCACAAGCAAATGTAGAAGCCCAATATTTAACCCCCGCTGGCACAGAATGGGGTGATTCTATTTTTAAATCTTTCACAATCGACGCTGGTGCTAATCAAATCGTTCGCCAGTATGATGACACCGGATTAACCCCAGGAAGAGGGTCGGTTGTCCTATCATCCAGTCAGCCTCTTGGTGCACTCGTTCAAGAAATAACTCGTTCAGGTGTTCCATCATCTGGCGCTTACACAGGAGTATCAGTCTCTAGCAATGAATGGGTTATTCCGCAATTAGCCCGACGTGCAAATTCAGCTAGTGGATTAGCAAATTCTCAAATCATTGTCCAAAATGTTGGTACAGCCGCTGTGGATTTCACCATTGATTACTACAAATTTGGCACTACAACGATCGCCTTGTCAAAAAATTATACAGGGCTCGCTGCCGGGGCATCTGAGTTGATAGACTTGGACCTTGAGACTGGGTTACCTACAGCCTGGTGGGGTTCTGCAGTTGTTCACACGAGTACTGGGAGCCTCGGCGTCATTTCTCACCTTTTCTTTGGTGCCGATAGCCTAATGGCGTTTAATGCCTACCCGCTTTCAAGTGCTACTGACTCTTGGAAAATTCCGCTGCTCTACTCGCGCTTACCAAACACCCTAAACACTTCTTTAGCTATTCAAAACCTGAGCGGTGAGACCATTCCTGTCAATGATTTGACACTCGATTGTATCAAAGATCCTGCTGCACCTGGTCCCGAAACATTATCTCTTAAAAATACGGCAGCAATTGCGAATTACAGTTCATTTACATTCAACACACTAATCGACACAACGAACTTCCCTGCTGGATGGTATGGTAGCTGCGAGGTCACATCCGCAACTAACAAAAATACCGCAGTTTTAATTATGTATCGATACACCAAAAATGCTGAACAAGCTGCTTATAATGCTGTACCGAGCAATTTGACCAGTACAACAGTTTCTGTTCCATTAGTTGCGAAGCGACTTGCAAATGGTTATGCCAATACTGTAACAATCCAAAACATGGCTGACACCACAGCCACATTAACCATCACTTACAACCCAACCGGTGGTGGTACTCCTATAGTTCGCACTGGTGTCACAATCCCTGCCGGCGCAAGCTATATCCGGAATTTCCGCCTTGCAGCTACCGAAGCTCCTGATATGCCGGATGGATGGGTCGGTTCAATGGTCATTGAATCAGATCAACCTGTTGCAGCTTATGTTTCAAACACTTATTTGACACCAAGTGGTGACCAATTCATGGCTTACCTTGGTTTCAATAATTAAGGCGAAATAGCGATTATAATAGCCCTCATAAATCGTGAGGGCTATTATAATTAAACTATGGCAAACAAAAA
>BAABOD010000013.1:0-31131 GCA_040371255.1 Anaerolineaceae bacterium | reverse complement strand
GGTTATAGCCGTGCAGACCGATGGTATTGCCGCCTTCTGCAACCTGCAAGGTTGTATCCGGGTAGCTGCGGGCGTTACGGCCAATTTCATAGAAAGTAGCTGTGGCGTGATATTGTTGCAGCAAGTCAAGAACTTGCGGCGTCCATTTGGGATCAGGCCCATCATCAAAGGTCAGATAAACGACCAAATCCGGGTCAGGTTGAGCAAACTCCTGCTCTTCAGCCGTGGAAGTTGATCCCTGCATCCAGCCGTTAGCCAACTGAATGAACTGCTGCGTGCGGCCAGGATCTTGCGGTTGGCTTGCTGGCGGTGCAGCCTGATAGGAACTAGCGGCTAACACTGGCTGGGTAATAGCGCTAAACAGGGCGAAAAGCAACACAATAATTATTCTTTTTTTCATCAGAACCTAACCAAAGCTGCAGGTGCAGCTGTAGTACGCGAGCCTTTCATCCATATATTATATACGTTGCAAGCCCAATGCCAGTTCCATATAAAGCAAGGAGCCTGCAAAGTTTGTTGCTCTGCAGGCTCTTATAGTTATTTATTGTTTAATCTCCCATACGGGCATCCAATTGAGTCCAGGTTTGTCCGCCATTTTGGCTGTAAAAAAGTAGGTTGTGATCCAAGCTATCGCTAGAACTATCGTATACCAACAACCAGCCAGCCTGCTCGTCCACAAAATCTAAGCTGAGTGCTGTGTAACCTGCCGGCAGCGAACTGCTCAGGTCTTCCCACGTCGTTGCGCCGTCCGTACTACGGAAGAGCGCGGTTTCACCCAAAATCCAGCCGTTTTGACCATCGGTAAAGTCAAAAACATAGCCCTGGATAGGCGCGCTGGATACTGACTGCCAAGTCTGGCCGCCATCAGTGGTTTTACACACGATGGTTTGCGCGGTACCATCCATTAAGAAGGTCTGCAGCGGTAGGAAACCCTCAGTTTCACTAACGAAAATCGGCGGGAAGCTGTTATACATTGCGTCCGGGTCGGCATCAGCGATATCGCAAGGCTGGTGCGCCCAAGTTGTGCCGCCATCGGTCGTGCGGTAGAGGTACACAAAGTCGTTCACTGGTTCCGAGCCTGTTATCCAACCCTTTAGAGGGTCAAGGAAGGTGAAGCCGGATTTGATCCCGCCGGCTGGCAGCGAGGGGTCCTCACCGCCGGGTGTATGCGTAAAGCGCTGCTCCCAAGTTTGGCCGCCATCGCTGGTGGCATAGACAGCCACCCATTCGGATCCAGCGCCAGCACCCAGCCGGCTGAGCATAAAGCCTGTATTGTTATCCAAGAAAAAGAGCGTGCCGCCTAAGAAAGTAAGTGGGGTTTCCGACCAAGTTGCGCCGGTATCGGTAGTGTGCAAGATAGATGAGGTTTCCGTGGCATAATCTGAAAGACTCAGCCAAGCTGTGCTGCCATCTAAAAAGAAACCGTCAACAGAACCAGCTTCTAGTGATCCGCCTGCCGACGGATAGACAGTGAACCAGCTCAAACCGCCATTCGTAGTGTGGTAAAGCGCGCTCTGGTTACTGTTGAAAGCCCAGCCGCTGCCATCGGCAAACATGTGCAATCTATAGATGGGTAAGCCAACGGAGGGTGTCGGCGTTGTAGGAGTGTGAGTTGGCAAAGCAGTAGGCTCGGATGTGGGCGTCTCGATGGGATAAGTAACATCAGTAGGTGAGGGGAGCCCGCTTACAGGATAACTCGTCTCTAACGAGGTAGTAGGTGAGGAAGTTGGTGTTTGAGAGTTACAAGCACCCAAAAGCAATCCAAACACAAGTGCAATCAAGAGGGTTTGATATATTTTCTTCATAGGAACTCCTTATAGCCATTGTACTATGGACGCGAGGCGTTGAAAAATAGTTCCAAAGAGTTGGAATGCTTCAATAAACGGAAAATGCCCTTGGCGCGATTCGAACGCGCAACCTACTGCTCCGCAAGCAGTTGCTCTATCCATTAAGCTACAAGGGCTTATGCTTCGTGATGGCATTATTTTATCCCTGATTAGATGCTTGGTCAAGCAAAATCGGCTTATAGGATCCTAAAATAAGCGATAACCAGCATGATTATAACAATTAGAAAGATAAAAAATACCTAAATCCGCTAGATATTAGAATATCTTTTCTAAAATATGGGTACTATTGATACGTTTTGAGACATACCCAAATGCTAATATAGAGAGTAGAACAATATAGCTATAAGAATATACAAGATTCACGCTAGACTCGAAACCCAATGGCGTTCTCAGCAAGTTTAATAAATGGCTAACCGGATTAATCAGCAAAATTCCTCTAAAAATCGGATTCAGTGGCTCCAAACTGTAATAAATTGGTGCTAACAGAATCAACGCCCAAGTGATGATCTGAAAAAGTCCGTTGGCTATGAAGAGGTTTTTCATCGCCAGACCGAGGTAAACGGAAATCAGCAGCAAAAATACAATTGTGAGGAGCATGCCACAAATTAGGAAAAACCAGTTAACGCTTTGAGCCGTAGCTACAACGTATCCCAGAACGATGAGAATGATAGGTAAGGTAATCAGAAAGTAAGAAAGGCACACACTGATGATGATCGAAGGAAAGGGAATCGCATAGGTGGAATAAAGCTCTAAAGCCTCTTGTTGCCGGATGTTAGTAATGCGTAACCCTAACATATTGATAAAAGTGCTAATTAATGTGGAAACAATGTAACCCGATAAAAGATAGTTGAGCGACGGCCCCTGCAGATTGCCTGAAACCAAAACAATGAAGGCATAAGAAAACGGTAAAACAAAAACGACAATAAACAATTGCAGCCAAAAAATCCGTAAGGATTTGAACTCCATCTCTATTGCAGTGAATATCTTATTCATGGCTGCTCTCCACCAGTTTCATAATTGTTTCATCAAAAGATGGCGCTTCGAATTGGATATAAGTAATGCTGGTCTGATCATTGATTTCCTTAATCAAATCGATGCCCAAACTCAGTTCATCTAGGGTGAGATTAAAGATACCATCCCCTAAAGCATACTCAATCTGTTTTTGCGCCAAAAGACTCTCGGTCTGGTCGCTCCGTGAAGTAGAAAAGCTGATCTTGCAAGGGAGCTTGAGAAGGCTAGCGATGTGTCCTGGAGAACCCTCAGTGATCACTTTGCCATTGACCAAAAGATAGACCCGGTCACAAAGCTTTTTGACTTCATTCATGTCATGACTGGCAATCAGGAGAGATTTATCCGCCCTAGACGCTGAAAGGATCTCCCAGATGTGATTTTTATTAATGATGTCGATCATTGAGGTAGGCTCATCCAGCACAAGAATGCTCTCGCTTTGGGCGAGTGCCACACCTAAAAGCTGTAATTTGATCAAGCCGGGCGAAAGCTGATAACCATAATATTTTCTGACTTCGCCTAAATTGAGCGTCTCAATAATTTGTGAAAGCTTGTTGGAAAAGGCTTCCCCTTTATAGCCTTTGAATTTTAGAGCAAACCCAATGGTCTCTTCGACAGTCAAAGAAGGAAAGGAAAGCGGATATTGCGGCTCGTAACCCACTTCTTGCTTAATGATCGAGGGGTCTGCAATAATGTTTTCCCCCAACAAAGTGATGCTGCCTTCCGTGGGCTCCAGAAGCGCCAGAATCTGCCTGAGAAGCGTGGTTTTGCCGGCGCCATTAGGACCAATGATGCCTACAATTTCACCTTTACGTACTTCTAGATTGATGCCAGCATTGGCTTTTTTCCCATTGGGATATATTTTAGTGACGTTTACAACATCCAGCACTTTATCCATTGAATGCTCCTTAGAGTCTATGCCCCAATAAACGAATATCCCCACCATTCTACACCATATATAAAATACACAAATGTTTATTTAGGTATTTTCAAGAGAATAGAACTAGCGCTATTAAGAGACTTGCTCGTGTGATGTTTCACGTGAAACACCATGCACTAAACCAGCATTGTTTCACGTGAAACCTAAGGGACAATAACTTGCCTGCCTTCCGAAGAAATCTCACGCTCATGTATAAGAAAGGCTAAGGCTTGGCCAGTAGCATCATCAATTACCAAATCTAAATGACTGTTTGGGCTTGCATCGCTCACTTGGATTAGCCGTAAGCGCGTTTCCAAACCCGCTTCGGGTGTGATCCAATCGGATAAATGATTAGGACTTGCTTCAAAAAATTCGCGTTGGAATTTATCCTTACCAAGATTAACGGCAATTGGGTAAATCTGCCCTTCCAGCAAGTCTTGGAAAAAGTGTGTACCCAAAGAAGGCTCATCAGGAATACCCACCGGGCCGCCGGTAAGCTCCACCAAGGCTTTGGCGTTGTAAATATCGCCATAATCCACATGCACGCCTAAATCTGGATTAGAAGTACCCCAACGGCCTGGACCTACGCAGATGAAGGTTTCGTCAGCCAATGCGGCATTAAGCTTCCCAATAGCGCGCTCCAATTTGTTACGTTCAGCACTATTAGGGATGGAAAAGTAGGCTTCTGGCGGTACGTAAAGTATATAATGCACGTTTTGCACACTCCCACCCGAAACTACGCTTTTACCTGAAAAGATTTGATCCTTTAAGGGGACATTTTGCGGCAGCAAGTAAACGCTCTCTTTAATCGTCCCAAGCGGTCTGCATTGGATTAGGGTGATTTGTACTTGCGGCTTACCTTGGTGTTCTTCCACTTTGGCAGTGAATTCAACGTCCACTGGCGTGTGATATTCACCTTCCAAAGCAGCCAAGAGTTCTCGCATAAAGCCCGGGAAATCAGTATGGCGTAGCAATTCATCAAAAGTGAGGATAAGGCTGTGTGGATCCCCTTCAATGAAATTGGCGTGCATTGTGTGAATATAACCATCGCTATCGATCTGGGCGATGTAGCGTAGTGCGGGCACTTGGGGTCCTAAGACCTCATGTACCGGTAACGTCCGAAAGAGGTTGCTTTTTAGGTCGATGAGGTCAATATATTGCTGTGAGTAATGCCGGATAGACTGCAAAGAGCTGGATGGCGTTAGCGTGGGGTGGCTGAGAGCGACTAAACGCGGGTAGTCGTTGCCCACACGGTCTACGGCGCGCGTGCCTAATCCCCAAACCAGACGCAAGAAGCCTTCTTCCGGTCGGATTTGGGGCGACCAGCGGTATTGGTTGCGGCTATAGCCTACGCCAGCCAACTGGGGAAAATAATATTGCCCAACCTGCTGCCCCTCGACGACTTGGATGAGCAACGCCATGCGCTCGTCATAATCGAGCAAGCCGCGGCTTTTGCGGTAAAGCAAGGCGTTGGGGTTAAGTGTGCTGGCGTAAATGCGCGCCATGGCTTGTTGCATTGCGCGTAGGTTATCTTCTGGCTCGCCTTGGTTGGGCAAATAGATGCTTTCATATTTACCTGCAAAAGCAGTGCCAAAGTTATCTTCCAGCAAGCTAGATGAGCGCACGATCAATGGTCTCCGCCCCGCCATGCTTAATATCGTCTCCATATGCTGAATTGCGCCTGGTGGAAACTCCCCTTGGCTGAAATCTTCTAAAATGCGCGGATAGTCCTTGCGCATTTCCTCTTCGTTCTTATATTTTTGATCACCCCAATGCAATAAATTATTAATGGAAATAAAGGTATAAAAAACATCTGAGCCTATGTAAAACGAAGTGGGCGTGCGCAAGCTGGCTTGAAGCTCTGGGCTGGTTTTTTCCTTGAGGATGCGTGCTGCTAAGAGCATGCCGGCAGCTTTTCCGCCGATGCGCCCCCGCCCAAGCTTATGTTTACGGATCTCAGCCAAGTCTGCGAGTGTAAACCATTCCTTGGCAATGTTGATGTAGCGCAGCTGGTCACTGATCATGTTGCGAATGAGTACAACCTTGATCTCCTGTAAGCGCGCAGCATAAAGGGCGCGCTGCTCTGGAGGAAGCTTTTCGATCATCATGCCTTGATTAAAGAGCAACTCCGTGGGGGCAGTTTCTGGGTTGAACTCGACGATTCCTTCGGGCACTTGCACACCGCGTTCGTTGAGTGCCTGTTGAATTAGTTTAGAGAGGTGATTGAAATCAAAGTATTTGGCGAAGTACGAGTCAGTGAGCGTATCCAATACCAGGGATTTACGGCGCTCCCAGGTTTCGGTATCTTCTTCATTAAATGGATTGAACAAGCCTTCGCGCTCTTGCGATTGGACCGCAGCTTCTACAGCTTCAGAGTAAAGGTCGTCTGGCCCGATGATGCCGTGGCTATAGAGCTCTTGACGCATCAGTTCGCGGATGCGCTTAGAAAGAATCGGGTACTGCGAAAGTGCCAAATAAACGCTATAATAACGGTCGCTGCCGCTTTGCGGAAGAGTCATTGGAATTGCCTTATCGTTTGCTCTGCTTTATTCTATCAGTATATACGTGCTAAAGTATCGTATAAATAAGGTGAAGTATAATAGTTCTATAGGAATAATAATAATATATAAGATAATAATTGTAAGAAGTTAATGGACTATATAAATCGGGTTTGCGTAAATTTTATAAATAATTGTTTCCAAAAAGAAAAACATATCCCAAGGAACCTTTTATTCCCTACGAATAATGATGTTCTCCGCACCAACGTAACGATCCAAGTCTTGCAAAACCTCAGCACTAATGTCTGTTGTGTCGTTGGGGAATTCGATCATATAGTTTTCACCTCCCTCAGAGACAGCGAAAGCAAAGTGATGGTTTCCAGGATGTGATACGAGTAACCCGTGCAGCTGCCGGATGTGACGCAAGTCGCGGGTCTTTTCGCCGCAAGGGTGAATGGTCACGATAAGCTGCGGCTCGTTTTCAACCCCGGGCTCAGGCTGGGAAAGCGAGGGACTATGACCCAGGTCCTCCTCAGGTGGGGGGAGATGCTCATCTGCATCAGCTAAAGTTGCGGTGCCTATGGTTTCAACCTGGCTGTCCAAATGTGCTTTTGGGCTTACTTGAACTGCTTGAACCTCATTGCTTTCCCCTGCAGCCTCGTAAAGATAATCCGTGGGGTCCTCACCCAATTCCCATTCTGGCTCTTCAAAAGGTTCTCGAGCTTCGTTTTCGGGTCTGCTTTCGTCTGGTTCGTCAGCTCCTTCAGGCAGGTGGGCAAATCGGGAAAGCACGTGTATATCCGGCAAATATCGGGAGAGAACTTGTTCGTAATAGCGCCCTTGATTGCGGTTATCAGCCTCAGGCATTTGAACGGAGTCCGTTTCCACACGGGAAACCTCATCCACGAGGATGCTCATTCCGTTCGAACGGTGGTCAACTTTACCCTTGACCACAAGCAACGCGCCCACCTCAATGTCTGATTGATAGCGCTTCCATGTACGAGGGAAAAACGTCAGCTCCATTTCTCCAGCGCTGTCTTCGATGGTCACGAAAGCCATCTCTTTTTCGGAACGCGTGATAAGCTGCCGCAAGCGTTTAACCATGCCTCCAACAGTCACAGGTTCTTTATCGGCAAGTTCCTCGAGCTCATAAGAGGTGTGTGAGAGTTTATCAGCAATCAGGCGCATTGCACTCCGCAGTGGATGATCGGTCACATACATGCCCAGCAGCTCTTTTTCCCATTCCAATTGCACGTTTAAATCCACTTTAGATGCTGGGTTGAGCTGAATGCCAGCGCCGCTTTCCTCACTAATCCCGAAGAGCGCTAACTGCCCTAATTCCTTTGCACGGAAATGGCTGGTACTTACAGCGATCAACTGCTCAATAGCGGTTAGCAATGCCCGGCGTTGACCGAGGCTATCCAAAGCGCCTACCTTAATGAGGCACTCTAATGGGCGCCTGCCCACCTGGCGCAAATCCACCCGGCGCACAAAATCGGTGATATCTATAAAGGGCTTGTCATCCCGTGCAGTAATAATCATTTCGACAGGGCCTTGCCCAACGTTCTTAACGGCACCTAAACCAAAACGGATTGCAGCAGTCCCATCTGAACGGTCTTCTATGACAAAATCGTAACCGCTGGTGTTCACGTCTGGTGGCAGCACTTCGATGCCCAAGTTACGCGCTTCTGCCACGTAAGAGGAACATTTCTCGGCATTGTTTTTCCACGCGGAGAGCAGCGCGGTCATATATTCAATAGGATAATGGCACTTGAGGTAAGCGGTCTGCACCGCGATGACGCCGTAGTCGGCAGCGTGGCTCTTATTGAAGCCATAATGGGCAAAGCTTTCCCAATCGTTAAAAATGGCTTCGGCTTCTTCCCGTGGAATACCCTGTTTAACTGCGCCTTCAACAAATTTCTTGTGGTGCTTGGCAATCTCCTTCTCTTTTTTCTTGGAGATCGCCGAGCGCAAGTCGTCCGATTCGGAGGGGGTATAGCCAGCCAACTCTACCGCGGCTTGCATAATTTGTTCTTGGTAGACCGCGTGTCCGTAAGTATCTTTGAGGATAGGGACCAGCTTCTCGTGGGGATACCTGACCTCTTTCTTGCCGTGCATGCGCTCGATGTATTCTGGGATGCTTTCCATTGGTCCTGGGCGGAAAAGCGCGATCATGGCAATCACATGTGAAATATCTGTGGGTTGCATTTGCATGATGTAGCGCGTCATCCCCGAGCCTTCCAATTGGAAGGTGCCCATGGTATGCCCCTCGCTAATGTAGCGAAAAACTTCAGGATCATCAATGGGGATGTTCTCCAAGGTCAGGTGGACGCCATGGCGCTGCTCGATCAGCTCACAAGCTCTCGCCATAATTGTGAGCGTAGCCAAACCCAAGAAGTCAACTTTGAGCAAGCCAAGGTAATTGACACCGTCCATATCGTATTGGGATACGGATTTGATGGGTAAGTCTTCGCTCTGGCTGGTTGGGCGGTGCAGCGGCAGGTACTCGGTAATTGGCTGGTCGCTGATAATCACGCCAGCAGCATGGGTACCCACGTTGCGGATGGAACCTTCCATACGGCTGGCAGTATCAATCAGTTTTTTCATTTGGGGAGATGAATCGTAAACAGAGCGCAGCTCGGGTGATTTCTCTAAAGTTTCGGCGATGGCCGGGCTTTTGCCTTGCTGCAAGCCGGGGATCATTTTTGCAACGCGGTCCACTTCCGGGAGTGGAATGTTCATCACGCGACCAACATCACGGATGGCTCCACGCGCTGCGATGGTACTGTAGGTGATGATTTGAGCGACTTTATCCGCGCCATATTTCTGATTGCAATATTCCATCATCTCTGCGCGGCGGTCATCTTGGAAGTCCAGGTCAATATCCGGCATAGTAACACGCCCGGGGTTCAAGAAGCGCTCGAAGAGGAGGTTAAAGCGCAGTGGGTCTACCGAGGTGATATTGAGAGCATAGGCTACCAATGAGCCTGCCGCTGAGCCTCGGGCGTTATACCAGATGTTCTTCTCTCGCGCGTAACGGCAAAGGTCCCACACAATGAGGAAGTATTCATCGAAGCCCATCTTATGGATCACACCGAGCTCGTAATCCAAACGTTGCTGCACCTCTGGGGTTTGCGCTTGCCCTCCCATGCGTTCTTCCAGCCCGCGCTGGCAGAGTTCGCGAAGGTAACCTTTAGGCTGCACATCTTTCGGCAGCTCAAACTTGGGCAAGTGATATTCCTTGCGCCGCAGGTCAACTTCACAACGCTCAGCAATCACTAAGGTGTTGGTGATGGCTTCTGGTACATCGGAAAAGAGCTCCTGCATTTCCTCAGGGCTGCGTAAATAGTAAGAATCATCCGCCATGGTCATTCGGTTTTTATCCGAGAGCAGCTTGCCGGTCTGCACTGCCAAGAGGATATCTTGAAGCTCGGCATCTTCCCGCCGAATATAGTGCACATCATTGGTGGCAATCAAGCCTACCGGGAATTTTTGGGCTAACTCAACCATTCCACGGTTGACCATATCCAGCTCTGGGATGTTATGCTGCTGCACCTCTAAATAAAAATGCTCACGCCCAAACACGTCCAGGTACCAACTCAGGGCTTGTTCTGCCCGTTCAGTATCACGGGCTAATAGTGCCCGCGGGATTTCACCCGATAGGCACGCAGAGCTGGCAATCAGCCCTTCGGAATGACTGCTCAAGTAGGCTTTATCGATGCGCGGATGGTAGTAAAAGCCTTCTAATTGGCTCGCAGTGGCAATTTGGAGCAGGTTGTGGTAACCCTGCATGTTTTCAGCGAGTAAAACCAGATGAAAAGGCTTAGCATCCCGGCTGCCGTCGCGATCGGTCATAGAACGGGGTGCTAAATATGTCTCCAAGCCAATGATAGGCTTGATTCCAGCGGCGGTTGCTGCTTGATAAAAGTCAAGCGTTCCAAACATAGTGCCGTGGTCGGTGAGGGCTACCGCCGGCATGCCCAACTGCTTTACACGTGCCACCAAGTCAGCTGGTTTGCCAAAACCATCTAAAATAGAGTACGACGAATGCACATGTAGATGAACGAAAGACATATTCAGCTTACTTCCCTAATGAAATTACAATCCTGCTTCCTAAAGCTTTTGAAAGATGAGTTTATTCCTCTCCAATTTAAGTTTAGTATAGCATAAGCCCATATCAAAAATGCGGCTTTGAGGTTAAAGTATCAGGAATTTTAAGGCTTGGTTTCAGCTTGTTTAGGAAGGCATAAAAGGGTGTTTACGCGTGTAGATCGGGTGCCCTTCAAATTCGGTCAAGTTGTCTGGATCCGTAATTTTGGCAGCGTTCCGCATTTTAACCAGGAGTTCCTCAGAGATTTGCCTATTAGCGCGGATAGAATCACCAATAAAACCGATAATGATAAGGATAATCCCGGCAATCGTGAGGGTTCCGCCAATTGAGACAGATTGTAAAAAGCGACCGGCAGTATTAATCGTAAAATACAGCACTAAAAAGCGGATTAGCAGTGCCAAACCCAGCACGAGGAAGAGCATGCCGATGGACACAAAAGTACGCAAGGGCTGATAAAGCACGTATGAGCGGATAATTACGCCGCTTTGGCGCCAAATGAAATCAAAAGAACCTCGGTGTAAACGGGATTCCCGCTGCTGAGGATTGGTTTGAATAGGGACGTGCGCGATTTTCATGCGGCTTTTACCAGCCTGAACGAGAGTCTCTAAAGTGTAGGAATAAGGGTTATAGACCTGAAGAGGAAGCGCCGCATAGCGCGAGTAGGCTCGAAAACCACTGACCGCATCCGGGGTGTCAGTATCAGAGACTTTGCGCGCAATCGCACTACCGAGTTTCTCCAAAAAGCGCTTCCAGGGTGAAAAGTTGCGGTTATGCTGAGGCTGGCGGTCCCCAATTACCAAATCCGCTTCCCCTGCTAGAATCGGCTGGATCAGGTGCTCGATTTCCTTGCCAGGATATTGATGGTCGGCATCTGTATTGACGATAATATCCGCGCCTAATGCCAGTCCAAGCTGTATGCCAGAGATAAAAGATCTGGAAAGCCCGAGGTTATTGCGATGCCGAAGCACAAAGTCTGCGCCGTGTTCCAGCGCCACTTGTGCAGTGTTATCGGTCGAGCCGTCATCTATGACGATGACCTGAATACTCGCGATGCCTTCCAAATGCCGGGGAAGGTCGTCCAACACTTCCGGCAGGGTTTCGGCTTCATTATAAGCAGGGATTTGGATGATCAGCTTTTTCACTCGGGCGCTTTCTGCTCTTTACTGTTGACCTATTTTAACAGGGTTTTCCGCTTTTGTGGGTAAAAGCAAAGAATTGTTGATAAAAACCTTACGCTAAAAATGTGATATATATAGCTTATGCTTAATCTGCAAATTAAATTGCGTTTGATTGCCTGTATTTTATTGCTCGCATCTGCCTTCTTCCCGCCCACGCTTGCGTTCGCCGAGCCGGCTGAGCCTTTGCGCTATGACTTTTCCCAAGTTACCGCTGCAGACCTCATTTCAGCCATGAATGTCTTACGCACATCTTATGGCTTGCAAGCACTGATTGAAGACCCCATCATCGATGCTGTGGCGCAGAGCACTGCTCAAACAATGGCTGATAATTTGCTCTCCTGGCATATTGGAGATGTGCGTGGCAGGCTAACAGCTGCGGGCTATGGCGGCGGCGGGACCGTTTGGGCAACGGAGAACTTCGCTATCGGATATGATGCAAGTATCGATGAAATCATGGTCATGTGGTCAGATGAATCGCACATGCTGCCCGCGGTGAAGCCTTATTACTGTAATATCGGCGCCGGCACTGCCCAGGCTTCCAATGGCTCCACCTATTACGTGCTGCAAGCAGCCTATGTTTCTGGCAAAGAATGCGGAACTTACACATCGCCAGGCGGACCGGTAGAAGGCGGCGGGGGCTTCGGCATTATTATTCCGGTTACCAAAGCCACCCCAGACGCGAACGGCAAAATTGTGCATGTCGTTCAATCTGGACAATCTTTCTGGGCTATTGCAGTCGCGTACCAGACAACGATTAAGGAAATCCTGCGTTGGAACAACCTGCCTGAAGGAACGGTGTTGCAAATGGGTCAAGAACTGGTTATCCCTAACCCGAAAGCTGAGGGATATATGACCCCTACGCCCTTTGGTTACTTCACTGCCAGCCCGCCAGATGCCGATGGGAAAATTGTGCATACCGTGCAAGCCTATCAAAACTTGTCCATAATTAGTGAGGTATACGGTGTGCCAATCGAGCACATTCTTGAGCTCAACAGTTTGACGATAGATATGCCCTTACAGATCGGCCAAAAGCTGTTGATTTATCCCGGCAATGTGACTCCAACACCCACACCTCGCCCGCTCACCCCGATCGAAATGCTCACGCCAGCAGCTGATGGGAACTATTATCACATCGTAAAAGAAGGGCAGAACTTCTCGTGGATTGCGGGTTACTATGGAATTCCCCTGGCAGATCTGCTCGCCTGGAATAACATGACCGATAATTACCTTCTTTGGCCGGGAGAACGCCTGCTGCTCAAGGTCACGCCACCGGCGACCGTTACACCCACACCCACGCCAATCACCCCAACACCGACCCCTAGCCCAACCTTGCCCAGCACTCCTACCCCCACCCTGCTGCCCAGCCCAACCAGTACAGCAACGCCTGAAGCCACGCTGCTTGGGGTTGGAACAGGCTTCAATCCACTCTGGCTGATCCCTATGATTATCATCCTTGGGGGTGGCGGATATATGGCATTGCGCTCAGCCCATAAGAAGCGCACAGCCAATCTACCTTCAGAGCAGACGCCACCGGATGATGATTCAACAAAAGTTAATCAGGAATAAATCCCGTAGTTCCTAACGGGGCAAGAACCAGGTGGAAAACACGCCTTCATAACGCGTGATGAATTTAATCGGTCCGCCCACGAAGAACAAAATCAAGGTTAGCGCGAGCACCATCAATTGCAGGGTTCGGTTCTTGATCCGGCTCTGGGTATACCCGACCAACCCATAAACCAGCCCAATAATTGGGAAAAGGCAGCGCCCTTGCAATGCGAAATGCTTGAAAACGTAGCTTAGTCCACCGTTTTGAGCTGATAGGAGGATAGTCTGCATGCCGATATGTTTCCAAGTATTGGCTTTACATCCCACCTAAATCTAGACTTGTATCCCAGATTATTCAGTGTTGTTCCACTTCATAAACTGTATGATATGGCTGATCGCCTCGCACTGCTGTGAAATTCAATTATTATCCCAAGAATACAAATCTTGAAATTTGATCGGTTAGGTTCATTTTGAGGCAACGATGAACACTATAGTTAGATATTATTTTGAGATATAGCAGCGCTGCAATTCCCAGCCAAGCTGCCCAGATCTGCCAATTAACAAGATGCGCAGCATCTTTAGCTCCCTGCCAAGTGCCTGAGGTAAGCGCCGTAATTGGTCGCGTTGAGCCCGTCTGCCAGCGCGAGCAGCTGCTCTCGGTCGATGTAACCCATGCGGTAGGCGATTTCTTCCACCGAGGAAATCATCATACCCTGCCGCTCTTCCACAGCCTGGATAAAAGTGGCGGCTTGCAGCAGGGACTCGTGTGTGCCGGCGTCCAGCCAAGCCACGCCGCGCCCGAGCACCTTCACTTGCAGCTTGCCTTGTTCCATATAGCGCCGATTGAGGTCGGTAATCTCCAGCTCGCCGCGTGCCGAAGGCTGGAGCTGCTCGGCATAGCGCACCACATTGGCATCATAAAAGTAAATCCCCGGTACAGCCAGGTTCGAGCGCGGCTGCTTGGGTTTTTCTTCCAAGCTGAGCGCTTTGCCGTTGCCGTCGATTTCCACCACGCCGTAGCGCTCCGGGTCACGCACTGGATAGGCAAAAACCACCGCGCCATCTTTGAGCTCAGCGGCACTACGCAGCACCGTCGGCAGTCCGTGCCCAAAAAAGATGTTATCGCCCAAAATGAGGCAAGCTGGCTCTCCAGCCAAAAAGTCTTTGCCCACCAAAAAAGCATCCGCCAAGCCGCGCGGCACAGGTTGCACAGCATAAGCGAACTTCAGCCCCCACTGTACGCCATCTTGCAGCAGTCGCTTATAGAGTGCTTGGTCTTCCGGCGTGGTGATCACCAGGATTTCCCGAATGCCTGCCAACATGAGCATCGAGAGGGGATAGTAAATCATAGGTTTATCGTAAACCGGCAATAGCTGCTTGCTGATTGGAATGGTGAGCGGGTAAAGCCGGGTACCTTTGCCGCCGGCTAAGATGATGCCTTTCATGCCTGGTCCTTTCTGTTCGCGTAATTCTTTTGCATCCAGCCCTCATAATCCGATTGCTGGGTGATGGCTCGAACCCATTCTGGGTGTTCCAAGTACCAGCGCACGGTAGCAAGCAAGCCTTGCTGTAAATCGTGGCGTGGTTGCCAGCCGAGTTCGCTGTTTATTTTACTAATATCAATATCATAGCGCCGGTCATGCCCAGGGCGATCTGGCACAAAGCGCATTAATTGCTCGTGTGGCGTGAAAGGCGAATCGGGCTGCAGTTCATCCAAGATCTGGCAGATGGTGCGTACGATCTCTAGGTTGGCGGGCTGGTTATCCCCGCCAATGCAGTAGGTTTCACCCACACGGCCTTGAGTAGCCACTTTCCACAGTGCTTCGCAGTGATCATCCACATACAACCAGTCGCGGATTTGCATGCCGTCGCCATAAATCGGTAGTGCTTTGCCGTTAACGGCGTTTAGGATCATCAGCGGGATGAGTTTCTCGGGGAATTGACGCGGTCCGTAGTTGTTGGAGCAGTTGCTAATGCTGATGGGTAAGCCATAAGTCGTATAGTAAGCGCGCACAAAGTGATCACTCGCAGCCTTAGAAGCCGCATATGGCGAGCGCGGTTGGTAAGCGGTTTCCTCCCTGAAGGGCGGGTCGGCTTTGCTGAGAGTGCCAAAGACCTCATCAGTGGAGACATGATGAAAGCGTACTGCGTCACCTGGCACAGTTTTATCCACCAGCCAAGCTTTGCGCGCAGCTTCCAGCAGCGTAAATGTGCCAATGACGTTGGTTTGAACGAAAGCGCCCGGGTCGAGGATCGAGCGGTCTACGTGTGATTCTGCAGCAAAGTGCACCACGGTATCAATCTCGTATTCCGCAAAGATGCGGTCAACCAACTCTCGATTCGCGATATCCCCGTGGATAAATACATGCCGGCTCGGGTCAGGCAGGTCTTTGAGGTTCTCCAGGCTGCCAGCATAGGTGAGTGCATCTAAGTTGATGATCTGCACATCCGGTTCGCTGTGCAGCAAGTAATGCACAAAATTTGAGCCGATAAAGCCAGCCCCGCCTGTAACCAATATATGCCGCATAATTATTCCTCCTCTAGCTCTGGCTGCCAGCCAGGTGGGTAAGTCTCTGCCTCAACTAAAAGTGGAGCATGCTGGTCTTTCTCAGAAAGCAGCGGCGTACCACCTTCCGCAAGCGGCCAAGCAATGCCGATGGCGGGGTCATCCCAGCGGATGCCGCGCTCCCACTCCGGAGCGTAATAAGCACTGGCTTTATAGAACACCTCTGCCCAAGGGCTGAGCACATAGAACCCGTGCGCAAAACCCGCCGGCACCCAGAGTTGATGTTTGTTTTCGGCAGAGAGCCGCGCACCGACCCATTGTCCAAAGGTTGGCGAGCCCTGGCGGATATCAACAGCGACGTCGAAGATCTCTCCTGCCACGGCGCGCACTAATTTACCCTGGGCTTGGTGCAGCTGGTAGTGCAGCCCACGCAGGGTGCCCTGCCTTGAACCCGAATGATTATCTTGCACGAAGTTAATCGGACCGCAGGCAGACTCAAAAACATCCTGCCGATACGTCTCTAAGAAAAAGCCCCGCTCATCCCCGAAGATGCGGGGAATAATCAGCACAACATCCGGGATCGCGGTAGGGATAAATTCCATCTTATTGGTTGCTCCTGCGGTAAGCTTCGATAACTTCAGCTGGATCGCCAATCATCTGCACTTGCCCGTGATCCAGCCAGAGCACACGGTTACACATATCCTGAATCTTTGCCAAGCCATGCGAAACAATTAAAACCGTGCTGCCTTGTTCTTGATAACTTTGCATACGCTCATTACACTTCCGTTGAAAGGCTTCATCCCCGACGCTGAGGATTTCATCCACAATGAGGATTTCTGGCACATGCGCTGTCGCCACAGCAAAACCTAAGCGCGCGTACATACCTGAGGAATAGGTGCGCAATGGAGCGTCAATAAACTCACGCAGCTCTGAAAATTCAACGATCTCTTCAAACACGGCGTCCATCTCATCCTGGTCGTAACCCAGCAGAGCCCCATTCAGATAAACATTTTCCCGCCCGGTGAGCTCGGGGTGAAAGCCGGCGCCCAATTCCAGTAGGGGTGCGATGGTGCCATAAAGCAGCACGCGTCCCTTGGTGGGGCGTAAGACGCGTGAGATCACTTTCAGCATGGTGCTTTTTCCGGCGCCGTTATTACCGATGATGCCAAAGACCTCTCCACGGTTAATCGTCACGCTGACGTCTTTGAGCGCTAAAAACTTGTTGAATTGAACCTTACGTTGCAGCGTACGGATAGCATATTCTTTGAAAGTTCCGATGCGTTCTTTAGGAACACGGTACGCAACCGAGACATCCTGCAGCGTGATAACGGGATCGCTGTTCAGCTTGGCTTTTTGGCTTAGCAATGGTTTAGACTCGATAAGCATATTCATCCGATCTCGAGGTGAAAAATAACCAACCTACAATCAACATACCCACCGACCAAGCTAACGCTGGCCAAAGGTCCTGCAAACTTGGGATTACCCCTTCATAAACGGGCATACGGAACATTTTGAGCATCCAATACATCGGGTTGATGCGGTAGATGGTCAGGAACTGCGCCGGGATGATTTCTTCGGGGTAAATAACCGGTGTGAGGTACATCCATGCCATCAGCAGGATCTGATACATTTCAGCCACATCTGGGAAGAATATCGCCAAAGCTGAAAGCAGCAACCCGAACCCCAGCGCAAAAGCGGTGAGCAGTAAGATTGAAATGGGAAGAAAGAGAAATGTCAGGTGAATGGTTGTCTGTGTGATCACCATGACCAGGAGCAGCGGGATTATCGAGAGGAGCAGGTTCACCAGTGCCGTGCCAATGGCGGAGACGCCGAAAATGGTACGCGGCAGGTAAATGCGCTGCATCAGGCTGCCGCCCCACACCAAGCCGCTCATGGCAGCGTTGGTGCCTTGGGCAAAAAAGTTCCAGGCAATCAAGCCGCTCAGAATGTAAACCGGATAAGACTGCACCGATTTAAACAGGTTGGAAAAGACAAAGGTCATGATGAGCATCGTGCCCAGCGGGTTGAGCATCGTCCAAGCCACACCCAGAAATGAGCGCTTGTAGCGTGCTACGATATCCCGCCGCACGAGCTGCTTGAGCAGGTAGCGGTAATGTTTAAGTTCCTGGATCTCCGTCAGCGCCGGCGATGCGTTTGCGGCAGAGTCATACACAGGTTTGGTGATTGTATTCAATCTGTTTCCTTGTTGACTTCAAATTTCCTAAATTATAATATTATCATAGCAGGAAATAAGTGCCAATGAAGCCCATCGAATGCTCAACACCAGTTATACCATGACCTCACCTTTTTTTTCCATCATCGTGCTCTATTGGAACAGTGCAAAGTATCTTGCCGAAAACCTAAGCGCATTAGCTGGGCAAACTTGGCAGGATTTCGAAGTCATCTTGCTCGATAACGGCTCGCAACAGCCGCCTAACCCAAAAGTCCTGGCGCAGTTTCCTGAATTGCAGCTCAGACTGATCACCTCAGAGGAGAACTTAGGCTTTGCAGCTGGCAATAATTTGGCAGCACGTTCAGCCCAAGGGGAATATTTAGTCTTGCTCAATGCGGATGCTTTCCCGCAACCGGATTGGCTTGCGCAAGTGCATGCTGGCATTCAGCGGCACCCGAATGCCTTTTTCGCCTCACGCTTACTCATGGCTGAAGATCCTACCCGGCTGGATGGGGAATGGAATGTAGTGCATGCTACCGGCTTGGTGTGGCGCCGCGCGCATGGGCGCAATCTTTCGGCTGCTTGGCAGTACGAGCGACGCGTGCTGAGCGCTTGTGCAGCAGCTGGCGTTTATCCGCGCAAGGCTTTTGCTGCTGCCGGCGGGTTTGATGAGGACTTCTTTGCCTATATGGAAGACGTGGACCTCGACTTCCGCCTGCAGTTGCTGGGCTACCCGTGTTGGTACCTACCGCAAGCCGTGGTACGGCATGCCGGCTCGGGCAGTACCGCACCACGCAGCGACCTGGTGGTCTTCTATGGGCATCGCAACTTGGTCTGGACTTTTGTCAAAGATATGCCGGGCTGGCTCTTTTGGGTAATGCTTCTGCCGCACTTGCTGGTGAACCTGCTTTACCTGATCGTGGCGCTATTCTTGCCCATGCGCAAAGCAATGTTTAAAGCCAAATGGGAAGCACTCATTGGGCTTCCAACAGCTTGGAAGAAACGCCGAGCCGTGCAGCGCCAGCGCAAAGTCTCAGTCGGCTATATCGCCGGATTGTTAGAGTGGAACCCGCTTGCACCGCTGATAAAACTGACCTACCGCTAAATTTCACCTTGGAAAAGGTCGTTAGGTTAAAATAGGAAAGTAATGTAAATTTCGTCGAAGATTATTGAGGTCTCATGAACCAACCCGAAACACACTATACCGTTATCACTTCCTCTGGCGGGTTTGAAGAGATGCCCACACTTCAGGAAGCGCTAGCGCGCACCACCGCCCAAAATGGTTACGTCTGGGCGGATTACGTGGACCCGACAGCCGAACTCCTGGCAGAGCTCATGCCTGCATTCGGCATTCATCCCCTCTCGATAGAAGACTGCCTCAATGGCAATCAGCTGCCCAAGCTGGATCTCTTCCCCAGTTATTCCTTCCTCATCTTCAACACCTTCGAAGAAACCCCTGAAGAGCTGCTCTCACATGAGTTGGATTTGTTCATTGGCGAAAATTTTGTGGTTACCGCAGGTTTCCGCAGGGAAGATAACCAACCTTTACTAACAGGCTTGCGAGAGCTCTTGGAGCGCCAGCGGGAGGTCGTGAGGCAGGGTCCTTCCTACTTGCTGCATCAGGTGTTGGATAAGACCGTAGATGACAAGTTAGGCGTAATAGAAAATATCGAGGAAGCGCTGGAAGCCAACGAAGACGCCATCTTAGCAGAGCCGCTGGAATTTGACTACAGCTCACTCATGCAGTCCCGCCGGGCTTTGCAGGTTATCCGCCGCTCGCTCTTCCATGAACGCGAAGTGGTGAATAAACTCATCCGCAGAGACAGCCCTTTCATTGCCGAGAAAGCTCTGGTCTACTTCCGGGATATCTACGATCATCTTTCCAAGTATTACGAGGTGGCTGAAGCCGCGCGGGAACAAGTGACAGATTTGATGGAAATCCACCTGTCCTTGATCAATAATTCCATGGCGGAAACAGCCAACCGCACGAATGCTATCATGCGCCGGCTGACCCTGATTACCACGATTTTTATGCCGCTCACCTTGATTGCTGGCATTGGCGGCATGTCCGAATTTACCATGATGGTGGGGCAGAAAAACTGGAAGATTGCTTATGTCATTCTATTGGTAGTGATGGCAGTGATTGCTTTGATCAATTATCGTTTGTTATTGCGTATGGAACAAGACGCAAACGAGGACGTCAAAAAGCTCCAAATTAAGAAGTAAACTCCCCCTTAAGGATAAAGTTTTATTCCTCTAAGGTGTTGTCTTGAGGTTTTTCCTCAGCTTTACGCGCCTGCACTGCCGCTTCTAGATCCATTGGGGTGTTAATCAACTTTAGGAGTCTATCCCATGTTTGCGCGTCTTCGATCTTTGCCCACTCTTTGAGGAAATCAGCATACTCAGCTTCGCGTTGGGCAATGCGGGATTGGCGGAAAGCTTCCAAGCCCGGCAGCAACCGGCGCAGCGGACGTGGATTGCCAAAATAACCAAGGATGCGTGTTTTTTCTTCTTCGATAAACTGGGGAATCATCACAATCCACACATCCAAGTCGTGGATAGCGCCAAGCTGATCCTGGAGCTTACGTGCCGTCGTAATATAAGGTTTAAGCTGCCCGCCATAAAGCTCCTCGAAGGTCTCCATGGCATAACGCAAGCGCTTGGCACTAATGCGCATGGCATGCAGCTCCAGCACGTTCTGTGGGTCGGTAATATAAGGAACATGGGCGAGCAGCTCATCGATACGCACCTGGATGCCCTGAAAAGCCAACTGATATAAAGCTGGCGTGTAAAGATAAACGCTCTTGGATTGCTCCAGCAGCGGCGTCGCCCAGGCTTCCAGCCGCTCAATGAGTTGATCCGCGAGCATTCTATCCATGGCTGCATCAACGTGCTGCTGAACTTCTGCTCGGCGTTGGGTAAGGCGAAGCTTTAGCCGTTTAATGCCAGGCTGGAATACGGGATCTGCAAACTCTCCTAAGGCTGCCTCGATAACTTCTAACTGGACGTCTAAATCGCGCGCCTCGCCTAAAGCGCGGGTAATTTTGCGCACATCTTTTTGGATTTTTTTGTAATCTTGCTTGGGAAAACAATCTGAAAAGAGCGTAAGCGCGGTGCGCATTCGCCGCGTTGCCACGCGCATCCTGTGAATGCACTCGATATCTTCGGCTGCTCGCACACCTTCCACTTCCGCAGCCATCGCTGCTAAATGCCGTTGGATAATTTTTGCCCCATAGATGCAGGTTGCTTCCACATTGGCGCTCATTTTACTTATTCCTCCATCTCAGCTGGCTTATAGGCTTGAAGCTAAATAACTTTATTTCGGCATTTTACTCTTCGGCAGTTGGTTGTGGAGCAGCTCAAGGATGGAAGTCTTTATTTCCTCGAAAATTGGCTCCACGGCTTGATCTGCATCCACTGGCACAAAATTGTAAATTTCAGAAAGCTCGTCAAACTGCTTGGAGAGTAAAGTCTGATAGGCGATAAAGCTGTCATAAAGGTTATCGGCTAAGTGCAGGTCCATGCCGGCTTCCCAGTAGTTGAGACCGCGTCCATGGATCAGGCGCTGCACGAGGGTGGATACGCTGGCTTTCATATACAGGATCAAATCCGGTTTGAGCGCGATGCCATATAGTTTTCGGGACCATTCTTTATCCACCCCGCGGTTAGCATCGCGTGCAATGACGGAATAAAAATAGCGATCCGAAAGCACAATAAAGCCGGCTTGTAGTGCAGGGATGATCTGGTTTTCCAACCGGTCAGCGAAATCAGCTAAATAAAAGAGGCTGAGCGTTAGCGGACCAAGTGTATGACCGCTTTTGGCTTCCTCGATACCCTTGGCTGTGAGGGTGGACCGCGTTAAGCCGGTATCAGAGACGGCATAGCCTTCCGCTTCCAGCCAACGCCGCAGCATTTTGATTTGCGTGGATCGCCCTACGCCATCGTTGCCTTCCAAGACAATCAATTTTCCGGTGAGAGGTCCAATTTCCCGATAAGGGAAACCTGCCCCATAAAAAACTGGTTGTTTCATGCCTCACCTCCCGTGTTTCTTGCTTTTGCTTTGGCTTTACTATGCTCTTTTGGGGGCATGTTGGGGTTGGGTAAGCCTTCCCATCCGCGTAAAACCCGCTTGACGATATTGCGTACCTGTTTTTGTTGTTCTTTCACTAATTGTGTGCCGTCCATGAGCGTGAGTCCAAATTCATCCACCATCTTGTCATATTCATTCAGAATACGCCCCTGGAAAAGTTTGAAGCTCTCGTTAATATTTTCCGAGAGGTTCAGGTCCATGCCAGCTTCGTAATACTTAAGCTTAGCCCTGGCAGCGGTAATGCGCTCAACGGCTATATCTAATGGCACACGGAAGTAAAAAGCTACGTCTGGCTTAATTGCGAAGGAGTACATATTGCGTACCCATTCTGGGTCTACTCCGCGAGCTACGTCGCGGGCAAAGGCGGTATAAACGTAACGGTCTGCTAAGACAATTGCTCCGGCTTTGAGCAGGGGGTAGATACTATTTTCCCAGCGGTCTGCAAAATCAGTGCAGTGCAGGATACTAAAGGTGGTGGGGGTGAAGGATTTGCTTTTCTTGGCGGTTTTGGTGGTTGTCTTGACTAAGGGAGAGCTGTTCCATTCGCTGAAGAAGACTGAATACCCTTGCGATTGCAGCCACTTGTAGAGCAGGTCTATTTGTGTTGACTTACCAGAGCCGTCAATGCCTTCGACGACAATCAATTTGCCTTTGGTTGTATTTTCTTTTAACACAATTACCTCACTTATCGACAGTGCATTCATGTATGCAAAAGGTGAGCATAAAAAAAGGATTTTTCTCTTTAAAATGTCACATTGAGGTTATTATAAAGGAATCGCCATCAAATTGCGACTCATATGTGAGAGCAACGGAATGATGTCTCAAAGCAGCAAAATAGAAATGTCCTAATAATAAGGAGTTATGAAGTCGTCGTTCGATTACGCCAAGTTTATTTACTCAGGAACGATAAAATCATGACGAACAGCGAAATAGAGCCTTTCCCCTCTTACTCCTCTTCCCTTATGGGTGTGCTGAGACGAATCGACTAAACCTCAGCCCTCTTCTAATTCGTCGTCGGTAGAGTCCATCTCGACGAGCTCACCAGTAGCAATGAAGAGAATGCGTTCGCAAATGTTGGTCACGCGATCCGCAGTTCGCTCGAGGTTGTGGATTACCCAGAAAACTTGATTCGACAAGTCGATCACTTCCGGGTTAGCGATCATATTTTGCACAATTTTGCGGTAGACAAGATTATAGAGCTCATCCACCTGGTCATCTTCTTCAGGCAGGCTACGGGCAACGCTGACATCTTCAGCGATGAATGCCCCCAAGGCGCGGTGCAGCATCGAGACAGCCATATCTGCCATCATGGTGATCTCTCGGATTGGGATGGGGATTTCGTCATTGGCAACTTGCATTGCTACTTTGGCAATTCCCTTGGCATAGTCGCCAATTCGTTCCAACTCGGTGATAACTTCCAGATCAGCAGCCAATAAGCGCAGGTCATGTGCCATGGGAGATTGGGTTGCGAAGAGGATCAAGATGCGGTTTTCGATGGCGAAACGTTTATCGTTGATGTAGCGGTCATCGCGGATTACTGCCTCCGCAGCCTGAACATCACGAGTTTTGAGTGCTTCTACGGCATTGAGAATCGCCTGCTCTACTAAACTGCCTAAGAGCAGGATTTCATCTTGAATTTGGCGTATTTCACGGTCAAGTGCCAGACGGGGCATGTTAATTCCTTTGAATTGGTCAGATAATATCACTACCGTGCTTAATCGTCCAGAGGCTGAATCTGTGCGTTTTGGTCTCTGTGTAAAAGCAAAAAGAGTGGTGAAAGTCCAATCCGCTTCATATGACTATATCACATTCGGATTAAATCACTGATTCACATTAGTTAAGCCTATGTGAAGCGGCGTAAAGGTCTGTTTAAGCGCAATCATTTTGATGCGATTGGGATAGTGAAAAAGAAACTACTGCCGTTCCCCTCCTCACTTTCAGCCCAGATTTTTCCGCCATGTGCTTCCACCATGTGTTTGGAGATAGACAAGCCCAACCCTGTGCCTCCGCCTGTGCGCGCACGGTCAGCTTTGTAAAAGCGCTCAAAGATGCGTGTTAAGTCTTTTTGGGCTATGCCTACGCCATTATCGCGCACCATAAAGACGACACTGTTTTCGTGTGTCCAGGCACTCACCTGGATATGCCCGCCTGGCGGGGTGAATTTGATGGCATTGTGTAACAGGTTGATCACCACCTGGGAAATGCGGTCTGGATCGGCAAATACAGCCGGCAGATCGGGTGGGCAATCTAAGCTCAAGCTGAGGCCTACACGCTCCGCTTGGAGAGACATGCGTTCGCAAGGTTTGGAAAGGAGCTGGAGAGGCGTAACGCGCTGAAATTCAAAATTGGTGCGCCCGCTCTCAATGCGCGAAAGCTCCAAAAGTTCATTCACCAGCAAGGTCAGGTTATCCACCTCAGTATCCATGCGTACCACAAAGCGCCGCGCCGCTGGAGGGTCTTCCAAGGCGCCATCCAGCAGGGTTTCACTGATTGCCTTGAGGCTAGCCATCGGAGTGCGCAACTCATGAGAGATATTGGAGATAAAGTCTTTACGTACAGTTTCCAGGTGATGTACCTGCGTGAGGTCTTGGAAAAGCAGCATGGACCGGCCAGGTAGGTCTGCACCTAAAGGAATGCCCACCACTTGCAGGAATTTATGCTCAGCACCCATTTCTAATGTAATAGTCGCTGGTTCTGCATCGCGCGTCTTTGACCACAAATCTATTAATGCATGATGGCGCATGACCTCCACGACGGAGCGCCCCAAAGCTTTTTGCGCCTTAATTTTAAACAGACGTTCTGCGGCGGCGTTCAGCAGCTGCACGTGCCCTTCGGAATCGGCAATCAAGACGCCATCCGTCATTTGGCTCAGCACGGTAGAAAGCATGGCACGCTCTTTTGAAAGTGCGGAAATCTGTTCGTCAATTTGATGTGCGGTCTCTTCCAAGGCTTGGCTGAGCTCTTGCATCTCGGGCACCTTTTCCAGACGGCTTGGCACCTCAACACCTTCATAGCGGCCTTCACCTAACTGGCGTGTGGCTCGGGTGAGCTGCTTAAGCGCTGCAGCAATCCTTTCGGCATATCGCCAGCGCGAAATGATAAAAATGGCAATGATCAACAGCCCAGCAAGGACGATAGAAAGATAAACCCAAGTTAGGTCCACGGGCAAGCCGCTCTGGGCTGAGGCTTGATAAGCTTGCTGGACTTGATAGGGGATAAAAAATAAAAGAAAAGCTAAACTGAGGAGCAGAACAAGCACATACGGCAGGTCAGCTTTCCAATCGAAGCGGAACTTCATCGTGCTCTATCCTTCAAAGCGATAGCCAGCACCTCTTACAGTTATGATGCGCTGCGGGCTTTCTGGATTCTGTTCGATTTTCTCGCGCAGCCAACGGATGTGCACATCCACTGTACGCGAATCTCCCACAAAATCCCAGCCCCAGACGTGCTCGAGGATCACTTCTCGCGTCAGCACCTGACCCTTGTGCTGCCCCATATACAGCAGCAATTCGTATTCCTTGGGCTTAAGCTGCAAGACATCATTGCCCAGCCGCACTTCGCGGCGCGTCATATCAATCACCAGGTCATTGAAGGTGAGCAGTTTAGGTTGTGCGCTTTCTTGCGCGCTGGATTCCACTTCCTCGCGGATAAGGCGCACACGGCGCAACAAAGCTTTGATGCGCGCATTCAACTCGCGCATGCTGAAAGGTTTAACCAAGTAGTCATCCGCGCCCACTTCCAAACCGACCACGCGGTCAATTTCATCATCCCGAGCGGTGAGCATTAACACCGGAATATTAGCCTCTTGGCGCAGAATACGGCAGACTTCAAAGCCATCCAAGCCGGGGAGCATCACATCTAAGATCACTAAATCCGGCTTTGAACTGCGCGCCAATTCCAAAGCCTGATTGCCATCTCCGGCGACCTCAACGGTGTAACCTTCTTTGCTAAGGTTATAAGCTAAAGTTTCCTGCAGGGAAATTTCATCGTCGACCACTAAAATTTTTTCCGCCACGCATCCTCCAATCCAAAATGCAAAAAGAACAGACCACTAATCTAAAATATTTATGCTTTATCCTATTTGTTAACAATTGTAACCTACAATAAATTCGCTGCGCAGCTTTTTGTACAACGGTTCTGGGTCTTGTTGCCAAGGCTAAATAGAAATGTCCTAATAAGTGGATAAAGTCCTCAGAATGAGCTTTTTCTCATAACTAACCATCTTATTTCTTATTGTCTATGATGATTCACGGTAACCCTAACCCTGACCCTTCCCCAGCGTCAAGCGGCTCTTTTTTGTTTCGGTCAAACCGCTGGGGAAGGGAAATTGGTTTGATAGAGGGCGCAGCCCTCTATCAAGCTTTAACTCCCCGTCCCAGCGATAATTAATGAGGATAATATTATAAATATTAGTCCGCTGGGAAGGGGAGTAAGAGGGGAAAGGCTGCTATTATGCTGTTCGTCATGATTTTATCGTTCCTTTGAATAAAAAATTGGAATAATCGAACGACGATTTCATAACTCTTAATCAGTAGGACATTTCTATTTTGCCACTTTAGGGCATTATCACTTTGCTCTTATAGGTTGTTGGTCTTGTGCAAGGTTCTAATAGTCAGCCACCTGATGGTAAAATGTTAGCGTTTACACTTGAAAGGGCTTTATGTCAAAATCAATTATCTCTGCTCGTGATGACTTCCCCATACTTTCCTCCAAGATAAATGGCCATCCATTAATTTATTTGGATAACGCCGCCACGACGCAAAAGCCGCGGGTAGTTTTGGAAGCCTTAACTCACTATTACACTAACCTAAACAGCAATGTGCATCGCGGTAACCACACTCTGGCTGTGCGTGCCACGGATGCGTTCGAAGAAGCCCGTAACAAAGTGGCGCACTATATTAATGCTGCCAATGCCTACGAGGTCATTTTCACGCGTGGCACCACCGAGTCAATCAATTTGGTAGCTTTCTCTTTTGGCGAAGCCTTTGTACACGCCGGCGATGAAATTATCGTCACCGAGCTGGAGCACCATAGCAATTATGTGCCTTGGTATCAACTCTGCCAGCGCAAAGGGGCACACTTCCGCGTGGTGCCCTTCGATGCCAATGGCGAGCTGGACTTGGAAGCTCTGAAAGGGATGCTCAACGAAAAAACCCGCTTGGTAGCGCTCAACCAAGTTTCCAATTCTTTGGGCACAGTCAACCCGCTGGATGAAATTATCCCATTGGTGCATGCTGCTGGCGTACCGGTGCTGGTGGATGCTGCCCAAGCCGTGCAGCACCTGCCCGAGCATGATGTTCAGGCGCTGGATGCCGATTTCTACGTCTTTTCCGGGCATAAAATGTATGCTCCGATGGGTATTGGCGTGCTCTATGGCAAGGAAAAGTGGTTAGAGCAAATGCCGCCTTATCAATCCGGCGGAGAAATGATCGATCAGGTGACGAGCCATCGCATCACCTTTGCTGCGCTGCCTCAAAAGTTCGAAGCCGGCACGCCTAACGTTGCCGATACGATTGGCTTGGGCGCTGCGATCGATTATCTGAGCCAGTTCGACTCCTACGAGCTGCAAGCCTATGAGGAGCAGCTGCTCGCCTACGGGGTGGAGCAGCTAAGCACTATCCCGGGGTTGACGCTTTATGGTAATCCGCATAAGCGCTCAAGCATCTTGCCTTTCAATGTGGAAGGCATCCAACATTATGATATGGGCATCCTCCTTGATAATTATGGCGTTGCCGTGCGCACGGGGCAGCACTGCACCCAACCTATTATGGACGCACTTCACATATCTGGTACCGTGCGGGCATCATTAGCTTTGTATAATTCACGGGAGGATATCGATGCGTTGGTGCAGGGTATCCAACGTGTATTGAAAATGTTGAAAAGGTGAACAATGAAAACAGTTGCGGAGCTCGAAGCTGAATTAATTGAGAACTTTGACCTTCTGGAAACTTGGGAAGAGAAATATGACTATCTGATTGAGTTAGGTCAGGAATTGCCGCCCATGGATCCAGCCCAAAAGACTGAGGAAAATCGCGTGAAGGGCTGTCAATCCAGCGTGTGGTTTGATATCACCTGCCAAGATGGCAAGCTCTATTTTGACGCGGATAGCGACTCGTTGATTGTGAAAGGGCTGGTTGCCATCCTGCATCAGCTGCTCAACGGTCAGCCAGCTGAGGCATTTGCTGACCTGAACTTGAACCTTTTCGAAACCTTAGGCTTCTGGCGCCATCTTTCATCCCAGCGCAGCAACGGGTTGACTGCCATGGTTGCCCACTTAAGAGCTGCAGCAGCCGAATGTGCCCAGGCAAAGGCTTGAAACGTGAGGAAGCATGCCAGAACTTAGCTATCGGATGCTCAATATCGGCTCAGCGCCAGCCGGGCTGCTGGGCTTGGAAGAGCTGTTTGCCGAGCTTTTTGCCCAGGGCGTCACGCCCACCGATGAGAAATTAACCGATTTACTGCTCGCGGGTGTGCGCAAGCACAATTACGTCCCAAAAGTAGCTGAGAAGGACTATGCCAGCGCGCTGCGCATGGAATACACCCGCTACTACAGGCGCAAGCAGCAAGGCAAAGCCATTGTAGCGCGGGACTACGGCACCTGGCGCGGTTACCCCAGGGAACAAATCCCATGGTTCCCCACTATTTCTGAGGAACTCTGTAATAACTGTGGAGCATGCATGGAAATCTGCGCCCGCGAGGTCTATGAACGCGATGAGAATGGTAGAGTTTGGGTGGCAGAGCCGTTCCTCTGCTTGGTAGGTTGCTGCTTCTGCAAAAGCGTATGTGAACCCAAAGCTATCCTCATGCCCGGGCAGGAACTGCTTAAAAACTACCCAGAAAAGATGTGACCGACCGGGCACCCCAGATTTTCAGTGCATCCGTGAGATCTGCACAACGGCGTTGCATCACGCTAAGCTCCTGAGTACAATAAAGCCGATGAAACCGAATAACAAACCTCAAATCTTGCTCACCAACGACGATAGCATTGACTCGCCGGGCTTATGGGCGGCGGCGGAAGCCTTAGCGCCAATCGGCTTTGTGCATGTGGTGGCGCCACGTGTGCAACAGACTTCGATGGGGAGGGCGCTCCCGCGCGAATCCGACGGTCACATCGAACCACGCACCATGACAGTACGCGGGCAGGAGTGGCAGGTTTATGCTGTGGGTGGCTCGCCGGCTCAAGCTTTTTTGCATGGCTACTACGAAGTGTTAGGTTTCAAACCGGATTTAGTTGTATCTGGCATCAACTATGGCGAAAACGTGGCTTCGGGTGTAACGATCAGCGGAACAGTGGGCGCTGCGCTTGAAGCGGCTACCTTTGGCATCCCAGCGCTGGCGGTTTCATTGCAAACCCCAGTTCAACGGCATTTGGACCTTTCTCCGGAGGTTGATTTTTCAGCAGCGGCTTACTTCACCCGCTATTTTGCGGAACGCATGCTGCGGTTAGAGCTCCCCTTTGACGTGAGCGTGCTCAAAGTGGATGTTCCTCATGATGCCACGCCGGAAACACCTTTGGTGGTGACGCGCCAATCGCGTTTACGCTACTATTTCCCCATGCCCGTTGAGACAGATGCGGCGGACGGTGCCCGTAGGATCAGCTATACGATTAACTTGGAAGAAGGTGCTCCGGAGGAAGATAGTGACCTGCATGCTGTCGTTATTGATCATAAAGTTTCGGTAACCCCGCTCAGTTTTGACCTAACCTCGCGCGTCGATTTGGATGAGTTAGGCAAACTCTTAAGCCAATAATTCGCATTCCCCGATAAAATACGACCTCCTTGTTCTCGCCGGTCTCCCGACCGAGCGAGGGGTTGACCGTAGGTCTCCGAATCCCGGGTATTTTTGTTTATACTTGTCATCACAGGATTGTAAGAACTTCTAAAACGTAAAGCCATAGGCTTCTCATGGTGAGGAGATTGCGAAGCCTGCCTGAAGGGTACCATGCTTGAACATAGATTTCTAATTTTAGACGTTATCTCTTTGCTCTTACAAAGTACTTTAGGCTATATTAAAAGATGCTTGCCTATTCCTCAGATCTGTAATGTTTGCGCTAATCTAAATCCTAAATATTAAAGCGAATCTCCAGAATGTCGCCATCCTGGACGATGTAGTTTTTCCCTTCCACGCGCAGGCGGCCCTTGGCGCGCGCTTCAGCCGTGCTGCCATAGGTGATAATATCCTCAAAGGAGACCACCTCCGCGCGGATAAAGCCCTTTTCCATATCAGTGTGGATCACGCCGGCGGCTTCGCGCGCATTGGAGCCCTTGCGCAGCGTCCAAGCGTGCACTTCTTTTTCGCCTGCGGTAAAAAATGACTGCAACCCCAAAAGGTCATAGGAAAGGCGGATCAGGCGCGATAGGCTCGGCTCGCTGATGCCATATTCCTGCATAAAGAGTGCCGCATCTTCCGGATCCAGCTCAGCAATTTCCATTTCCAGCTTGGCTGGCACGCTGATAACGCGCGTGTGCGGATGCGGGCTTTCGTACGGGATGACAGGCTGATCCTCAGACTGGTTGAAGACTACAATTTGTGGCTTGCGGCTGAGGAATTGAAAACTAGCTAAGGTTTTATCTTCTTCTGGTGTGAAGTCGTAATGCCGCAAGGGCAGCTCCCGCTCCAAAACTGCCTGGAGGCGCTCAAAGAGGTCGATATCCTGCTGGATGAGGGCACGGTCGCGCGTCACGCCACGGCGGTACTCTTCCCTCAGGCGCTCCAGCCGGCGTTCCACCATCACCAAGTCATTGAGGATAAACTCGGTATCCATGGTTTGAATATCGCGTACCGGGTCGATGCTCCCAGCCTGATGCGGTACACTGGCGTTTTCGAACTGACGCACCACATGCACAAAGCCATCCATTTGCGCCAATTGGTTAAAGAGCGCACCGGATAAGCCATTCTTACCCGCGCTGCCATCCAAGCCGGCGATATCTGCATAAGTTACCTTAGCGCGCACAATTTTCTTGGGCTTGTAGAGCTCCACGAGCTGGTCCACCCGCGGGTCGGGCACATCTACTACGGCGGTATGCACTTCTAACTGCCCGGAAGAGATTTCCGTGGGCACGTCCACGTGCGTGAGAGCTTTGAAGAGCGTAGTTTTGCCCGATTGCGGCAAGCCGATGATACCTAATTGCATGTTGTGCTCCTAAAAGTTTATTATCCTACGCGAATTATACTCGCTTAGAGATGACGGGGGCTTTATCTCTTGTTCTCGCCGGTCTCTGAGTGCGTAGCCTACCCGTAGGGTACCGAGCGAGGA
>BAABOD010000012.1:27097-35477 GCA_040371255.1 Anaerolineaceae bacterium | reverse complement strand
GCAATTGGCGCAGACCGTCTGCTCATCCGCGTCGGCGCGCTTTTCCACGATTGCGGTAAAGCCAACAACCCGCAATTTTTCGTCGAGAATCAAATCAAGGATAAAATCGATGCCCATGACGATCTCGATCCCGCAACAGCGGCTGCCACAATCATCCAACACGTTCCTGACGGCGTAGCCTTAGCGAAAAAGTATCGTTTGCCCTCACGAATTATTGATTTCATTCGCGAACACCATGGCACGATGGTAACGGTGTATCAATACTCCCAAGCCATTGCAATGGCTGAGAACCCCGAAGACGTCGATAAATCTTTATTCACTTACCCAGGGCCTAAACCGCAATCCCGAGAAACAGCCATTCTGATGTTAGCGGATGGAACCGAAGCCAGAGCCCGTGCTGATGCCCCGCGTACCGACGAAGAATTACGCGAATTGATCCAAAAAAGCATCGCCATGTATAAGGACGCAGACCAGTTAGAAGAAACCGACCTGACCCTCAAGGACCTGAAGACAATCGAAGATTCTTTCTTTGAAACTTTACAGCGTTCCTACCACCCGCGCATAAAATATCCGCAAGTGCAAAAGAAATTCAAAAAGCAAGCTGATAGTGGCGTTAATGAGGACTAAACCCCACCTTCAACCTTCAAGAATGCAATGATTGATTTTTCATCTCCCCAAAAATACCGCACTCAAGTGGATCTCATCCGCCTGGAAGCTTGCCTTCAAGCCTCGTTGGAAAAGCTCGGCTATGCGCAGGATGAGGCAGTCACCCTGAAATTGACCGATAATAGAACCATCCACAAGCTTAATAAGACCTACCGGAACGTTGATGCTCCTACAGATGTGCTTTCCTTTGAAAATGACTATCTTGACCCTGAAAGCGGCTTGCATTACTTAGGAGATATCGTCATCTCCATCGAAAAAGCTCAGGAGCAAGCTGCAAACAATGGGCATCCGTTACAGCAGGAAGTGGAAATGCTCTTTGTGCACGGCGTGCTGCATCTTTGCGGCTATGACCATGCTGAAGAGGACGAGTATGCAGAAATGAGCCGCCTGCAGGACGAAATCCTTACAGCAATGAATAATCCCCTTTTAGGCAGCATTTCTCCGCCTGCTTAAATTCAGAGATTAGTTTTTACAGGGCGGTTCACGAGTAAATCTTTTTCATATCCCAATTTAAGACGAAGTCTGATAAAATCCCAGAGTGACAGGCAAAGCTAAAACCGTAGCTTCGCCTGACTAATATTAAAACGATTAAGGAGAGCGTATGCATAAAGATTTCTTAGATATCATCGATTACAGCCCCCAGGAATTACTAAACTTGCTTGATCTTGCTATCCGGCTCAAAAATGAATATGCGCATGGTGGCAATGAACCGGTCCTCAAGGGCAAGGTGCTCGCGATGATTTTCCAAAAACCCTCATTACGCACCCGGGTCAGCTTCGATATGGCGATGCGCCATTTAGGCGGCGATGCCCTTTACCTTTCTCCTAATGAGGTCGGTCTGGGGCAACGGGAATCTATTGCTGATATTGCCCGCGTACTCGAGGGTTATGTGCAAGGCATCATGGCACGCGTATTTGCACATGAGCACGTTTTAGAGTTAGCTCGTTGGGCGAATATCCCAGTGATTAACGGATTGAGCGATTACAGCCACCCCTGCCAGGCTCTAGCCGATGCACTAACTATCTACGAAAACTTTGGCCGCATTCAGGGCATCAACGTCACGTATGTCGGTGACGGCAATAACGTTGCTGTTTCCTTGATGCAAATTTGCGCAAAATTAGGCGCAAATTTTACGATTGCCAATCCAGAAGGGTATGATATGCCCGCCGATGCAGTTCAAACTGCCATAAATGTAGCTCGTGAAAGCGGTGCCAAACTGACCTTCCTACGTGACCCGCACGAAGCTGTGCAATTTGCCGATGTAATTTACACCGATACTTGGACAAGCATGGGTCAGGAAGAAGAAGCTAAGCAGCGCGAAAAGGTTTTCCCGCCTTATCAGGTGAATGATCAATTGGTTTCAGAAGCTGCTCCTGATGTGATCGTCATGCACTGTCTGCCAGCTCATCGGGGGCAGGAGATTACAGATAGCGTTGCCGATGGACCTCACTCGCGGCTTTTCCCCCAAGCGCACAACCGCTTACATGCTCAAAAAGCGGTCGTATACACACTCATGAAAGGAGATTAACTTGAATTCCCAATATTATATTGACCTTGAAGATAAATATGGTGCCCATAACTACAAACCGCTCGATGTCGTTTTGACAAAAGGTGAAGGCGTTTGGGTCGAAGATATCGATGGAAATCGCTATTTAGACTTCCTAAGCGCATATTCTGCCCTCAATCAGGGGCACCGTCACCCCAAAATTGTCAAAGCTTTGCAAGATCAGCTAGACCGAATCACCTTAACCTCCCGTGCTTTCCGCAACGATCAATTAGGTCCGTTTTACAAAAAACTATCTGACATGACTGGCTATCAAATGAGCCTGCCAATGAACAGCGGCGCCGAAGCAGTAGAAACAGCCCTTAAAGTCGCCCGCAAATGGGGTTATGCCGTCAAAGGCATCCCTAAGTATGAAGCGGAAATCATCGTTGCAGCCGGGAATTTCCATGGCCGCACGATCACCATCATTTCCTTATCTTCTGAACCCCTGTATAAAGATGCCTTCGGTCCATTTACCCCCGGTTTTAAGATTGTGCCTTTTGGAGATCTCGAAGCTGTGCGAGCTGCCATCAATCCAAACACAGCCGCGGTCATGCTTGAACCAATCCAAGGTGAAAATGGCGTGATTGTTCCCCCCGAAGGGTATCTGCGTGGAGTAGCTGACCTTTGCAAACAAAATCAGGTACTCTTTATTGCTGATGAGATCCAGACCGGCTTAGGTCGCACAGGTAAACTTTTCGCCTCAGAGTATGAAAATGTTCGCCCCGATATCACTATCATTGGGAAAGCGCTTTCTGGCGGCATGCTACCAGTCTCAGCTGTACTGGCGGATGAGCCTATTTTGGGCTTGTTCCAACCTTCCGAGCATGGTTCGACCTTTGGTGGCAGCCCATTAGCTTGCGCTGTTGGCATCGCTGCCCTCGAAGTCATCGAGGAAGAGAATCTTCCCGAGCGGGCTTTCACCTTGGGTAATTACTTTATGGACCGATTGAGTGAAATCCCAAGCGCACATATCAAAGAGGTGCGGGGGCGTGGTTTGCTGATCGGTGTGGAACTAAAACCAGAAGCCGGCGGTGCGCGGCGTTTCTGTGAGGCATTGCAGGATGAAGGCATTCTTGCCAAGGAAACGCATGATCACGTTATCCGCTTTGCGCCACCCCTCATTATTGAGCAAGAAACCTTAGACTGGGCTTTACCTAGGATTGCTAAGGTTTTACAAATGCCCTAAAGTAAGGAGCTTTTATGAACAGGTTTGCCAAAATCGTCGCCACCTTAGGTCCGAGCAGTTCTGATGAAGCTACGCTGCGCGCCTTGATTGAAGCCGGCATGGATGTTGCCCGCCTCAATTTCTCGCACGGCACTCATGAAGAACATGCCAATCGGTACAAAATATTACGCAGGCTTTCTGAAGAGCTTGGCAAACCTGTTTCTATCTTGATGGACCTACAAGGCCCAAAGCTGCGCATCGGCAACCTAAAAACCGATTTTGTTGAGCTGAAATCAGGAGATACGGTTGCATTAAGTTCAACCGAAAACCCGAAAAACTTACGTGAAGGTACCATATTCATTCCCTTCGACGTGCCAAATTTGCATGAAGCACTCTCTCCTGGTAATCACATCCTCCTGGATGATGGCCAGCTTGAGTTCGAGGTCCTCGAGCTGGATGGCGAGACTATCTACGCCAAGGTCATCCTCGGAGGTAAACTCAAATCCCATAAAGGTGTTAACCTTCCCGGATCAAAGCTGGATATTGCCTGCCTGACGCCTAAAGATCTGGAGGATTTAGCTTTTGGTATTTCTTTAGGGGTTGACCTGGTAGCCATATCTTTTGTGCGCCAAGCTTCCGATATTCTCACCGTTCGAAAAACCATGCAGGAGATGTCTGGCTCGGAGCGGGTTCCTCCTATCATCGCAAAGTTAGAGCGCCCTGAAGCAATTGCCAACTTGGACGCCATTATAGATGCTACCGATGGCGTGATGGTTGCTAGAGGGGACTTAGGTGTAGAGATGTCCCCAGCCGAAGTTCCTTCTGTGCAGAAAGCCATCATCAAAGCTGCTAATCAAAAAGGCAAGTTCGTCATCACTGCTACGCAAATGTTGGAATCGATGATCAATAACCCGCGCCCTACCAGAGCAGAAGCAGCTGACGTGGCGAACGCCATTTTTGATGGCACCGATGCTGTCATGCTTTCCGCTGAAACAGCCGCGGGGAAATACCCGGTGCAAAGTGTTCGCATGATGGATGCCATTATTAAGGAATCCGAAAAGCACCTCAGCGAGTGGGGTCATCTGGATAGCTTGATCGCTCACGAGGCTGACAATCCAACGGTATCAATTGCACGGTCAGCCAAAGAACTTTCTGTTGCAGCCAAGGTCAAAGCAATTGTGGTGTTTACCATTTCGGGCGCTACGGCGATGTGGATGTCTAAAACCAAACCCAATGTGCCAATTTACGCCTTCACCCCAGAGATGAAGACTTATCATTGGTTAGGGATTGCTTGGGGCGTCACGCCGTTGCTTGTGCCGCATGCAGACACACTCGAAACAATGGTCAAGCACGTAGAGACTGGGCTGTATGCGTCAACCAACCTCTCAGCCGGCGATAAAGTCGTTGTGATTTCTGGCTTTCCGGTAGGAGAAATGGTCAAACCGAATTTGATATTGCTTTATTCCTTGCGGTGGTAAAGCCTGAAGTGGACTAAAAACGGGCCCAGATTGCTGGTCCCGTTTTGATTCTCCGTGCAGCTTGCTTATTCTAACGCAGCATTAATCCGCTCCAAGGCAGCCAAATCCGGTCGGATTCGCTCGGCTGGGAGGCGGTTAAGCGGCTCCTTTCCTAAATCGAAGATATCAAAAATGGACTGTTCGGTCTTTTCGATGTAGAACAATCCGGTGGTGAGGTAACGCTTTTCGTAAGATTCCGTTAACAAATCTAAAGCAGCGGTTTTACTTGTTGGATCGTAATCTCTGTCGATCTTTTTAAGCAACAGGCTGGAACCATCATGGAGTTTTACTTCACGGTAAGTACCTTCTTGAAAGTCATCCACAATGATTTCTTGAGCTTTCGGAATAAAGGTAATATCCTGAATTGGGCTTTCATTCTCGCGCCCCCACGTATAAGATTGCATTGCCTGATCCTGATTGTTAAAAGTCACACATGGGCTAATCACATCGATCACGGCAATGCTATCATGCACAAAAGCAGCTTTGAAGAGCTCTCGCATCTGTTTAACATCTCCAGCAAACGCTCGGGCAACAAATTTCGCCCCGCTGATCAAAGCCTCCAAGCACAAATCTAAGGGGGGCAGATAATTCTTACCCTGATGACGGAGCTCTAAGCCCAAGTCCGAGGTAGCCGAGAATTGCCCTTTAGTAAGTCCATACACACCATTATTCTCAATAATGTAAACCATTGGAATATTCCGACGGATGACATGTTTAAAATGCCCCATGCCAATGCTCGCCGAGTCCCCATCACCCGAGATGCCTATGAGTTTAATGCGCCGGTCTGCGAAGCAAGCCCCCGTAGCCAAAGTTGGCATGCGCCCATGAACCCCATTGAACCCAAAAGAGCGGTCCAAAAAATAGTTCGGGCTCTTGCTGGAGCAGCCAATCCCGCTAAACTTGGCAACCATTTCCGGAACGACGCCCAGCTCAAAGAGCGCGGCTTGAATTTGGTTAGCGATGGTGTTATGACCACACCCTGGGCAAAGTGTAGAAGGCTTCCCTTTATAATCGACAGGGGAAAGCCCAATTAAATTCCGCTCCACTTTTTGCGTCTGTGTGTTATCCATGTCTCTCCATCTCCTTTGCCAAAACTTGTTCAGTCGCCCAAAGCGCCGTCATGGGCAAACCACCAATATCCGTTATCGACGATAGCTTCTCAGAACATTCAGAGACCTCTAACTTCAAAATTGAGCACATCTGACCATCGCGATTAAGCTCCAACACATAAGTATGGTCATGCGCAGCGATAAAATCGCGCACAGCTTTGCAACTTGGTAATGCCCGAATGCGCAAGTAATCCACTGGAACGGCTGCTTCTTCCAACATATCTTGAGCCTCAATTAGCGCTGGGTCGGTTGACCCCCAGCCGATGATGCCGATTTTGGCGCCTGGTTTGGCACGCAAAATGGGTTTCGGCAGCACCTCGCACATGTTCATCAGTTTCTTTTTAATCCTGCGGATCATATTTGCCCAATTTATTGGGTCTTCACTATAATTTCCATACTCATTATGGCCGGTGCCGCGCGTGAAGTAAGCTGCAGCTGGATTCTGATTGCCCATCACCGTACGGTAAGGAATACCATCACCATCGATATCCTTATAACGACCCCATTGCCCACCGAAACGATCCAAATCTTCTTCCCATAGGATTTTCCCACGGTCAATAGGACGGTCAGGATATGCAAACTTAGGCGTAATCCACTGGTTCATCCCCAAGTCCAGATCGCTGAGTACAAAAATCGGAGTCTGATAATGCTCTGCCAAGTCCAAGGCTTTCCAGCCAAACTCAAAACACTCATTCACCGAACCGGGCAGTAGGATGACGTGATTGATATCCCCATGCCCCAGGAAGTAAACAAAAGTCAGATCCCCTTGTGCTGTGCGCGTGGGTAAGCCAGTGCTGGGTCCAACGCGCTGTACATCCCAAATCACGATAGGTGTTTCTGTAAAGTATGCCAAGCCCACATTTTCGGTCATCAAGCTCAAGCCTGGGCCTGAGGTAGCGGTCATCGCACGCAAGCCAGCCCAACCCGCTCCAATCGCGCAGCCGGCAGCAGCCAGCTCATCTTCCACTTGTAGGATCACACAGGTGTTCTTGCCTGTTACGGGATCTTTGCGTAACTTGGGGTTGTGCTCTATCATCGATTCAACTAAGCTGCTCGCCGGCGTGATCGGATACCAAGCGCAAAACTCAACACCTCCGAAGAGCGAACCCAACGCTGCGGCATTATTCCCATCGGTTAAAATGCAATCCTTCATCGGGGGCAGCGGCTTCACGGAATAGCGGTCTCTTTTGACGATATTCTCTGCCGCCCAGTCATAACCAGTTTTGACCATTTTTAGGTTCGATTCGAGCGCGGTAGCCTTATTGCCAAAGTGACGTTTCAAAGCATATAGGAGGCTTTCCATATTGATACCCAGAACTTGCCCCACAATACCGACGTAAGCCATATTCTCCATGTATTCCCGCAGATTGCGCGGGACTTCTGCCTCCTTGACCAGCCGGCGAATGGGCATTGGGTAGAAAACCAGGTCGGGCCGTGGGTTTTCCGGCAAGCGGATGTGGTCTGCATAAAAAATCACGCCGCCTTCGGGCAAATAAGTTAAATCATCCAGGAATGTTTCCGGGTTCATTGCAACGAGAATGTCATCATAAGGCACTCTACCTAAGTAGCCCTCCCCCGAAACCCGAATGACAAACCACGTGGGCAAGCCTTTAATGTTTGAGGGGAATATGTTTTTCCCAGAGGTCGGGATGCCCATATGGAAGAGAGCATGATAGAGTACATTGTTAGATGTAGCACTGCCAGAACCGTTGACAGTGCAAACCGTCATGCAAAAATCATTTACTTTTTGGGGGAGATCGATCAATTTTTCATTCTCGGGGTAGGTCATGACGTCTTATTCTCCTTTTATCACTCAAAACGCTGAGATAATTCCACTTTTTTTCGCTGCACCACCAAGTCCATGTGCGTGATCAGAGCTTGATAACCGCGGTCAAAATCCCGCGCAGCCAGGGCTTCAACGATGCGCTGATGATAATTCCACACAGTAACTAAGTAGGTCTGATCGAGGTAATAATTGCGCTCATTCCCCGCATTCAACTCCCAAAAAGTTTCCAGAACGCTTTTGGCAAGGGGATTTTCCAAATGCTGGAATATCGCTAAGTGAAACGCACGATGTTCTTTCTCGGGCATCTCGATAGGTTGATTTTCAATTTTGAGTTGCGCTTTACGAACAATTTCCCCTAAAGCACTCACCTCTCCACTGGTCAATAAAGGTGCTGCTTCATACCAATAGCTGGCTTCGATGTGCTTGCGTAAATCACGAAATGCTTCAAAAAGCTCCGGCTGTACTTTTATTCCATATTGCAAACTTAACATTAGTGCCGGGGAGAGTGAAAAACCACAGGGTTGAATGCCAGTTTTGGGTTTGATTGAGACGAAACCTAAGCGGCGCGCAACTTCTAATTGCTCGCGTAAA
>BAABOD010000012.1:0-26997 GCA_040371255.1 Anaerolineaceae bacterium | reverse complement strand
GGGTTTGATTGAGACGAAACCTAAGCGGCGCGCAACTTCTAATTGCTCGCGTAAAGTGGTGATGCTGATCCCTAATTCCTCGCTCAACTCAGCAATCGTTGGTATGGATGCACCAGTGCGATTAGCTTCAGCTAAGTAATCTAAGAGGTCGCTTCGTGCAGGGGTTTCCATGGTCTAATTATCAGATTAATATTATTAATCTGATTATACCTTCGCTATGATTATCGTCAAGGGAGATTTAGCTTTTCAACCTGGTGTGAATGTAAAAGACAAGTAATCGCAATTGCCCGCATTTTTACGCATTTTCTCCATTGAGCGCATCCATCGGGTACAATTCTCAATAGATAAAGAGATTGTTGCTGATGAGTATAAGCGAATTTGCCATTCCCTTCCGCTATAAAACCGACAGATCTAACCCAGGGCGTTGGATAATCTCGCACGCTATTCACCATTGGTTTATTTTCCTCATTGCAGTGATTGGCACCATCGGAAATGCGGCATTGGCTGGTTTGCCCGCCGTCCAGTTTGGGGTCGTTTTTAGTACCCTGACCAGCGGCTCCCCAGATTTACAAGTGATTCATCGTTCCGTCTTGGTCATTTTGATTTCGCAGGTTGGGCGTGGCGTGCTTCAATTCGGACGAAATTTTGGCTTTGAGGTCTTAGCCCAGCGCATAGAAAGGGATGTAAGAGACGAGTTTTATATCGCCTTGCTTGGCAAAAGTATGACCTTCCATTCCCTGCAATCGGTAGGGGATCTGATGGCGCGTGCTACGAATGACATCCGCGAGGTTAACTTCCTCTTCAGCCCAGGGATCAATATGGTCTTGGGTTCTATCAACTTCCTCTTTATCCCCCTGGTGATAGGCGCACAAATCAACCCTGTCCTCTTAATTGCTCCTTCAATATTTATTGTGGCTTATTTTGCCTACATTGTTCATTATCTGAAAATCTTGCAGCCCATCACCAGCAAAGTGCGGAGTGCCTTTGGCATTATGAACAGCCGCTTAGCTGAGGCTATTGATGGGGTTGAAACTGTCAAAGCTGCCGCGCAAGAAGAAAACGAAATCCAGCTTTTCCGGAAGAATATCAAAGCTTATCGCGATGCATCCGTTGAACAAGGCGATGTTGAAGCGCGATTTATCCCGCTGCTTATGCTCGCGCTCACTTTAGGTTTTGGCTTACTCCATGCTTTGTTTCTTTTCGAGGCGGGCACCATCCCACTCGCGAGTGTTATTTCTTATTTCAGCGCGCTCTCCCTCTTAGGTTTCCCTACCAATACTTCAATCCATTCATATTCACAAATCTCTTTGGGCATCGCCAGTGCCAGACGTCTGCTCGCGGTAATGAATGCAGAAAACAACTTGGATCAAAATGAAAACGGCTACGCCGAGACCATGCGTGGCGAGGTGGTCTTCAAGCAGGTGAGTTTTTCGTATGAGGGACACAAATCAGCGCTACAGGATATTAGCTTCCAAGTCCACCCTGGGCAGACAGTTGCCATCGTTGGTCAAACCGGTTCCGGAAAGACCACTCTGGTGCGCTTGATTAATCGCACCTACGACCCTAACCAAGGCCAGGTGCTCATCGATGGGGTTGACCTCCGTGATTGGAAGTTAGACGCTCTGCGCAGTCAAATTTCAATCATTGAACAAGACATATTTCTGTTTTCCAAATCTATCTATGAAAATATTGCTTTTGGCAAACCCGGCGCCACTACTGAAGAAGTTATTGAAGCTGCCAAAAGCGCTCAAGCGCACGAATTTATCATGGATTTGGAGAATGGCTACGATACAATCATTGGCGAACGCGGTGCAACACTCTCCGGTGGGCAGCGGCAGCGTATCGCCTTAGCACGCGCCTTTTTGACAGACCCCAAAATCCTGATTCTAGACGATTCCACCAGTGCTATCGATAGCAAAACTGAAGATGAAATCCAAAAAGCGATCAAGATTGCCTCCGAAGGGCGGACAACTTTTATTATCACGCACCGCCTTTCACAAATTCGCTGGGCAGATCTCATTATTGTGATGCGCAAAGGAAGAATTTCTGAAATCGGCACACATGAGGAGTTAATGCAGACTTCGCGTGCTTATCGCCATCTTTTTATTGAGGATTAACGTTTTATGGCTTTTTATGCAGGTTTGGATAGCGAAACATACGATCGGCAATACAGCAACAAAGCCTTGCTCAGCCGCATCTGGAGTTATGCCCGAGCGTATAAGAAACAGATTATCGTCATCCTCATTGCAATATTCCTGCAAGGCAGCATCGGCGCACTGCCTCCGCTGCTTATTTCTAAAGTCCTGGATGAGGGGATCGCTGGTGTTCCAGATCGTTCTGTCTTTTACCTATTGGCTGGGTTGGTCATCATTGTGGAAGTGCTGGGCTTTGTCTTCTACTACGTCAACCACCGTTTATTAGCGCGGGTGATCGCCGATATCAACCGTGACCTTTCCACAGATGCCTTTGCAGCCTCGATGCGCCAAGATATGGCTTTCCACGACCGCTATTCCTCTGGAAGGATCCTTTCACGTATTACTACAGATACGCGCGATTTCTCAACATTCATCACGATCACCATGGATGTAGCCAACAATGCCCTGCAATCCCTCATCACTGCAATCATTTTGCTCAACACACAATGGCGTTTAGCCGTAACTCTTTTTATGATTGTCCCTGTGGTCATCATCATCGTCTCGTTTTATCGCAGTTTAGCCCGCCGATTCACGCGGCAGGGCATGCGCGCAATGGCAAACGTGAATGCTACGATTAAAGAGACGATCAGCGGTATAGCCATTGCAAAAAACTTCCGCCAAGAAGAAAGTATCTATCGAGACTTTAAGCAAACTAATAACGTCTCGTATGAGATGAACGTAAAGCGAGGCATGATCCTTTCGGTTGTGTTCCCGACGACGCGCGCTTTAGGCGGGATCGCCACCGCCGTCATCGTATACACGGGCTCCAATTCTGTAATCGCAGGCTTGATTAGTGCCGGCGCTTGGTATATGTTCGTGCTCAGTATTGACCGCTTTTTACAGCCCGTTATGGCTCTCACTTCTTACTGGACCCAGGTGCAAACCGGGCTTTCCGCAGCGGAGCGCATTTTTGCCCTGATTGATGCCGAGCACACCGTCATCCAGACAGGAAACTACGTCCCCAAACAACTGCGTGGGAAAATCGATTTTAACAAGCTCACATTTAGATATAACACCGGCAAAGAAGTGCTCAAAGATTTTGATCTCCACATTCAAGAAGGCGAAAACGTTGCAATTGTTGGGCATACGGGTGCGGGGAAATCTTCCATCGCACGGCTGATTGCGCGTTTTTACGAATTCCAGAGTGGAGAGCTGCTCATCGACGACCGCGATATCCGTTCATACAATCTACGCGCTTTGCGCCAGCACATGGGATTGGTCACGCAGGTACCCTTCCTTTTTGAAGGAACGGTAGAGGAAAACATTCGTTTCTCTCAGCCAGAGATTAGCAGAGAAGAGATCCTAGCCTTAGCTTACCAAATTGGGGATGGGGAATGGTTGGAAACCTTCGGGGAAGGTTTGGATACTCTCGTTGGAGAAAGAGGCGCTCAAATCTCCATGGGGCAGCGCCAGTTGGTAGCCCTCATGCGCGTTTTGGCGCAAAAACCCTCTGTTTTTATCCTGGACGAAGCCACTGCCAGCATCGACCCCTTCACTGAGAAGCAAATCCAAACAGCACTGAACCTCATCCTCAAGCAATCCACGAGTGTGCTCATCGCCCATCGCCTCTCGACTGTGCAATCTGCAGATCGCATTATCGTATTGGACGAGGGCGTCATCCTCGAGGAAGGTAATCATGAGCAGCTGCTCAAGAGCGGTGGCTATTATGCCGACCTTTACAATACTTACTTCCGCCACCAAAGCCTGGAATATGTGGAAAAAGTTGGCAAAATCTTTCATTCCAATCAAAATGAGTTTTTATCCAGCCAAGACAGTGCTGCTGCTTGACTTTAATTTCTATCTTGCTAAAATTAATTTACGCAAACGATGCGAGGCAAATTGCACTAAAGTTCTCGACCAGATGAAGTGATTGAACTTCCTGCTGAGAATGCAAATGCCATCATATTTAACCATGATCACTATAAAAAAGGAGCTAATATGAATTTCCCCAAAGACTTAAAATACGCAAAAACCGACGAATGGGTAAAAGTTGAAGGCGATATCGCAACCATTGGCATCTCCGACTATGCGCAGAGCCAGCTGGGAGACATTGTTTACTTTGAGTTTGCTGTGGAGCCTGACGAAGAAGTTAAAGCTAACCAAACCTTAGGGAGTGTCGATTCTGCTAAAGCCACAGCCGAAGTTAACTTTCCAGTGAGCGGTACCGTGCTAGAAATCAATGAGAGTATCACAGATGACGTTGAAGTCCTCAACCAGGACCCTTATGGAAAAGGCTGGCTGGTAAAGATTAAAATCTCAGACCCTGCCGAACTCGCTGAGCTGATGGATGCAGAAGCCTACGAAGCTTATTGCGAAAGCAGGTAGCCATGTTTACCCCTCACACACCTCAGGATGTGGAGGCGATGCTCAAAGCCATTGGGCTAAGTAAACTCGAGGACCTCTTCCAAGAAATTCCTGAGCAGTATCGCTTCCCAGAGCTTAACCTTCCACCGGCACTTACCGAGATGGAAGTCAACCAAGACCTTGAAAGCATCGCCCGCGCTAACGGCAATACTTCTGAGCTGATTAGCTTCTTAGGCGCCGGCGCGTACGACCATTATGTTCCGGCTGCGGTAGATATGCTCCTGCGCCGTGGCGAGTTCTACACCGCTTATACCCCCTACCAGCCAGAAATCTCCCAAGGCACTTTGCAATCCATCTTCGAATATCAAAGCCTGATTTGCAATCTGACAGGTATGGATGTAGCCAATGCCTCCCACTATGACGGCGCTACCGCTGCCGCTGAAGCAGTTATTTTGGCTTATCACCACTTCAGAGGCAAGCGCACAAAGTTTCTCATCTCCCGCGCAGTAAACCCACAATACCGCCAGGTCATCCGCACGTATATGCGCGGCAACAGCGAGATTAGTATCCTCGGAGACGACCGGGAGACAGGCTTCGACGCTTCAATGGAGAAGCTCATCGCTCAAATCGATACGAATACCGCTTTAGTCATGGTGCAATATCCCGATTTCTTTGGGCGCATCATCGACTATAAACCTTTAGCTGAAGCGGTACATGCCGCTGGGGCTTTGCTCGCTGTTTCGGTCAACCCAACGGCACTGGGCATACTCACCCCGCCAGGAGAGTTTGGTGCTGATATCGTGACGGGCGAAGGCCAACCTTTAGGCATCCCGCTTTCATACGGTGGACCCTACTTAGGCATATTTGCCGTTACCAACGAGCTGCTGCGCAAGATATCTGGCAGGTTGATCGGTCAGACGGTAGATGCAGCCGGCGAGTTAGCCTATGTGATGACCCTCACTGCCCGTGAGCAGCACATCCGCCGCGAAAAGGCGACATCCAACATCTGCACCAACCAAGGACTGATGGCATTAGCGTCGACAATTTACCTCAGCTTATTGGGCAAGCAGGGTTTTGAACAGGTAGCAAATCTCTGCTACCAAAAGGCGCATTACGCAGCAAACCAAATCGAAAGCATCCCTGGATATGAGTTGGCTTTTCCCGACACGCCGTTCTTCCACGAGTTTGTTATAAGCAGCCCTATGCCGGTCGATCATTTACTTGACCACTTACGCGCTTATGACATCCTTGGCGGGTATGACTTAGGTAAAGATTACCCCGAGTTGGAAGGTTACCTGCTCATGGCAGTTACTGAAAAAATCCATAAGGATGATATTGACCTGCTCCACGATGCACTTTTGGAGGTGACCCATGGCTGAGCCTACCATTTATGAACTTTCTTCCCCTGGTCGTCAGGGCGTAAGGTTCCCTGAACCAGATGTTCCCCAAAGTCCACTTCCTACAGAATTCCGGCGCAAGGACTTACCTCTTCCGGAAGTTTCTGAAGTGGATGTGGTACGTCACTTTACACGCCTATCCCAGAAGAATTACGGGGTTGATATTGGCATCTATCCATTAGGATCATGCACGATGAAGTACAACCCCAAAATTAATGAAGTTGCCGCACGACTGCCTGGTTTCGCATTCACCCATCCCTTGCAGCCTGAGGACACGGTGCAAGGAAACCTCTACCTTATGTATGCCCTGCAAGAGTGGCTGATGGAAATCAGTGGATTTGCCGGCATCACTTTACAGCCTGCTGCTGGCGCCCAAGGTGAACTCACCGGCGTACTCATCATCCAAAAATATCACGCCGATCGCGGGGATACGAAGCGCAAGCGTATTCTCATCCCCGATTCTGCTCACGGTACCAATCCCGCCACTTCTTCGATGAGCGGATTTGAAGTGGTTTCACTCCCCTCGGATGAACGTGGGAATGTGGATTTAGACGCGCTGAAAGGGCTTTGCGATGAAAACTTAGCCGGCTTGATGCTCACTAACCCCAATACATTGGGTCTGTTCGATGAACATGTGGTAGAAGTCATCGAAACCGTCCATGCTGCTGGCGGCTTAGTGTATGGTGACGGCGCGAATATGAATGCCCTCCTCGGCATTGTGCGCCCTGGCGATTTAGGCTTTGATATTATGCACTTCAACCTGCATAAGACCTTCTCAACCCCTCATGGCGGTGGAGGACCAGGTTCAGGACCCGTAGCTGTCTGCGAGAAGCTCGTCGACTACCTTCCCGATCCAGTCGTCACGATTGTTGACCCTGGTGATGAAGAGACCCCGCCATTATATGGCTACGCGCACCCTGCCAGAACTATTGGTCCGATTAAGTCTTTTCAAGGGCATTTTGGCATTCTCGTGCGTGCCTATGCTTATATTGCCATGCATGGCAGCCAAGGGTTGCGAAATATCGCTGAAATGGCAGTGCTTAACGCCAATTATTTGCTTTCCAAAATCAAGGGGACCTATACCCTACCCTACGACCGGAAGTGTATGCACGAGTTCGTCGTCGAAGGCGTCTGGGAGGATGCCCCCGGTGTGCGCGCTTTGGATGTCTCCAAACGGCTGATTGACTACGGCGTCCATCCCCCAACAAACTACTTCCCACTCATCGTGCACGAAGCCTTAATGATCGAGCCAACCGAGACGGAATCGCTCGAATCACTGGATTACTTCGCGGATGCGCTGCTGAAGATCGCTGAGGAGGCGCATACCCAGCCAGAATTACTGCACGAAGCCCCGCATCACAGCCCCGTGCGCCGTTGCGATGAAGTACTTGCAGCCAAGCAGTTAATTCTTCGCACAGGGCCAAAACCAAACGCTTAAGTAAACAAACTACTAAGCCGGAGCAAACCTCCGGCTTTTTTCTTTGTAGTTTTGTACTTGTTAGCCTTAATGAATTATGAGCGTTACCGGGCAATGATCCGAGCCCATGATTTCATCCATGATGATCACATCATCAACCCTTGGAACCAAGCTCTCGCTGACCAAGAAATAATCTAAGCGCCAACCAATATTTTTCTCGCGGGCATGCATGCGGTAGGTCCACCATGTGTAGCGCACCGCATTCGGGTAAAGATGCCTGAAAGCATCCACCAAACCATGCGCGAGGTATTTATCTATCCATACGCGTTCTTCGGGTAAAAATCCCGTGTTTTTTTCGTTTTCCTTTGGTCTGGCAAGGTCGATCTCGTTGTGGGCGGTGTTAAAGTCTCCAGTGATGATGACGTTTTCGCCTTTTTGATGGTGCTCATCAATAACGTCTAGCAGCCGGGCATAGAACTCCAATTTGAAGGGTACGCGCTGATTTTCTTCGCCGCCATTCGGGAAGTAAACGTTGTAAAGAAAATAATCAGGGTAACGTAAGCGGATCACACGCCCCTCGGCATCAAATTCCTCTACCCCGATGCCAGTCGTGATTTCCTGCGGTTCCACGCGATAAAAAACAGCTGTGCCACTATAGCCAGGGCGCGCTGCAGGGTTCCAAAAGGATTGGTAGCCTGGAATTTCACGCTGCTCTTCTGGGAACTGCTCTGGTCTGCCTTTAATTTCTTGCAAGCAAAGCACATCTGGCTGGTAATCCTTAACCCAATCTAACGCCTGTTTTTTTACGACTGCGCGATACCCGTTGACGTTCCAAGTCGTTATCTTCATCAACATCCTCCACAAGATTTGAATTTTTCCAGCCTATGGTAAACTTTACAGCTGGTGTTAGTGATGTGCAGACAAAACCGTTTACTTAAAACAGTGCAAAAAATCTTTTTAGCATTGCTTGTTCTCTCAATTATACACACTCCCATCTGGGCTGAGCCTGTAGCCGCCCAAGACGAGGCCCTGCCAGTATATATCGTGCAATCTGGGGATACGCTGTACGACATCGCCAACCAATTCTATACAACGGTGGACGAAATCTTGGCTGTCAACGGGCTGAGCAATGGGGATTCGCTTCTGATAGGCGACCGTCTGCTGATCCCCGGCTTGGAAGGGATGCAAGGAACGCTTACAACAGAATTCATCCCGCTCGGTGCAAACTTGCGCAGCCTCAGCCGGCGAACACAATCAGATCCGGCGAGCCTTGCCAAACTAAATAAACTCACCAGTCAATCAGAACTGTTTGTTGGCAGGCGGATTGCCCTGACCACCTCAGAAGCTACGCAGGATTTGCAAATGCTTTCTGCCCTCACGCCTGGGCAATCATGGTTAGAGTTTGCTTTGTTATCCGGTCAAAACCCCTGGGCGTTAGCCCGCCTTAACCAACTGAGTTCACCCAACTTGGCTCTGCCACTCGACCCCTATTTCTACCATTCCGGTCAAGAAGCTACCGAAGTATTAGCTATCCCTGGCATTCGTTCGATGAGCATCGATAATCTACCCCTAATGCAAGGGGAGACTTACGTGTTGAAGGCTGAGACTGCCGAGAATGTCTCAATTAGCGCAGAGTTAGCAGGTAACTCAGCAGTCTTCTCCCCGTATCAAAATGGAGAGCTCGTAGCTTTTGGCGGAATTAACGCCTTGCAAGCACCCGGTGCCTATCCTCTCAAAATAACAGTGACCACTGCAGAAAACATCACCTACAACTTTGACCAGTGGGTGATTATTAAACCAGGGTATTTTCAATCCAGTATAGACTTGTTGGTCGATCCGGAGACTATTGATTCCCCAGAAATTGCTGAGGAAGATGCCCGCGTTAAGGAGATTGTTACAAAAGTAACCCCTATAAAACAGTGGAACGGCGCATTTAAATACCCTATTGCTGGTTCAGGCTGCGTAAATGCAGATTTTGGCAGTCGACGCACCTATAACGGCAGCGATAAAGTGTATTACCATACCGGTATTGACCTCGGTTATTGTGAAGGTACGGATGTTTTTGCCCCCGCAACAGGCACGGTAGCCGCCATCTTACCTAACCAGTTGGTTCGCGGGAATTTACTGATCATCGATCACGGTTTAGGTGTTTATTCGATTTATATGCACTTATCTGAGATCTTAGTTGAGGTCGGTGAAGTCGTTCAGCCAGGGCAACGGATTGCCATCTTGGGTAACACAGGGCGCTCAACTGGTCCGCATTTGCACTTTGAGATTGACATTAACGGCACGCCAGTAAGCCCTTGGACTTGGTTTAATCGGGAGTTTCCTTAAAATAAAAAAGGCAGGTTGAACCTGCCTGATGCGCTGGGGGGGAATTGAACCCCCACGGCTTGCGCCACATGGCCCTCAACCATGCCTGTCTGCCAGTTCCAGCACCAGCGCGATAAAAAAATTATAACTTGACTGGCTTATATGTCAAGCAATCATAATTGAGAGGTTATAAATGAGAACAACCATTGTTCTAGATGCGATGGGCAGCGATGAACGCCCTAAACCCGAGTTAGCTGCAGCCGTCCTCAGCACACAAACTGATGATATTGACTTGATCCTTGTTGGGGATGAGCAAACCCTCTCCTCCGGTTTAGCCGCCCAACCGGGCGATAAATCCCACATCCGCATTGTGCATGCCCCCGAAGCTATTGACATGACTGACCACATTCAGGAAGCCCGCGCTAAAAAACAAAACACCATGCAAGTTGGCATGGAACTGGTCAAGCAAGGTGAAGCCCAAGCTTTTGTCACCGCTGGCAATACTGGCATGGCAATGTACTTTGGCACCAAAATCTTTGGGCTTATGCCTGGCGTAATCCGCCCATGCTTGAGCACAACTTTTCCGGTGAAGGGTGGCAAAGCAGTTATTTTAGATGTCGGTGCGAACGCAGAATGTCGCCCTGAATTCCTGGTGCAATTTGGACAGATGGGTCAAGTTTATGCCAGAATTATGATCAACCGCACGAACCCAACTGTCGGGCTGCTTTCCAATGGAGAAGAGGAAGGCAAAGGAAACGACCTCGTCCGCGAAGCCGGCCCGTTAATGCGCCAACAAGTGCCTGGATTCATTGGAAATATCGAAGGCAAAGAGTTTTTTGGCGGTAAAGTGGATGTGGCAGTTACCGATGGATTTACTGGGAACGTGCTGATGAAGTCTAGTGAAGCTTTGGGCAAACTTCTGTTTGAAACCCTCAAAGAAGAACTGATGCGCAGTACGCGCACAAAGTTAGGTGCACTTTTAGCCAAACCCGCTTTCGATTCTGTAAGAAAACTGATTGATCCATCCGAAGTCGGGGCTGCGCCGCTCTTGGGCTTAGATGGCCTCGTTTTTGTCGGGCATGGCCGTTCAGACGCAAAAGCAATGGTCAGTGCCATCAATCAAGCGCGTATCGCAATAGAATTAAATTTGTTAGAATCATTACGTAAGGCTATCACTTTTACTAACACGAAAGAGTCAAATTCATGAACATCATCCGCAACGATAAACTTATTAAACGTAATAAAACCATCGGTCAAATTTGTACTTATGGCAGCTTGATAATTCTTATTATTGGGTTGGTCTTTGCCTTTGGAGGGGATATTTCCCGGATTTTGTGGTCTTACGCTGCCCTAATCGTTGGTTTCGTACTTTCCCAAATTGGCATGTATTTCACCAACCGTTTTGGTCGTAATCCGCGTTTTGATGAAATCTTTGCAACTGCCTTCGAAAAGCTGCGCAGCGATTACACCTTTTACGTATACTCCAGTCCAGTTCCATTGCTTTTGATTGGCCCTTGCCACATTTGGGTTCCCATCCCAGTGACTGCCAGCGGAAAGATTTCATATATCGATGGCAAATGGAAACAGGAAGGCGGCAACTTTATGATGAAGGTTTTTGGCCAAGAAGGCTTGGGCAAGCCCGATCGCGAAGCCTTAGCTGATGAAGAAGCCATCCGCAGTTATTTAGCTTCCAAGGGAATTCCAGAGGAATCGCAACCGCCCATTAACCACGTTCTGGTTGTGCTGCTGAAGAACACGAAGATTGGCGATATAAGTGAAGCACCCATCCCAGTCGTTGAGCTTCCAGAAATCAAACGTTACATCCGCCGCGTTGATCGCGAGAGTTGCGAAACACCGCTTTCCGATGATCAAATCGAACAGTTAAATGCAGCCCTAAGCGAGTTTGGCAAAAAGACTGGATGAGTGCTTAGGAGGACTCTTCTTCTTTTTCTAGACCAGCGTAAGCTCTCAACCGCTGGATTTCTGCTGGAGTTAGATAGCGCCATTCCCCGCTGCGCAGTGAGCCTAATTTAAGCGTCCCGATGCGGACACGCTTGATTTGACCTACAGGTAAGCCAATCCGCGCACCAGTTTTTCGAATTTGCCGCTTCTTCCCTTCGCGCATGATGATACGCAGCCAAGCGCCATTATTCGCGCGCTTGATCACTTCCACTTTGGCTGGCAAGGTACGGTAGCCATCCTCGAGCACCACCCCTCGCCGCCAAATCGCCAACTGTTCTTCATCAGGCTGTTTAATCACAAACACCTCATATTCCTTTTCGTGGCGGTAACGGGGATGTGTCAAGCGATTGGCTAACTCGCCATCGTTGGTCAAGAGGATTAAGCCTTCGCTATCCAAATCTAACCGACCTACTGAAAAAAGCGGCTCGGGAATATCCACCAGGTCAAACACGGTCGGTTTAGGGTGGGTCTCATCAATATCCGATAAATAGCCTTTGGGCTTGTTCAGTGCAATATATATCTTTTGCTTTGGCGGGCGGATCACCTTCCCGTCTACGACGATTGTATCTTTTTCAGGGTCAGCCTTATCACCCAAATGAATTACCTGGCCGTTGACCTTCACACGCCCAGCCTCAATCAGAGCTTCACACGCTCGGCGAGAACCTATTCCGGCGGCAGCTAAAAGTTTTTGAACACGCTCTTTTGCCATTAGTCTTTTAATACCCTCATTTCGCTATTTTCTTCAGGTCTCCCAGAACCCGAAAGTGCTTCCAAGTCAATTGGCGGAAGCTGATCGAGGGACTCGAGCCCAAAATATTGTAAAAATTCTGGCGTCACCCCATATAAAATTGGCCTTCCGGGAGAATCAGAACGGCCTAATTCTTCAATTAAACCTTTTGCCAATAAACTTTTCACTACCGAGTCACTGTTTACACCGCGGATATTCTCAATTTCTGGCCGCGTGGTCATGCGTTTATACGCGATGATAGCGAGTACCTCCAACGCTGGCTGCGATAGCCGCGTGTCAACCTCAAGCCCCAAAAGCTGCTCAATGAGCTCAGCAAACTCTGGAGCGGTGGTCAGCTGGAGCTTGTCCTTAATGCGTTGTATGCGAATCCCATGCCAAGCTTGATAATGCTCTGCCAGCAAATCCGCTAAACGCAAAACGTCGTTTTTACTGATTTGCAAAGTTCGGGCTAACTGCTCTAACCCACAAGGACCAGGCGCAGCAAAAAGCAAAGCCTCTAATTGGGCTAAGGCTTTGAGATCTTTTTCCGGGATGTTCGATTCATGGCTCATGCTATAATTATCTCGCTTTGAAGAGCTGATTATACTCTAAGACCTAGAGAATTATTGTACAAGGAAAAGTATATGCGCATTGTCCTAACGGGTGCAGCTGGGTTTTTAGGATCTCACCTGACAGATCGTCTCATTTATGAGGGTCACCAGGTCATAGGTCTGGATAATTTCATCACCGGCGATGAAGCCAACATCGCCCACTTGTTCAACAACCCAGCTTTCCAACTCATCCGCCAGGACGTTTCCACCTATATTGATATTCCAGGGCAAATTGACTACGTGATGCACTTTGCTTCGCCTGCCAGCCCTAACCCTGCTTCTCCCTTAGGTTACCCCAACTTGCCGATTCAAACGCTCAAAGCCGGCGCTTTAGGGACGCTCAACACTCTTGGGCTGGCAAAAGCCCACCGAGCAAAATATCTGCTCGCCTCCACCAGCGAAGTCTACGGAGATCCACAGATTCATCCTCAGCCTGAGACCTACTGGGGCAATTGTGACCCCATTGGACCGCGCTCAGTTTATGATGAAGCCAAACGCTTTGCAGAAGCGCTCACTATGGCTTACCATCGTTTTCACGGCGTGGATACTCACATCGTGCGCATCTTCAATACCTTTGGACCGCGCATGCGTTTGGATGATGGCAGGGTGGTGCCGAATTTCATTCTCCAAGCATTGCATCACCAAGCACTTACCATCTATGGCAGCGGAGAGCAAACCCGCAGTTTTTGCTATGTTACCGATTTAGTCGAAGGTATCTTTCGTTTGATGTGGACGGATATGCACGATCCTGTCAACATTGGTAATCCAAATGAAACGACCATAAGAGATTTCGCTCTGCTGATCAATGAGCTCACCGGTAACGAAGCCGGCACAGTAACTCTCTTTGCTGAGGGATTAGGCGATGACCCGCAAAAACGCCAGCCTGATATCACCCGCGCGCGAGAGCTTTTAAATTGGGAGCCTCAAATTGACTTGCGCAGCGGATTGAGGGAAACGATTGCATACTTCCAAACAAAAATTGGCTGAAACACCGGTAACTCCAACCAGCGAAGCCGTGCGCTTCAGTAAGTTTGCCTTAGTGGGGACGCTCAACACGCTGATTGATTTCGGCTTGATGAATCTCTTTACCGCTGGGTTTGGCTGGCAATTGGTGCCCTCGCAAGCGCTCTCCTTTGCAATTGCGGTAATCAATAGCTATATCCTCAACCGCAAATGGGTTTACCCAGAAACCACCGAAAAATCCATCGCCAATCAGTTTAGCAAATTTGTGATCATTAACATCGCCGGTTTGACGCTGCGGACGGTAACAATTTCCCCGCTTGACCGCTGGTTTTATTCCATCCTTGAAACCCAGCAAATTAAAGTGGGTTCCTTGAGCTCCACAATTCTGAGTCACAATTTGGCTTTAATCGTCGTTGGCATCTTCATCCTAATCCTCAATTTCCTGGCAAACCGCTTTTGGACCTTTGGGGATGTACCCCGTTCGCATACTAAGAAACCCTAAGAGGCAGCCATGGGAACACTTCGGGTTATCTCGGGTAGTGCTAAAGGGATCCGGCTAAAAACTGTTCCCGGTAAGTCCACGCGCCCGATCACCGACTTGGTGAAAGAATCCCTTTTCAATATCCTCGGGAATGAAGTATTGGATATTCAGATATTGGATTTATTTGGCGGAACTGGTGCAGTCGGGATCGAAGCACTCAGCCGGGGCGCTGCGGCTGCTACTTTCTTAGAGACAAATTGGCAAGCCGTGAGAGTTATTCAGCAAAATTTGGAAGCCACCCATCTTAGCGATAAAGCTATGGTATTGCATCAGGACGCCTTCAAATTCCTCACCTCCCCGCAACCTGAAAGCTTTGACCTCATCTACATCGCTCCACCCCAATACAAAGCGATGTGGCAAAAAGCCATGCTTCTCTTAGACCAAAATCCAAAGCTGCTGAGTGACAACGGTCAAATTATCGTCCAAATCAATCCGCTGGAATGGGTGGACGAGCGTTATGTGCATTTTAACGAGTTCGACCGGCGCAAGTATGGCGATACGCTGCTTGTCTTTTTCGAGAAGTCTCAGCCTTCAAAAGACATCACCAATTGATTGTCAGCATCATAACGATATAACCCCCAAAATGGCTGCGATCCAGCCTGAAAGCGGCTGACTTTGCCTACCAGTGTGGGAACATCTTCAATCAGCGGGACCTGGTTGATCTCATCAAGCGCAAACCATCGTAAGGTTCCCTCTGGCGAATCGTGCTGTTTACCGCTCAAACCTTCTGCTTTAAAAACAAAGAAGGCAATTCCTGGGCGCGTCTGCGTTTCCACAATCACTGCCCCACAAAAAAGCAGCCTTTCCGCTAGCAACCCAGTTTCTTCCTGCAGCTCACGCTGAGCAGCTTGAAGAATGCTCTCTCCGGCTTCCACATGACCGCCGATCCCATTCCATAAGCCAGCCCAGATGCGTTTATGTGGTGCACCTTTCAGCAGTAGGACTTTACCATCGCTAGCAAAGGGGAAAATTAATACTCTGGGGATGACCGTGTAACGATCCTGGGAAACGCCTTGTGCTCTGACGCCCACATCAACCTCTCAAAATGACAGCTCATAAGAGAAAAAAGTCTTATGAGCTGTCATTTCCTTTGCTTATTTACACCAGGAACATTGGCATTTTTTCGATGTCTTTTATTCTTGGCTTGTAATTTTCTTTATCGTAATATCTATCCACGTCAACTTGTCGTTTTCCAGTGGTGACCAACTCAAGTGGAACTGAGGTATACACACCTTTTTGGATAGCTACCATCTTACCAAAATCTCCATGCCCAACCAGCTGGGTCGCCATCGTGCCGTAATTCATCGCGACCATACGATCAAGCATATCTGCTGGGCCGCTGCGCACAAGATAGGCTAATTTCTGATACATAATGTCCTGGTCCGTAAGAATCTTGATTTGCTCGCCTAATACTTCGCCAATTCCGCCCAACTTTTTATGTCCGAAGGCATCTTCTTCGCCACTCTCAACCAGCAGTCCGCCATCTGAAACAGCTCCTTCAGAAATAACAGCAATTGCATAATTGGAAGGGCTATTCAGTTTGTCCTCTAATAGCAAATTTGCAACTTTTTCGAAGTTAAAAGGAACCTCACAGATAATGGTGCGATCCGCAAAGCTCAGGTAACCGGTGACTAAACTGGTTTCGCCAGAATTGCGGCCAAACAACTCAACGATTCCAATACGCTCATGCGACCCTACCGAGGAGCGGAAGTTTGTGATCAATGATACAGCCTGAGTTATTGAGGTGGAAAAGCCAATACAATATTCGGTGCCAAAGACATCGTTGTCCATCGTTTTAGGGATTCCAACGATGGGAAAGTGTTCCTTGTGCAATCTCGCGCTGTAACTGAGGGTGTCATCACCGCCAATCGTGATTAACGCATCCAACTTCAAGTGCTCTAGCACTTTTAAGATGTAATCTGTGAAATCTTTGGTTCCATCGGGTTTAATTACCTTGCCGTACTTGCTGTCAGCTAAAAACGAAGGCATCTCCTTGGGTCGCACGTTCGCTGGGTTGGTTCGGGATGTGTGCAGAAAAGTGCCACCCGTACGGTCAACGCGACGAACAGTTAAGGGCGTTAACTTATAGACTAGTTTTTCCTGAGGAGAAGAATCCTCGATGTTATAGTTGAGTAGTCCTCCCCATCCTAAGCGAATTCCTAAAACCTCATCATCTTCTTCAGTTGTATTTAATACTACGGATTTTATTGCTAAATTTAGCCCAGGGACGTCGCCGCCACCGGTTAATACTCCAATGCGTTTTTTTGCCATACAATAAATCCTCCTAATTAATATTCTTATTCTTCAATTAATGGTTTTGGACTTTCCATTGCCCACCAGCGTGTCCATTCTAACCCGATCAGTGCGACTATCGGTAATAGTACGCTCACCACAGTAGACTCAGTTGAGGACCAGTTTTGGGTGTTTTGGAAATCAGTCCAAAATCTGTTGAGCAAAATCAAAAATACAGTCCAACTAACTATTTTACCCCCAATTTTCCATTTCTCATCTAAAAACTCGAAAAAGAGGAAAAGACCTGGCCATACCAACAAAAGATAAACCGCTGAACTGGATGGGTTAAGAAAACTAATCAAATTCAAGGTAAGTAAAGCTTTCCAGCGAATTTGGCGTTCTCCGCTTTCGGGTAAGCCATACCACTCAACGAGTAACATAAAGAGCGTCAATACATGCAAGCTGATGGCTAATGGCTGGTACGCACCCGGGAAAAAGGCAGCCACACGCATCAGCGGGGTATCAACCCAGCTTAAATCTGGATGAACTTGAACAAAATTAGCGAACCATTCTGGAATCCAGCCAGGAAAAAGAATCAACGAGGTCACCAACAGGAAAGCTAAGCCCGAAAGATAAATCGAAAGGAAGCCACTATCCCGCCGGGAGCCTAACCAAATCGCAAAGAAAACCGCCAAAATGAGGCTCAGCGGGAACATGCCGAAACTGATTAAGAAATAAATCCCTGCGGCTGTGCTTCTCCACTCAAGGGCTTTCTTAGTGCCTAAGATCATAAAAAATACATAGAGCGGCAGAACGCTGGCGTTGAGAATAAGCTTGAAGCAAGGATAAGATAACGTAATCAGAAGGGCGATAAGCACTTTTTCTATGGGGTGAAAGCGTACGCCAGCCAAATCGAACCCAAACCATACGCAGAAAAACAGCGCTAATGTCGTGATTGTCATCCAAATAGCCCTGGCAACCAAATAAGGAAGAAAACTGAATGGCAAAAAGAGGATTAAGTTCCATACAAGGTCCAAGTAATGCCCTTGGCTGAATTCATCTTCGGTGTATCCATAAGTTTCCCAGAGGGCTTGGGTTTGCTCAAAGACTTCACGATCATAAGGTGAAGTCCCTTCGGTCATCCATTGCTTGGCTGCCACCCAACACGGCGCAAATTCATCCTGATGAACAAACTGCTCAGAAAGGTTCAAGTTTAGGAAAACTAAACCTACCACACCAGCAATGGCGAGTAGTGATATCCAGTAGTGCGCAGTTTTTCTGAGAAATAACATATAAACCTTAATTCATCTCAAATCAGGCGGATTTTAACCGTCACGAACTCAGCAGTCAAACTCACGTTTACTCAATCTATCGTATAGATTTACAGGATTATAACCTTGATAAAGATTAGCTTAGACCAAGGTGGTATAATATTTATAAAAAGAGTGCAAAATACATAATCTTTGGGGTTTATGAACTTTCTACCCTTATTTAAACACGCAATTATTGGAACAATATATACGTATTTTCGTTTTTATAATATCCAGGCTAGAAATGGATGAGACCACGATTTATGTCTATTCTAGTGGAAAAGGTCCTCTTATGGTTTTTTAGTCAAGTTCAACATATTAACAATTTATATGGATTTGATTAACGTTTAAAAAACACTTGAAAATGACAAAAAAATATTGTACTCTATGCGTAATGTAAAAATGCACTAGAAAAGGTAATAGAGACTGAATGGCGAGAATTAATAGAGTTAACGATGTTCTAGATGACGAGCGCGATTCCTCGACGCTCGAAAGGCTGCTGGAATTCGGCCGCAAGAAAAAATATGTCACCTATGATGACATCTTGCATTTCTTCCCCGATGCAGAACAAGATTTAGACCAGCTCGAGGAAGCTTACACAGCTTTACTCGGTGCAGGCATTAGCTACACGGAAGAAGACAGCGTTAGCGAAGAACCAAGCGAGGAAGAACTCTCAGAGGATCTTGAGGAGGAAGAGGAAGCAATCCTCGATGATTTAGCCAATATCGATACAGACGATACAATTGGCTTGTATCTAAAAGAAGTCAGTCGCGTCCCCTTACTTAGTGACATTAACGAAGAAAGGGCGTTAGCCATACGCATTGAACGCGGTAAATTAGCACGCGAAGAATTAGCCCGAGGCAACGTCAGTCCAAAGCGGCGCTTGGAATTGCGTCAGCAAATCGAAGATGGGTGGGAAGCCCGTGAACACCTCATTACCGCCAACTCTCGGTTGGTAATTAGCGTCGCCAAAAAGTATATGGGTCGCGGTGTACCCTTCTTAGATCTCATTCAGGAAGGAAATATCGGCTTGATCCGCGCGACCAAAAAGTTTGAATACCAACGTGGGCATAAGTTCAGCACGTATGCCACCTGGTGGATTCGCCAGGCAGTTACGCGGGCAATTGCCGACCAAGGACGCACGATTCGCGTCCCAGTGCACATGGGCGACCAAATCAACAAGCTCCTGCGCACACAGCACCAGCTGACCCAAAAATTAGGGCGCGAACCAACCGTCGAAGAAATGGCAGAGGCATTAGAGGTGCCTCCCAAGAAAGTCGAGAATATGATTCAGGTTGCGCGCCGGCCGCTTTCGCTCGAAACACCAACCGACGACGAAGAGGATTCGGTTCTGGGCGACTTTATCGAAGATGACGAAGCACCACCACCGGATGACACTGCAACCTACAACTTATTGCGTGAGCATCTCGAAGAGGTGTTGGAAACACTTCCACCACGGGAAGTCCGCATCTTGCAGCTGCGCTATGGGCTTCAGGATGGTCAAGCATACACCCTCGAGGAAGTAGGCCGAAAGATGGGCGTAACCCGCGAGCGGGTACGGCAAATTGAAGCGCAAGCCCTCCAAAGGCTCCGTCACCCAAGCGTGCGGCGTAAATTGCGCGATTACTTAGGTGAATAACATGCCATCTCAAACTACAGCTGGGTATATTCCTAGCTGTAGTTTTATTGTGGCTAAGATGATGAAAGAAGCCGGATTAAGATAGGATCGTTATGACAGAAAATTCCCAAAACACGCAACCCATAAAACCAGAAACGCAAGAGCAGACACAGCCAGTCAAAACTAAACCAGAAACGCGTCCCCCCTCTCAAGCAGACCAAACTCCCGAGCAAATCCAACCGGAAGCCGCAATTCCAGTCCAAAGCGCTCCGGATTGGTTGATTGAATTTGCCAGCCAAAAAGGTTCAAGTGCCTCACCCATCAGTCCAGAAGAAGATACCCGCGAGATTAAAGTGAGCCAGGTTCCCGAGCCCTCTTTACTTCAGGAGGATACCCAGCCGATCAGCACGGTGTCAGATGTGAGCACGGCTGCCACTGCTTGGGCTAGTGAAGAATTTCCATTGCCCCCAACTGAACAGGGACAAGGCAGTACTTCTGCTCCAGAGACAACTGAGCCATTGGGAGTAGAGACTATCTCCAACCACGAGAAACAATTTCGAGAAGACTTCACCAGCGCCTTGGACGCACAACATTACCCGCAAGCACTCCGACTACTTGAGCACCATTCTCACGATACTGCCATTCGTGTTGAAGCACTGCGCATTCTACGCTCTCGTTTGACACTCAAACCCGCAAGTAAGCCATTATGGGAGATCTACGCCGCCTTAAATGCTCAAGAAAATCAACCTGCGCTGGCGGATAAAGCCCAGCAAACTGCAAACTATCTCAATGAATTAGAGGAGAAGTAACACAATGGAACAATCGTTGGTACTGGTCAAACCGGATGGCGTACAACGCGGATTGATTGGTGAGGTCATCACCCGCCTAGAAAACCGCGGCTTGCGCTTAGTCGCTGCCCGCTTTATGTGGGTCAATACGGAATTAGCGGAAAAGCACTACGCAGTGCACGCCGGCAAACCCTTTTATGCACCACTGATCACGTTCATTACCTCCTCACCAGTGATGGCAATGGTCTGGGAAGGCCCAGATGCTATCGCTGCAATTCGCCAAACCTTCGGTAAAACCCGCGGGACAGAAGCCGACCCGGGTACCCTGCGGCATGATTTTGCACTGCAGGCACGCTATAATATCGTGCATGCATCCGATTCCGCAGAGACAGCTGCGTTCGAGATTGCGCTTTGGTTCAAACCGGAGGAAATCGTTCGTTGGCAACGTGACATTGAGAAATGGATATACGAATGAGAGATAAATCTATTGGTTCTTACGTTTCAGTTTATAAAGCCGAAGGTCAGCTGGAGGGCGAAATGGTTAAAGCCTTCCTCGAAGCCCAAGGTGTCCCTGCTATGCTCAGCCAAGATACCGCCGGCAAGATTTACGGCTTTACTGTAGGAAATTTGGGAGAAGTGGACGTGCTCGTTGCCCCTGCCGATGAAGCGAAGGCTCGCGAACTGCTCCGCGCAATGGAATCGGGTGAATACGCTAACGAAATCTTGGTGAGTGATGCCGGCTCAAACGAGAAACTTGACGCCCAATCCCAGCCCGAAGAAACGGAACTAAAAAAACGTAAACGGGTTTTGTTTTTGTGTACAGGTAACTCAGCCCGTAGCCAAATGGCTGAAGCCGTTGTCAACAATGACCTCTGGGACCAGTGGATTGCTGTAAGCGCGGGCACAAAACCCACCGGTTATGTGCACCCCTACGCTTTGGCGGCACTCGAGGAAGCTGGCATTTTCCACCAAGGGGAATCTAAATCGGTTGAGATGTTTAAAGGACAGAACTTCGACCTCATCGTTACGGTATGCGATCAAGCACGAGAGGCTTGCCCGCTATGGCTCGGTCCGGAAAAGCGTATTCATATCGGTTTTGAGGATCCAGCTGCTGTGCAAGGCACAGAAGAGGAAAAGATGGCTGCCTTTCGGTATACGCTTAAATTGATCCGTGCCACGATTCCACCCGTGTTGAAGGAATTCGAAGGCGAAGCGTAGCACCTAGAGCCCTTATTTCTTTTGAAGAGTGCTTAAGACAATTATACTTTGTTCTCGCCAGTCTCCTGAGTGCGCAGCCTACCCGCAGGGTACCATGCAAGAACAAGGCCACACTGTCATTCCGAGCCCCGTAGGGGCGAAGCAATCTTCTGCCACGGTAGAAAAGATTGCTCCTTGATCTTGATATCGCCGGTCTCCAGACCGAGCGAGGAACTTGACCGCAGGTCTCCCTCATTCCAAACATTTATAATCACCGATTGTCTTAAGAGGTTAGTCAGCCTCTTTGAGCCCTGAAGATCAAATGCCTTCGTGAGGTAATTGGCTTGCATGGTCCTCTATGGGCAGGCGGTGCACTTTGGAGACCCAGTTGGATCATGACCTATGAAACAGGAACCCTTTCTCTCAGTGAATTTGACAACCTCAGAGGATTACATTATAAGAACGCCATGAAAATCAGACGAAGACAGAAGCTCGGCGTGGTGCTCATCATCGTCACCTTAGTTCTGAGCGCTTGTGGTAGTGATTTATCCTCCACCCTCTCAATCTCTCCAAAATCGAACAGCACCCAGACCACCATCGCCACAGCCACAAAACCGCAAGAAACCTCTGCTCCTAGCGAACCACTCCCAGCTGACGAGCTGCGCCTGACAGATGGCGACCAGGCATTGGAATTCGGCGACTACGATGGAGCCCTCAAGGCGTATCAGGCTGGCGCCACTGCCACTTCCGCCGCATTACGCGCTGCCAGCCTCTATGGGCAAGCCCTTACCTATATGAAGCAAGGGGATCTCTTTCAGGCAAAACCGCTCTTGGAAGAACTCATCGCAACCTATCCGGAGAGCTTACCCGCCCAACGAGCCTATTTCTTACAAGCTCATATCGCATTACAAGAAGACCATCCTGAAGCTGCTATTTCTGCTTGGCAGGCATACTTAGCCGTTCGCCCCGGCGTTCTGGATGTTTATGTCTATGAGCAGATTGGCGATCAATACACTGCAATTGGTGACTATGCGCAGGCGTTGGAGGCTTATCGCACAGCTTACTTAGCCAATTCACAAGCTGATACTGCAGATTTGGGCATAAAACTCGGCAGGACTTACACCGCCTTAGGGCAGCCAGATGACGCTGTTGGGATTTTTCAGGACCTCTATGGCAAGACGGATAACATCTACCTGGAAGCTCAGCTCGATTTTCTGCTTGGGCAAGCTTTGCTTGCCTCGGGAGAGACTGAACAAGCTTACAGTTATTTCCAGCACGCCGTCAATAACTACCCCGAGACTTATGATGCTTATTCGGCTCTTCTCGCCCTGCTCGATGCCGATCAGCCTGTTGATGACCTCCAACGCGGGCTAATCAACTACTTCCGCGGTCAATATGACTTGGCGGATGAAGCCTTTACGCGCTACTTACAGAGCGATGGACAAGAAAAGGACAAAGCACTTTACTATCAAGCATTAACAGCACGAGCTAAAGGAGTAGAGATGTTGGGCTTAGCCTCCGAGGAACGCTTAGCCTACAATCAGCAGGATGGCACACCATACGATCAAAAGGCAATTACGCTTTGGAAAGAACTGGTTGAAACCTACCCTCAAAGCAGCTACGTGGTACACGCCATCGAAGATATTGTTTATACCCAGCAAGCCTATATGAATAAACCTCAGTTAGCCGCTCAAACAGCCTTAGAATACGTTTCAGCCCAACCCTTAGCCAGCTATGCTCCGAGCGTGCTTTTTTCTGCAGGGCGCAATTATGAAATCGCTGGGATGTTACCTGAGGCTGCACAATTGTGGGATCGTGTAGCGCAAAGTTATCCCTCATCTGACCAGTCGTTTCAAGGTGCATATTTTGCTGGCATTTTGCATTACCGCATGAACGACCTAGAGGCTGCAACCACTTCCATGAACCGGGCATTATTGTTAGCCATCGAACCTTTGGAAACGGCTAGTGCTTACCTTTGGCTGGGGAAGATCAGCGAAAAGCAAGGAGATAATAACCAGGCTAAACAATATTGGCAATTAGCGGCAACAGCAGACCCTTATGGTTATTATGGGTTGCGCGCCCAGGAAATCCTCGAAAATCAGCCAGTTTTTACCGCTCCGAGCACACCAAACTTTGCAATAGACTTGGAAGCTGCGCGCGATGTTGCTGCTGCTTGGCTGCGCACTTCTTTTAATCTTTCTCCGCAGGTAGATTTGGACTACAGTGCCGATCTGGCAAACGATTCCCGTTTTATACGCGGAATAGAATTTTGGGGCTTGGGTATGTATCCGGAAGCAAGGTTAGAATTTGAATCCCTCAGGAATGACTACCGCTTGGATGTGATTAACACCTTCCGCTTGATGAAAACATTTCTCGATCATGGTTTTTACACTTCCGCAATTCAAGCCAGCGAATCTATCCTGCAACTCACAGGTTACAGCGATCCAGCTGTCGCAGATCAGGTGCCCGCTTATTTTTACCTTATCCGCTATGGTGCATACTACCTCCCTTGGGTGCAAACCGCCGCAGACACTTATGACGTTCCTATACTACTTTTGTTTAGTGTGATTTATCAGGAAAGCCGCTTCCAAGCTTATGTGGAATCCTCCGCCGGTGCCCAAGGTTTGATGCAGCTCATGCCAGCCACGGCTGCCCAAATTGCCAGCGAAATCAACTATCCGCCTAATTTTAGCGAGGAAGATTTAGTTGTACCGCTCTATAACCTCATGTTGGGGACCAATTACCTTAGCCGCCAGCTGTACGTTTTTGACGGCGACACTTATGCCGCTTTAGCTGCTTATAACAGCGGACCAGGGAATGCCTTGGAATGGAAAGAAATTGCAGGTGATGACCCGGACTTATTCCTTGGCTCTGTGCGCTACCTAGAATCGCGTGATTATATTCGCAGCATCGCCGAGATCTTCGCCCAATACGTACGGATTTATTGCAAATAACAATATCAGATAAAAAAACAGGCGGCTTTCTTGAGAGAGACCGCCTGTTTGATTAGTTTTAGATGCTTTAGCGATTCTTAATCGCAGCCTGAGCAGCAGCCAGCCGAGCCATCGGGACACGGAAAGGCGAGCAGCTCACGTAGTTATTGCCAATAATATGGCACCACTCGATCGAGCTTGGGTCACCACCATGTTCGCCGCAAATCCCAACTTCCAATTCTGGGCGCACGGCACGGCCATCGATAATGGCTTGCTGCATCAGCTTACCAACGCCATCCCGATCCAACTGCTGGAATGGATTGCGGGGTAGGATGCCTTTCTCGATGTAGCGCACCAAGAAACTGCGCTCAGCGTCGTCTCGGCTATAACCGAAGGTCATCTGAGTAAGGTCGTTCGTCCCGAAGGAGAAGAATTGCGCCATGGAGGCAATTTCGCCTGCGGTTACAGCAGCACGCGGGATTTCGATCATCGTGCCGAACTTATACGATACCTCTATGCCCTTTTCCTGCATCACTCGCTTTGCAATGTCCTCGAGAATAGGCTGAACAGCTTTTAGCTCATTGATGTGACCAGTCAGCGGGATCATTACCTCAGGTTTAGCCACAATGCCATTCTTGGTTGCGTCGCAAGCAGCCTCAAAGATCGCACGCACCTGCATCTTCATGATGTCCGGATACACAATACCTAAGCGGATCCCACGCAAACCCATCATGGGGTTGCTTTCATGCAAGCGTTCCACAACTTCGAGCATCTTTTCTTTCTCGGCTAAGCCTTCAGTCTCACCTTTGGCTCGCATCGTAGCGACTTCGGTCAGCAGCGTCTCGAGCGAAGGCAGAAATTCATGTAATGGCGGGTCAATGAGGCGAATGATGACGGGGTAGCCATTCATTGCTTCGAATAAGCCATAAAAATCATCTCGTTGCAATGGTAGGATAAATTTCAGAGCATTGAAATAAGCCTGCGCACCAGGGTCTTCTGCTAACTCTTTTTCAGCTGCTCTGATTCGCTCTTCCAAGGCAACTTTTTCGTCCTCCTTGAGCACGCGGCCTTCCAAGCGCCCAACCTTAAGTGCATTGCGCAGCCCTTCGAGGATGTCCAGCTTCACCTGTGTGGGTTCTGCATTCATAATCATCTCCTGCACATAAGGGAGACGGGAAGGTTCAAAGAACATGTGTTCAGTGCGGCACAAGCCAATACCTTTGGCTCCATATTCGCGTGCTCGGCGGGCATCGCGGGGGTAATCCGCATTCGCCCAAACTTCCAAGCGGGAGGTTTCATCTGCCCAGCTAAGCAATGCCATCAGCTCTTTCTGTTGAGAAACATCCGGCGTAGTCAATTCGAGCTTGCCAATGAAAACTTCACCTGTGGCGCCGTCCAAGGAAATCCAATCGCCTTCTTTGACGGTCATGCCGTTTGACGTCATCACCCGTTTATTCATATCAATCTGGATCATCGACGCACCCACAATACACGGGACGCCAAACTGGCGTGCCACCACCGCTGCGTGAGATGTAGCGCCACCCTCACTGGTGAGGATTCCTTTAGCAGCTAACATACCGTGCACATCATCCGGTTTGGTGAAAGGCCGCACCATGATGACATCTTTGCCTTCTTCTTTGTGCATCTTTTCAGCCAAATCTGCGTCAAAGTAAACCTGACCAACAGCTGCGCCCGGGGAAGCGTTCACGCCCTTTGCAAAGAAGCGTTTCTCCCGGACAGCTTTATCTTTTGCTTCTTGTGAGAATTGCGGATGCAGCATCATATCCACTTGTTCGGGCGTCACGCGCATGATTGCTTCTTCTTTAGTGATCATGCCTTCATTGACCATATCGTAGGCAATCTTAATCGCTGCTTTCGCTGAGCGTTTGCCAGTGCGGGTTTGCAACATCCAAAGCTTACCGCGCTCGATCGTAAACTCTACGTCCTGCATATCGCGGAAGTGCTTTTCAAGCTTCTGCGCAATTTCAATGAAAGTTTCATAAGCTTCTGGAATGTCGTTTTTCAAATTTTCGATCTTGGTGGTGTTGCGGATACCTGCCACCACATCTTCGCCCTGCGCATTCAATAAATACTCGCCAAAAATGACTTTCTCACCAGTTTGAGGGTCACGTGTGAAGGCAACACCAGTACCCGAATCATCACCCATATTACCGAAAACCATCGTGACAATATTTACTGCGGTTCCAAGCGTGTCGGGAATGTGTTCACGGCGGCGGTAATCGATGGCTCGCTTTGAATTCCACGAATTAAACACTGCTCTAATTGCGTATTCCAGTTGTTTGTATGGATCTTGGGGAAAATCCATACCAGTTTCACGTTTGACTACAGCTTTAAATTCCTCTGTCAGCTTAGCCAAATCTTCTGCGGTAAGTTCAGTATCGAGTTTGACACCCTTTTTCGCTTTGAATTCGTTGAGCACCTCTTCAAAAGCTTCATCTTCAACACCAAGCACAACGCTGCCAAACATC
>BAABOD010000011.1:0-35873 GCA_040371255.1 Anaerolineaceae bacterium | reverse complement strand
AATTGTCAGGCTGCAGCTCATAGGGTAGAGAAACTTGTGCTAACTCTTGGCTCTTACGGAAATCCACCAAAGTAATGGCTAATCCAGGACAAACGGCAACACAACGCAAGCAGCCAGTGCAGCCCTTTTGCTCATCCTGCAGAAAACGGGGAAGAGAACGAATATCATCTGGATTTACATGGATTAGATTTCGCGGGCAAATATTAGCGCAAGGGTCACATGGAATTTCCTGTGTGCAGTGTAATACCGGGAAAACCCCTTTGGTTTCAGAATAAGGCACCTCTGCGAAGGTTTTACCAGGTTTGGATTTGAGGATATCTTCGATGCGGTACCATTCTTGGGGGATCGATTCAATCGGTTTACCTAAGCGCTCGGCAATTTGATTACCAACGATTTTGCCAGAAAAAATAGCAGCAGAAGCTTCTGCAATCTCATGAGCATCTCCAGCGGCATAGACCGGTAACCCCACTTCTTGCGCTTTGCGTGTAAATTCGTTCACTGGGTCCAGCCCAACCGCGATAAGCAGCGTATCGCAAGGGAACTGTTTTTCCGTGCCCGGGATAGGTTGGAAGTGCTCATCAACCTGAGCGATCACCACCTTTTCCACATGATCTGTACCGATAGCCTCTAAGACAGTATGCGAGGTGTAAATCGGCACGCCTGACCGTGCTAATTTATCCTGATGCACTTTGTAACCGCCGCATTGCGGTGCAGCCTCCACCAAGCCCGCCACGTGAATGCCCGCTTGGATGGCATGGTATCCGGCAATCAAGCCTACATTACCGCCACCGACGATAAAGAGGTTCTGACAGGGCTTCACCAGGTCCCGATTGACCAGCGTCTGAAAAGCGCCAGCGCCATAAACACCCGGAAGTGTGTTGCCCGGGAAGGCTAAGCTCTTCTCGCGTGCGCCTGTAGCCACGAGCAAAACCTGTGGGTGAACTAACACATATTCGGAACCTTCACGGAGCACCCCGACAGAATGATCTTCAAATATACCTATCGCTGTGGAGCTTATCCAAACGGTCACGCTTGGCAGGGCGTGCACTTGCTCTTCTAACTTTTTGGCAATATCAATCCCACGCGTGCCAGCGAAAACGGCTTCTTTGGAACCAAAAAAGCGGTGTGTTTGCAGCACCAACTTTCCACCTAATTTGCTCTTATCGTCGATAAGTAAGACCCTAACACCTTGCTCGCCGAGCTCCTTAGCAGCTGAAAGCCCGGCTGGACCTCCACCGATGATCACCACTTCCACCGTGTATTCAGGTAAGGGAGCGCTAGCATACGCCTGCATGGGCACCTCTGGCAGCACAGGCAGCCCATCGGCTGGCTTAATGCGCATATCTGAGCGGACAGCGGTCATACAGGCTTTAACCGGTAAGCCGTCAGCAATTACCATACATTGTGCACATTGCCCATTCGCGCAAAAAATGCCTTGAGGGGCATTGTCTTTAGGGTGATGTCCAAAAATGCGTATGCCATGAGCATACAGCGCTGAGGCGATCATTTCGCCAGGCTTGGCTAAAAATGGTTGGTCATTCCAATAAAAAGTGAGGGTGGGTAGAGAATTATCGTGCAGAATGGGGTGAGAATTGATGCGATAATCCGTCATGGTGTGAGATTCAATACCTCCGCTGGTTTAATCGGAGAATATCATACCATGAAGCGCCTTAATCAAAGATTTCCATATACTTACGGTCAAGTTCTTCATCACTCAAGTGGCTATAGCGCTGCGTTACTGCAATATTTTGGTGCCGCGCGAGTTCTTGTGCGAGTTTTAGATTACCTGATGCGAGCAAAATAGTAGTCACAAAATAATGCCGGAAGGAATGGGGGGTAATGGTACCCACGGCTTCTTCTCCAAGCGCTTCGCGTACCCGTTGGTTGACAATTTCGCGTCCAGTGGTGGTGGATATAGGTTTGACCTTTTTTCCGCTGGCGCGATCATGGCGCGCAAAAACGGGGAGGGAACTCAGCGCTTTAGAGCTGCTGCCATCCATCTCAGCGCGCGCCGAAAGATAATCCTTGATTGCCCTCAAGCTGCGCCGAGAAAAGCGTAAAACTGCTTCTCGATTGCCCTTGCCAATGATAACAGCGCGGCCCTCGAGCCAATCAATATCTCCGCGGCGTAGGTTGCATGCCTCATGGACACGCAAGCCAGTATCGGCTAAGGTGAGCAAAAAAGCACGATCGCGCAGGTTTATCAAGTGCTCAATTTCATTACTGGTTTCTTGCTGGTTTAGATTAGCAGCATAATCAAGGACAGTTTCAATATCTGATTTGGGGAATTGTGGTAAGCGAATCCCGGGTTTACGTGCCCGCTGTTTGATGAGCAGCCGTACCCGTGGCAGGTTGATTTGCGCCAAGTCTTCTCCAGCAAGGTATTCATAGAAACCTACCATTGCTGTGAGGTAACATTGCTCGGTATGCGCGGAATAGTCTTTAAGCGCCGTGGTCATCCAAACAACTGGTTCTTCACCCAATTTTGTAATGGGCTCTTGCTCCGGGTCGATCTGGTGGACGGTTAGCACCGTAATAAAAAGGTGCATCGCGTTACGATACGTGCGGGCAGTATTGGCGCTGCGTGAGAGCCGCACAGAATTGAGATAGCGATCGATGGCTTGCTGGATGGTGAGGTTATCATTCATCGGTAAAATTATATCGTATTTTCTAAATGGTTTTGATAAATTATAGTATTACAATTTTCTACCCTATTATTTAGGGTGTCTTGCGTATAGCTTATATAATATCTCCTCATTGCAAGTTTAGATTTACTGTCACTATACCTTTATCCAGATATTCTTATCCTATAGGGGCAAGTAATTTTCAACATGATCATAAAGAGATGTAAACGCACCTCACGAATGAAAAAGAGTCAGTTAGCATTGAATTGCAAAGTTTAATAAATCAAGTAAAAGAATTATCTTGGTGTAGAAAACATTCAGCACATACAAGGTGCTGGTCATCTATTGCATATTGTTACTTCACATTTTTACTGTCGATAAATCCACTATTAGAATAAGGCCTCTTTAGAGCAGCCCAAATCTCGCTAAGAAGCCGCTTTTTGCTCGATATCAATAGCTTATGATAATGATACTTATCATAACCATAAACCATAATTCGGGTTTTTATGCCTCACCCATTGATTCTGTAACCGTAAGAGCTGAGCAAATGTCAAAATGTTATTCAAAATCTACGCAAGTCTTTCTGAAAACTTTTCCCATGCACCAACCCAAGGCTTCCCAATGCGGTTATTAGCGCTCACCTCCACCGCACGCAGCGCTTGACCAATGAACGCTAATTCCTGTGCTACACCAGCCCAGTCATCCGCTCGCAATGCTTCTGCCAAAGCTTGGCTTCTGGCTTCACACCAAGCCCATTCCTGGCGGAAGCGATCGGCTTTCAGCCAGTAATCGCGTTTCTCCCAAGCGCTGGCGGTGGTTTCGACAGACTCGGTAATTTTCTCCAATGCCAAGACAATATAAGCTGCCAAGTCGCGGCTTTCTGCGTCCGGCTCTTGCTTTTGCATGAGCAGGCGGAGCGCCTGCACGATCGATTTGCTCAATCGGTTGCGCAGCGTGGTGCCACTTTCGTTACCTTTAATCGTTGTCATCTTTATGCATCTACCTGTAAAATGTCTCTCTTTTCGCGCATTATTATAACCAATCGGATCAGCTTTTTCCGGTGACGTTCACACGCTCCTCCCCTGCAGCCAGACAAAACAAGCTGTAAAATAGTACAGATGTTCTATAGCCTCTTGACATAGAACAAATATTCTATATAATATCAATATGGACGCAGATTTCAGCTTAATTCCCTTTAAGGACCCCTTACCCGCCGGCTTGCTGGTGGTCATTGGGCAGCACGCGCTCACAGAGAAAATGTTGGAGCTTGTGGCTGCCTTAGCGCTCAAGCAGCGCGTCACCATTCTGGATTGCGGCAATCGCTCGAACATGTATGCGGTGGCTAAAACCATCCGCCCCTACACCTCCGACCCAGCCGCTGTAATGGCAAATATCCGCCTCTCACGGGCTTTCACCTGCTATCAGGTGCTAGCCATGCTGGAGGCTGTGGCTGCTGCGCCGCCCCACGAACCGCTGATTGTGCTGGATTTGCTGGCTACCTTCCTGGATGAAGATGTGGAGCTGAAAGACAGCCAGCGCTTGCTCACGCGCAGTCTGACTTGCCTGCAGCGGCTTAGCCAGAGCGCCCCCGTGGTGGTGAGTGCCAAGCCTGTACCGCAGATTTCTGCCGCACGCACTGGCTTTTTAGACCAGCTGCGCTCATCCTCAGACGTACACTGGGAAGAGCCGCCGGCGCTGCCTGCCGAGCAGGGCTTGCAGCCGACGCTATTTGCATAGAAAGGAGCTTTTATGGGCCGCACAATTGCATCCATCACCCAAACCTGGCTGCAGGAAGAAGCTGCCCTCAAGCGCTTTGAACGCGCCCTGCGCAAAGACGACCAGCTTTTGCTGGAGGAATTGCTGGTGCTTTCCCGCCAGCATTTGGCTGAAGCTTCTTATGCCTCCAACCTTTACCCGCTGGATATGTACCTGATCGCCATCCTGCTGGAGGTCTACAAAGAGCTCAAGGCTCTGCAAAGGCAGGTTGCCCAAGCCGAGGCATCCTCTGACCCACAAGTGCAGCTTAATTCCGGCAAAGAGGCGCGTTTTTTGCAGTTGCTCAACGAAACGCTGGAAAGCTTAGCCCCCCAGGAAGTACCTCAGCCCAAAGCCGAAAGCCTACAGCAAGTTGTGCAACCCGATCCAGCTATTTCTATCTCCTACACCTCGTTTGAAGAGGCGCCATGAGCAATCCAACCTTCCGCGGATGGCTGCTGGACCTGTACCTCAACCAGCAAGACGGCCTGACGCTGTGGTTTATCTCCGAAAGTGATGACAGCCGTGTCTGCTTCACCCAGCGCTTTCCGGTCACGTTTTACGCTGCCGGCGCGCCTGATGACCTGCGCCGGCTGTGGAAGGCACTGCGTAAAGAGCCAGGTGTCACCAAGCTCACCCGCCAACAAAAGCAAGACGTCTTTGTAGCGGATCCGGTTGACGTACTAGCGATCGACGTGGACACGCCTGCCCACCAGGTGGAGCTTTTCCACCGGCTGGAAGACCAATTCCCCACCCTGATTTGGTACGACGCAGATGTAACCATTAGCACGCGTTACATCGCGCGCTATGGCGCCTTTCCTTTGGCGCTGTGCCAGTTGGAAGCCGACAGCCAAAACCGCATCCAATCCCTGGAGACGCTCAACAGCCGCTGGGATGTGATGCCCGCGCTGCCGCCCTTGCGCATTCTGGAGCTTGCGCCCGACGTAGACCCTACCCACAGCGCAGCGCAGGCGCTCAACCTGCGCTCGGACCGCTTTAGCCAGAGACTGCCGCTGGATGAACACGGTAGTTATCTGCACACCATCAATGCCGCGCTTTCGGCTTATGACCCAGATATTTTGGTAACGGATTGGGGAGATAGTTGGCTGCTGCCCTTCCTGCTGCGGCAATCGGAACAGTTAGGCATTCCCTTGGCGCTCAACCGCGACCTCAGCCGGCCGGTGCGCTGGCAGAAAGAAATCACCTATTTTTCGTATGGTCATATCATTTTCCGCCCGGAGGAAGCGCACCTCTTCGGGCGCTGCCACGTTGACCGCAAATCCGCGATGATGTGGTCCGATTACAGCTTAGCCGGCACATTAGAGATGGCGCGCGTTACCACCCTGCCCATCGAAAAAGCGGCGCGCGTTTCGCCCGGACAGGGCATCTCAGCTATGCAAGTGATCACCGCACTGCAAAAAGACATCCTGGTGCCCTATCAAAAGCGCCAGGTAGAAGAGTTTAAAAGCGGTTTGCAGCTGATTCAGTCCGATCGCGGCGGGATGATCTACCAGCCCAAAGTGGGGCTGCACAGCGACGTGGCTGAGATCGATTTCGTCTCCATGTACCCAGCAGTCATCATTCATGGCAATATTTCCCCGGAAGTGCCGCTGCCAGATGTGCTCACACCAGCCAGCGAAGAGCTGGGCGTGGTCCCGCTGACGCTCAAGCCCATCTACGAGAAGCGTGTGGCACTCAAAGCCAAAACCCGCTTCTACCCACCTGACCATCCCATGGCAAAGACGTTAAAAGCGCGCTCTGCGGCGCTAAAATGGCTGCTGGTGGTGTGCTTTGGCTTTTTGGGCTACAAAAATGCGCGTTACGGGCGCATCGAAGCACACGAGGCAGTCACTAAGGGCGGGCGCGAGGTGCTGCTGCGCGCTAAAGAAGTCGCCGAGGAAGAAGGCTTCGAAGTGCTGCACATGTATGTGGATGCCCTTTGGCTGAAGAAAAAGGGCTGCAGCAAACCAGAGCATTTCGAAGACGTGATGCACAAGATTTCCAGCCGCACCGGACTGGCGATTGCCCTGGATGGCATTTACCGCTGGGTGGCTTTTTTGCCCTCCAAAACCGACCCGCGTGTGCCCATCCCCAACCGCTATTTCGGCGTCTTCCAGAGCGGCGAGATCAAAGTGCGCGGCTTGGAAGCCCGCCGGCGGGATACGCCGCGCTGGATCGCTCAGGTGCAAACCGAAATGCTCACTTGCCTAGGTCAGGCAAAAACCCGCGCCGAACTGCCAGAGGCTTTGCACGCAGCTTTTCACGTGTACGAGCAAGCCGTCAAGAGGTTGAAGCAAAGCCAGGTACCGCCGGAGCTATTGGTGGTAAACGGCAAGGTCAGCTACGCCTTGGAAGCCTACAAGAGCGCCACGGCTTCGGTGCGCGCTGCACGCCAGCTGCAAGCTGCCGGCATGCAGATCCGCCCTGGGCAGCGCGTGCGCTTCCTGTTCATGCAGGGTGAGCCGGACGTCTACGCCTGGGAATTGGGCGGGCAAGTGGACCCCGCCAAGCTGGATCAGCACAAGTATTTGGAATTGCTGGCTAAAGCCGGCGGGAGTGTGCTGCAACCTTTTGGCATTGACCCGCAAGTACTGATGGAATGGACGCTCAAAGGTGGTATTCAACTGCCACTGGATACCTGGAACAAGACGCTTTTAGAAGTTTGAACGCTCTGGCCAGCTGCCCTGCCTCAGGAGCTGCTTGAGGGTGTGCGCATTGCGCACAGCCATCCCACCGGCATCGTTGTTGAAGTAGGCATAAACAGCCAGTCCCTGGCGCTGCCAGGCTTGCATCCGCTCTGCCCAAACCGCGAGCGTCTCTGGTGGGTAGTCACCAGCATGGTTAACGTCACCATGAAAGCGCAAATAAACGAACTTTGCGGTAATGCACAGCGGCACCTGCAGCGGGGGCATATCGTGAATGCAAAGCGCCACGCCGAAGCGCTTCAACAACGCAAAGATCTTTTCTGTCAGCCAGCTGGGGTTGCGGAACTCCATCGCGTACGAAAACCCCTCGGGCAGGAGAGCCAAGAAGCTTTCGAGCCGACCAAAATCAAGCGAGAAACCAGGTGGCAGCTGGAACAGGATAGGACCTAATGCCTCCCCTAGCAGACTAGTACGGCTTAAAAAGGTTTCCAATGTGTCCTGGCAGCCTTCGAGCCGCTGGTTGTGTGTAATAATACGGCTGGCTTTGAGTGAATATAAGAAGCCTTCTGGAGCTTGTTGCCGCCAGTGCTCGAAAACGCTTGGGTTTTGGAGATGGTAAAAGGTGCTGTTGATTTCAACTGTGTCAAAATAGCGCGCAAAATACGCAAACCACTGCTTTTGCGGCAGGTCCGCAGGATAAAACACCCCTTGCCAATGTTTATAAACCCAGCCAGAAGTGCCAATGCGAATTTGTTCAGTCATAAGCAAACAGCCTATTTTGGAAAAAAGATTCTTAAACTATTATAGCTTCTGGCAAAATTGCTTAAATAACTTCTCCTGAGGGCAGGAATTCTCTTCAGGAGAGGGTAGCTTTACGAATGGTTCAATCTCAGAGATAAAGATTAAGGTAAATCACGATCCCGCTGATGTTCAGGATAATAAAAAGCACGGTAGCGATTTGCATAAGCAACTTCTTATTTTTTGCATGGAAAACGTTATAACCGACCAAGGTCACATAAATGCCATACAAAAGCGTGAGTCCGCCCAAGCCGGCGTGCAGAGCAACCAAACCATTCGGAAGGAAGGGCGTGGTGCCCGCTGCTTCATAATCCTGAGTATAAACTGGCGCCATAAATAAGACGATCGCCAAGAAGACCAAAATGATGGCTACAGTTTGAGTTACCTTGTGCTGGCGAAATTTGCGCGAGCGCGCTTGGACCGCACCCAGGATGAAAAGGACGAGTGAAATGGCACACAAAATTAAAGAAATATCTGAGAGCATTGAAGCATTCGTTCCAAGAAAGCCAGGGACATTTAATAGTGAAAGCATATTTTCCTCCGATGAATATGTAGTAATGAACAAATTTTTGATATTTTAGTACCTTCTATAATTCTGTAATCTTTTTTGTCTAATCTATGAAAATATGAAACTATTACCAAAAGTGCTGCTTTTCAGAATTTGTTTGACGGGAATATCCGACTTGTTTATAATTTGATTCCCCAGGGGAAATGCTGGAATTGGCAGACAGGCATGACTTAGGATCATGTGCGGCAACGCGTGAGAGTTCGAGCCTCTCTTTCCCCACAGCATTTACTTAAAAATTGATTGTTGAGAGGCATATTTTGAAGATTCAAACCGATTTTACCGAAGACCATCAGGCAAAAGTAACCGTTGAGTTTGATACGGAGGTTTTAGAAACCTATGAGCGAAAAGCAGCTCGTCAATTAGCAAAGGAAACCCGAATTCCTGGTTTCCGTCCTGGCAAAGCGCCCTATAACATGGTTGTGAACTATGTGGGTGAGGAAACCATAATGAATAACGCTATAGACTTGATGGTGGATAGGTTTTATCCCGAAGTCGTCAAGGAAGCAGGTATCAAACCTTCTGGACCGGGCGCCTTAGATGATGTAAAAATTGAAGATTCTGTAATTTTCTTTTTCACCATTCCACTCGAACCGACTGTGGAACTTGGCAATTTAGATGACCTCAAGGAGCCTTATGAACCACCAACAATCGCCGAGGAAGATGTCCAAGGAACTCTTCTCGCAGCGCGACGCAACGCAAGCACCATTATTCCGCTTGATACTCCAGCGAAAGAAGGCGATTTAGTTTTTTTCACGCTGAGCGCTGTGAATGCCCAAGCCCAAGAAGGAGAAGAAGCAGAACTTATTCAATCCACCCCCCAACAAGTTTTCATTCCTACGGAAAAAGAACAGAATGAAACCGAGTGGCCTTTTAAGGGGTTTGCGCGGCAATTGATTGGCGTCAACGCTGGCGACGAGCTCGACATTGAGCATGAGTTCTCCGATGATACTCCAGATGGGGACCTGGTCGGTAAGCGTGTCATTTTCAAAGTGAAAGTCCAATCGGTGAAAGGGTTGGAATTACCAGAAGTTGATGAAGATTTCTTACAGAAGATGGGGGACTTTAATTCCCGTGAAGAGATAGAAGATTACATTCGCAATAGCATGCAAGCAAGCGCAAAAGCAGAATATGATGAGAATTACTACAATGGATTGATTGATCGGATTCGGGAAAAATCAACAATTAAGTACCCCCCTCAGGTACTCTCCAAAGAAGAAGAGAACGTCTTGGATGATCTGGAGCATGAACTTTCTCATCAACAGATGAATCTCGATTTATATCTGAAGCTGCGGAAGCTCGATAAAGAAGATTTTATCAAGAAGGAAGTACGCCCCTCTGCCATCGACCGCTTAGAGCGCTCTCTAATTAAGCAAGCAATCGAAAAGAAATACGATATTCAAATAAGTAAGGAAGAACTGGAGAGACAAATTAGCAATGTTCTTACTGAACTAATACGCTCGGGTGAACTGGAAGAGGTACAGCGCAGCTTAGGCGAAAGAAAATTTACTCAAGCTGTTTCTATTCTTGCCACGGAGCAAGCGCTCGAGGAAGCCATCCGTCTACAGTTGCGCCGGATCGCAGCGCCTGAATCTCTTCAATCAGAAGAACGGGAGGAACAATCCAACCACTCAGAAGTGAGCGCGGAAGAAATCCAAACAGAACAAGAAAGTGAACCAGCTGCAGAAGAAGAAACAGAACCTGAAAGCGAAGCATAATTTGTATATAGATTTTGATATTTCTCTTACAACACTAAGGTAAGCTTCTGAGAAACATTACGGAGAAAAGAAAATTATGGATAAAGACACATTTAAATCCGTTATTCCCATGGTTGTTGAAGCTACCGGAGCTGGTGAGCGGGCGTATGATATCTACTCATTGCTGCTGAAGGAACGCATCATTTTTGTGGGGACAGCGATAAACGATCAGGTCGCTAATTTGGTCGTTGCTCAATTGCTCTATCTCAGCCGAGAAGACCCAGATAAAGCCATACAGATGTATATCAATTCACCTGGCGGGTCGATTTACGCAGGGCTGGCTATTTTAGATACGATGCAAATGATCCCGAATAAGATTAGTACGGTTGCCGTAGGCGTAACGGCTAGCTTTGGAACAGTCCTCTTAGCTGGCGGCACCAAAGGGCAGCGTTACGCTTTACCGCATGCGACCATTCACTTACATCAACCTTTAGGTGGAGCCGAAGGTCAAGCTACGGATATTCAAATTATGGCGAAAGAAATTCTACGGCTGAAAGATGAGCTCAACTCTTTCTTAGCTGAAGCTACAGGTCAACCCATTGAGGTCATCAGCCGAGATACAGACCGAGACTTTTATATGACTGCAGATCAAGCAGCTGAATACGGTATCGTGGATAAAGTGCTGCGGCCACCGGAAAAAGATTAAGAAGAGCAAAAATATACTGGAGGATCTATGCTGACAGATAAATTCCCTGAGCTTAAGGGATTAATCTTGGATATGGATGGGGTCCTCTGGAAAGATAGTAAACCAATCGGAGATTTGCCTTATGTTTTCAAAGGCATCTCCGATTTAGGTTTAAAAGTCGTTTTTGCAACTAACAATGCAACAAAGTCTATCGAAGAGTATCAACAAAAAATTGCTTCGTTTGGCGTTCAAGTTGAACCAGAGCAGATCATCACCTCCGCCATGGCGGCGGCTAAGTATTTACAACAACACTACCCGACGAATAGCAAGGTTTATGTGGTAGGTTCTGCTTCGCTCAAAGACATTATCCGTGAGCACGGTTTTCAGGTATGCGATGATGCCGAAAGGGATTCAGCGCAAGTTGTTTTAGTGGCTATGGATACCAACCTCACCTATGAGAAAATAAGCAATGCCGCTACGCAAATCCGTCAGGGAGCTGATTTTATCGCCACAAATATGGACGCCACCTTCCCCACCCCCCAAGGGCTCTTTCCCGGAGCAGGTGCCTGTGTTGCAGCGATTGCTACTGCAGCGGAGATGCAGCCCCTTTTGATTGGCAAGCCACAGACGCCAATGTACGAACTCGCCTTTCAAACTTTAGGATTTGCTCCGCTTGAGATTATGGCAATTGGGGATCGCTTAGAGACCGATATCGCCGGCGCGCAAAAAGCTGGCTGTCTGGCAGGGCTTGTGCTTTCTGGTGTGACGGATGAAAGTAAAGCGCGCAGTTGGCAGCCACAACCCGATTTAATTGCAAAAGACTTAACCGAGCTCGTTTATGGCTAAACGCCTTATTTACGATCTCGATTTTGAGGCGTTAGCAGCCGCCCTTGCTGAGCTAGACCAACCGGCTTTCCGGACTCAGCAGCTTTGGGAAGGGCTATACACTCACTACTTTGCCGATTTTGCGCAGTTCTCAAACATCCCCAAAGACTTACGCGACAGTTTATCCGCACAATTTATCATCGACCCTCTGCGTGTACAGAAATCTTTGCTTTCTAAAGACGGCTTAACCGAAAAAGTTTTGTTTACACTACCCGATAACCTCAGCATTGAGACGGTTCTGATGCGTTATGAGCGACGCAACTCCCTGTGCATCTCCACTCAAATTGGCTGCCCAATGGGCTGCGTTTTCTGTGCCACGGGGCAAATGGGCTTTATCAGAAACCTAAGTTCAGGGGAAATCTTAGCCCAGGTTCTGCATTTCATGCGTAAGTTAAAGGCTGAAGACCAAAACCTAACCAACATTGTCTATATGGGTATGGGTGAACCCTTTTTGAATTACGAAGCTATGATGGATTCGATTCAGCGATTGATGGATCCTCGAGGGCTGAACTTCGGGGCTCGGCGCATCACCATCAGTACGGTTGGGATTATTCCCAAGATTGAACAATTCACCAAGGAGAACCTGCAAGTCAACTTAGCCGTGAGCTTGCATACAGCCGATGACTCCTTGCGCAGTCAACTCGTACCAGCCAATCGCATGTTCCCGCTGAGCAAGCTTATCCCCGCCTGCAAAGCCTATACTGAGAAAACTCACCGCAGGATTTCATTTGAATATGCACTCATCGATGGCGTAAACGATTCGCATGAGGCAGCACTTGGCTTAAGCAGTTTGTTAAAAGGCATGCTTTGTCATGTCAATCTAATTGCACTTAACCCCAGTAAAAAATACCCACTACAAGGATCCCCGAAAACTAAAGTGCACGCATTTTCCGCTACCCTCGAAGAACATGGAATCCCTGTAACAATACGATTACGGCGCGGTGTTGAGATCCAAGCCGGCTGTGGTCAGCTCGCGAGTGCTGAAAAAACGTTTGATAATAATTAGCAATAAGTTAAGATTGGGAGAGCAATGCCAAACCGAGGTGGTTTTTCTTGGAAGCGGGCTCTAGGAATCACGCAAGCCAAACAGAGAATATCGAGAAAAACAGGCATTCCTTTAACTAAAAGCGGTAGGCAGAGAAAGTTCGGAGCTGGCATTTTGCGAGGTTGCGGTTGTTCAACTTTAGGATTTACTTCACTACTAGTCCTATTAGTTGTGATTACAATCTTATTCCTTTAACCGTTATTAGGGCAAAGTGATAATGTCCTATTGAGATTAGGAACAATGAAATGGACACACGAAGTGTACTGCGTAATCGAAGTGAACATAAGGAACGAGGTTGAAAGAGGACGTTTAGAGTGTCCGGATTATCGGTCTTTTAATCGCTAGGTTTATAACGATAACAAAACATGGTCACAATCCCCACCCACTCTCATTGCGAGGAGGGCGCTCTTTGCCCGACGAAGCAATCTTTCCTAACGTGGCAGAGGATTGCTTCGCCCCACCTGGGCTCGCCCATCGGGGCTCGCAATAATAACAGTACTTTTCTAAATTGCCAGCATGAGGACATTTCTAATTAGCCTTAACATTATTCGGTTAACCGTCTTGGCGAACATTCCGTTATAATACAAGCCCTATGACAAATATCTTTGATAAATGGCACGAAAGCCTGACCAAAACGCGCAATGTAACCTTTGGGCGCATTGCGAACTTCTTCGGTACCACCGAGATTAATGAGGATTCCTGGGATGAGCTAGAAGCCTTGCTGATCCAAGCTGACTTAGGCGTGGAAACAACATCCAGCATCATCGAGAACTGCATGGAAAAAGTGCGGAAGCAAGGGCTTACGCGCACCGAACAACTTTATCAACTCGTAAAAGAAGAATTAATTAATCTTTTAGATCAGCCAGAAGAACCAGATCTTTCTGCACAGCCTACCGTCATCATGATTGCGGGTGTCAACGGTTCTGGAAAAACCACCTCGATTGCAAAGCTGGCTGCTCGTTACAAAAAGATGGGGAAAAAAGTCCTCCTGGTTGCAGGGGATACATTTAGGGCAGCAGCCGCCGATCAGTTAGAGATTTGGAGCGAACGTGTTGATGTTCCTATTATTACTTCCACGCCCAATAGTGACCCCGGCGCGGTAACATACGATGGCATTAAGTCAGCGATTGCGCGGCGGATGGACGTGGTATTGATCGACACAGCTGGCAGGTTGCACACGCGCTATAACTTGATGGAAGAAATCAAGAAAGTTTATCGTGTGGCTGGCAAAGCTCTGCCAGGCGCCCCCCACCATTCATGGATCGTTTTAGATGCCACCACGGGGCAAAATGCTCTCCAGCAAGCCAAGGCATTCCAGCAAGCTGTAGACCTAAATGGTGCCATCCTGGCAAAACTAGATAGCTCTGCCAAAGGTGGGATGGCTTTTGCAATCAAACACCAGCTCAATCTCCCGATCCTTTACGCTGGATTAGGCGAAGGAATGGATGACTTGCAGCTTTTTGACCGCAATGCCTTTGTAGATGGCATCCTAGAACGCTAATTTTGGAGTAAAAAATGTCTGATTTATCTGACCGCATCGAAGCCTTAGAGACTCAAAGCCATGCACTTCAGGAGCATCTTTGACTTAGCCGTAAAAGAGCAAGAACTACAAGACCTGCAACAACAAGCAGAAGCACCAGGATTTTGGGATTCCCCAGAAGCTGCTCAAAAGGTTATGAAGTCCATCGCGGAACTGAACAGCACAATCGATGAGTGGCACAAACTCACTTCCGATATAAACGAGCTAAAATCATTAATTGAACTGGATGACGGCTCCTTAACTGCGGAGATTGAAAGCCAAGTTAAAATACTTGAGCAAATCTTGGCGCAAAAAGAAACTGAGCTGCTATTCTCTGGCAAGTACGACAAGGGAAATGCAATTTTAGCCATCCACGCCGGGGCTGGAGGGACTGAAGCCCAAGATTGGGCGGAGATGTTAGAACGAATGTATCTGCGCTGGGCAGAACAGCATGGGTATAGAACCGAAATCCTAGACCGGAGCAGCGGCGAAGAAGCCGGTATCAAATCGGTAACCATTTTAATACAAGGCAAGATGGCTTATGGATACCTCAAAGCCGAAAAAGGTGTTCACCGCCTGGTGAGGCTATCCCCTTTTGATGCCGCCCATCGCCGGCATACCTCCTTTGCTCTGGTAGAAGTTTTGCCAGAACTGGAGGATAACGAAGAAGTCGTGATTCATCCCGACGATATCATCATCGAAGTCTATAAATCTTCGGGAGCTGGCGGGCAAAACGTTCAAAAGAACATGACCGCTGTGCGCATTATCCACCTCCCCACCGGATTGGTCGTCACATGCCAAAATGAGCGTTCTCAAACTCAGAACCGGGAGAATGCGCTCAAGGTTTTACGTTCCCGTCTCTTTGAACTACAAATGCAAGCCCGGGAGGAAATGGTATCGGAGCTCAAAGGCGAATTTAAAAAGGTGGAATGGGGCAGCCAAATTCGGTCTTATGTATTGCACCCATATCAAATGGTTAAGGATCACCGTACCGATTACGAGACGTCTAACACGCAAGCTGTTCTTGATGGTGATCTAGATAACTTTATGGAAGCTTACTTACGCATGAAGTAGGTTAATCCAAAAGCTTAGCCAATTTCACCATTTCCAAATCGAGTTCTTTCTTGGTATTAACCACTTCTTCTAAGGGTGTAGTTGCAATTTTCCCGTGCATTTGACCTACCAAGACGCCAAATTCTTGCCGATCGATGGCTTCAACAGCCTCACATCCAAAGCGGCTTGCCAGCGTGCGGTCGTATGCACTGGGATTGCCGCCGCGTTGTACATGTCCCAGGATAGTCGAACGCACACTAAATCCTAAACGTTCTTTGTTGCTGACAAAAAATTCCGTCAGAGCAGCAGCGTTGTAATCGGCGCCTTCGGCGGCAACCACAATGGCATGGGATTTGCCATGCTCATAAGCAAGCTGTAAGGTTTGGGCAACTTCTTCGGGATTAGTCGGTACCTCTGGCAGAGTGATGGCTTCAGCACCGCCGGCAATGCCAGCCATAAGAGCTAAATAACCGCACTTACGCCCCATCACTTCGACGATAAATGCCCGCTGGTGGGAAGAAGCTGTCACTTTTAGGCGGTCGATAGCTTCTAGAGCAATATTCAAGGCTGTATCCACGCCAATGGTCATATCCGAACCAGAAAGGTCGTTATCAATAGTCGAAGCAATCCCAACCACAGGGAAGCCTAACCGATGCAATTCATAATTACCAGTTTGGGAACCATTACCCCCGATAACAACTAATACATCGATCCCAGCCTGATTTAGATTTCGAATTGCGAGTTTTCTGCCTTCGACCGTCATAAATTCTGGGCAGCGTGCGCTCCCCAGTATCGTACCGCCACGCTGGATAATCCCACCCACATCGCGTGTGGTCATTTGATTGATATTACCAGAAATAAGACCTTGATACCCGTGCAAGACGCCATACATCTGCCAACCTTTGCTCACACCACAACGAACCACTGCTCGGATGGCTGCATTCATACCAGGGGCATCACCGCCACTTGTCAAGACCGCTACCCTTTGTGTCATTTTTCACCTCATAGGACGTTTCAATAAAAAAATAAGTGTTTGTAATTATAATACCTGAAGAAAGTACGCCTGAAATTTGATGGATAATTACTAGAGAGGAATGATGTCCAAAGATATTTTAGTATCTATAGTAAGTGACGATATTTATTCACAGAACTGGATGTGTTTGCTCCTCGTTCGCGATTGGCGCACGCGTGTGATTGCTGAACTCACGCTGCATGATAACCTCACCAGATCGATTAAACCGATGCTCCCAAAGCCAGATTTGCTCTTGGTAGACTTGGATACAAACCAGGACTGGGCTCGATATAGCCAACAACTTGATGAGCTAACCCAAATAGCCAACCATCCCAAAGTGATATTCATTGCTTCAGATACCAACTTTCGCTTGCTCAGAAAAACTGATCCAAACCTTCTCAATGGCTATCTGCTCAAACAAGAGATTTCAACTTCATTAGCATGGGCGCTAACTTTTGCCTCCGAGGGGAATTTTGTGCTCACCCCAGGCGCTGAAGAAGCTTTCTACCAAAATGATATTGCCTTACCACCCAACAAGATGATTTTGCGTGGCAGAACTTTTTCTGGATTAACTACCCGGCAAGAAGAGATTGCTCGCCTGGCGATTATCTTCTCCATCGGCAGGCGAGACTTGGCAGATGAACTGAGGATTTCGGATCAATGGAGCTATGGGATGGTCAGTGAGCTATATACCCGGATGGGATTAGAAGAGATATTCTCCGGGGAAATAGATCCCTATCAATATTTGCAGGACGACCCTATTATCCGCTCCCACATCGAAGAAATTGTTGAGCAGTTAGGAGATTCTAAAAAGGCACGCGATGTGGAAACCTTGGCTTTTCACCTCATAACGATGCCGATTATAGAAAGCTAATCGGTTAATTTATACGCAATTCTGCTTATTTTTCAGGGCTAGGGCTCATGAGGATCGCCCGGGCGGGTGCAGCTTCTCTGCCCACTAGTTTAAGTGGTAGGCAAATCAAAGTATATAATCCAGGTTCAACCGAACGCAAATCCAAGCTCTCAACGATGACTACATCATTACTCAACAGAATCTCGTGCGTTGGGGCTGGGTCTTTGAAAGGCGCGATGGAAAGATAATCTATCCCGACCAGCTGTACACCCTGATCCACCAGCCACTGGGCTGCGCTGGCTTCTAAGGCGACATAATCCTGCTGAAATTTAGAAGTACCCCAAAGCTGCGAATTTTTAGTCTTAAAAAGGATCCGGGCTGCATTAATTTCGCATACATCTTGCAAAATATCAACAGTAATCAAATTCACATCTGGCGGGATCGCTACAACCTGAGCTTCCCCCACGAAAACATTCAAGCTCAAACTATCAATCGGTTTACCTTTAGGTAAAAAATGCAACGGTGCGTCGATATGCGTACCGGTATGGATACTCATAGAAAGTTCAGTGAGGTTTACCGAATCGCCCTGTTCGATGTTCGCTGCCCAATGTAGCCTTAATTCTGGGTCCCCCGGCCAGAGCGGCAAGCTTTCGTCGATGCCTATACTGATATCAAAGATCGCCATTTTAGGCTCCTTTAGGTCATTTTCTGAGATTATACCTACAAGCGCACAAAGTTTGAGAGTTTTTTAGAGAGTTTAGCAATAGAATAAATTGAAACCTGAGAGGAATAAGGAAATTGTATGGAAAAAGTATATATCGCTGGGGTTGGTCAAACCCCGGTTAGAGAAAATTGGGAGAAATCTCTTAAGGAATTAGCTGGAGATGCTGCGCTCATGGCTATTGAAGATGCCGAGTTGGGTTACCCGGAGGGCATCTTTATTGGAAACATGATGTCCGGCACAGCTAATAAGCAGTTGCAGTTAGGTGCACTTATTGCTGATTGGATCGGTGCGCACCACAAGGAAAGCCTGAGCGTCGAGTCCGCCTGCGGTTCTGGAGCTGCTGCTTTTCGGGCTGGTCTGATGGCTGTAGGGTCAGGAGAGCTATCCTCTGCGCTAATCATAGGTGTAGAGAAAATGACCGATTCGCCCATCAATGAAATAACTGCCAGCTTGGTGACTGCCTCTGATGCTGAACTTGAAGGCGATTTTGGTGTCTCTTTTGTGGCGCTAAATGCATTATTGATGCGCCGCTATATATTTGAATATGGCTGGGAAGCGCGGGATTTCTCCGGTTTTTCGATTAATGCCCATGCAAATGCGGTGCACAACCCCAATGCGCGCTTTCACAACAAGATTAGTGCAGCAGATTTTGAACGTGCCGGCATGGTCTGCGACCCGATCAATTTGCTGGATGCTTCCCCAGTGTGCGATGGTGCAGCAGCGATTTTTATTACCAGTTCCCGCCCAAATGGGAAGCACCGCTCTGTAAGCGTAGCTGCATCTGCAGCAGCAACGGATACCATCTCAATTCAACATCGCGCAAACCCCATGCAGCTTTTCGCTGCACGGGAATCCGCTCGCAAAGCGTATGCCCAAGCCGGCATTAGCCCCAAGGATATCGGCGTATTCGAATATCACGATGCTTTTTCAATTATGGCAGCTTTAGCCTTAGAATCTTGCGGCTTTTGTGAGCCTGGTCAGGGTCCTCGCATGGCGTTGGAAGAAAAAATAAAGATTGATGGAGAAATCCCCGTGGCGACCATGGGAGGATTAAAAGCGCGTGGTCACCCCGTTGGTGCGACTGGTATTTACCAACTTGTCGAAGTCACCTTGCAATTACGTGGAGAGGCAGGTGCTACCCAAGTCCAGCGCAACCGCTATGGGATGGCACAAAACATCGGCGGATCAGGCTCGAATATTTTCACCCACATTCTCAGACAAGAATGATAAAATTCTCACAGTGCCGGTGTTCAAGAGCACCCTAAGGAAACAAAAACCACTGGATAATATATCCATTGGCTGTAGAACCTGTTGGGTACTATTGAACACCATTGCAGAGTCACAACCAGCATAATTAAGGAGAGCCCTCATGATGGAGTTCCATGTTTCCCGTGCAAGCCGCGATAAGTATCAGTTCGACCAGGTCTTATTCTCACTAAACGGTAATGTCATTTTTGCCAATTTTCAGGCTGCGCGCCAATTTGCTGCGCAAATTAATGCTCAGAAAAAACCGGGAGACAAAGGCTTTGTTTCCCCAGGGCAAATTAACGCTTTAGGATTGATTGACGAGATTTTTCATCTTATCGTTTCGCAATACTATCAGGAATATGGAAAGGACATTCGCGAAGCACTCTATACTGAGCTGATCTCTAAATTAGGTAAGGAAAAGGTTGAATCCACTTTGGAATCTTTTTTGAACGAGTTTCCACCTGTGGAAGTTTATCAGGGCAAGATAAGTTTAAAAGATTATCTCGCTGGCGAAACAGAGGGCGTTTCACACTATCAGTTAGCACTCGAAGAATTGTTGATGCTCTGGTTAACTAACGCTAACCCAGCAGCTGAACCTTATTCTGAGCTTTTCGACGACAGTAAGCTCCAAAAAACCACTGCTTACGATCAAATCATTGATGGCATCAAAGTGTTCTTTAAGCAGCAACCTTTCTTTGGTCCTGAGAATCAGGACCTTGTCACAATGTTGCGCACGCCTGCCATCGTTGTGCCGCAATCCTTGAGCGGTCAGTTAGAGTACATCCGCCAACATTGGGCGAAATACTTAGGTAAATTCCTTTACCGCCTGCTTGGCAGCCTTGATTTGATTAAGGAGGAAGAGCGCGCTATCTTTGCCGGCCCTGGGCCTACGCTGGTGCCGGACTATGCAAGCCAGGATCTTGAAGTAGAGCGCTTCAGCCCGGATAGCGATTGGATGCCAAGGGTAGTGATGATTGCCAAAAACACTTTTGTGTGGCTCAATCAGCTTTCAAAACAGTATCAACGCCCAATTGAGCGTCTCGATCAAGTACCAGATGAAACTTTAGATCAGTTAGCGCGTTGGGGCTTCACAGGCTTGTGGCTGATTGGTTTATGGGAACGCAGCGAGGCTTCCCGCCGAATCAAACAAATGTGCGGCAATCCGGATGCAGTCTCCTCAGCCTATTCGCTGGCGCGCTACCAAATCGCCGAGCGCTTAGGCGGGGAAGCCGCTTATCAAAACCTCAGCCAACGTGCCAGCCAGCGCGGGATTCGCTTAGCGAGTGATATGGTTCCCAATCACATGGGCATTGACTCAGATTGGGTTTATGAGCACCCAGACTGGTTTATCGGTCAGAGTTACAGCCCATTTCCAAATTACACTTTCAACGGACCAGATCTCTCCCAAAACCCAGATATCAGCATTAACATCGAAGACCACTATTACACCCGAAGCGATGCTGCCGTCGTCTTCAAGCGCTATGACCACCGCAATGGCGATACGCGCTTCATCTATCACGGAAATGACGGCACCAGTATGCCTTGGAATGACACGGCTCAACTCAATTACCTCAACCCAGAAGTACGCGAAGCTGTCATCCAAACCATTCTTTCGGTAGCACGCAAATTCCCCATCATTCGCTTCGATGCAGCCATGACGCTGACAAAAAAGCATTACCAGCGCCTATGGTTCCCGCAGCCGGGCACTGGAGGCGACATTCCATCGCGTGCTGAGCATGCTATGACCAAAGAGGAATTTGACCGTGCCATGCCTAACGAATTTTGGCGCGAAGTGGTCGAACGGGTAGCTAAGGAGGTTCCGGATACACTCTTGCTGGCAGAAGCTTTCTGGCTGATGGAAGGCTATTTTGTCCGCACCTTAGGAATGCATCGCGTGTATAACAGTGCGTTTATGAACATGCTGCGCAACGAAGAAAACGATAAATATCGCCAGCTAATTAAAAATACATTGGTTTACGACCCGCAAATTCTCAAGCGCTACGTTAACTTTATGAATAATCCAGATGAAAAAACTGCGGTAGAACAATTTGGCAAAGGTGATAAATACTTTGGTATTTGTACCGTGATGATCACCATGCCAGGGTTACCGATGTTTGGGCATGGACAAATCGAGGGTTATGCCGAGAAATATGGCATGGAATATTACCGCCCCTATTGGGATGAAACCCCAGATTATTATCTCATCCATCGGCACGAAACCGACGTTTTCCCTCTTGTTCACCGCCGGCGCGTTTTTGCCAACGTGGATAACTTCAGACTGTACGACTTCTATACGCCTTCAGGAAGTGTGGATGAGAACGTTTTTGCTTACAGTAATACCGAGGGCGGTCAAGCGGCTTTAGTGGTTTACCACAACCGCTATGGCTCCACCTCGGGTTGGATTAAAACCTCGGTGCCTTATTTAGTGAAAGGTTCTGAGAATGCCCATCTGGAGACAAGTGAATTAGCCGACGCGCTCCAACTCGGCGGTGATTCCAACACTTTTGTGACATTTAGAGACTACATCGAAAAACTCGAATATATCCGCTCGGTGCAGGATATTCGCGAACATGGGATGTTCTTTGCTCTTGACGCTTATAAGCATCACGTATTCATGGATTTTCGGCTTGTGAGCGGGCGGGAATATGAGGAACTGAATGCACACCTCAATGGCAGAGGAGTTTCTAACTTAGATGTCGCCAGACGGGAAATCGTGCTTGGACCAGTGTTGCAGCCACTTGGGCAAGTCATCAACCCCAATAACTTGAATAACTTGATTGAGTTAGCGCAAGATAGTGAAAACCCAGCCTCACTCGAGAGCTTGCTTCGCGTTAATTTAGACCTGATGCGTCAGGCTAGCTATGCTATGCAACGCCAAGGGCTTGCTTCTGGTGTCGATATAGAAGCTGCGGGCAAACAAATTGAAAAATGCCTGAGGCAAATTCCTGACTTAGAAAACTTAGATAAAAAATTAGGACTTTCCGGTAAGAAGATCGCACCCAAACTTAGCAAAGCTTTACAAGAAATCGACCCGCGGGCTAAATTTGTACTCCTTATCTGGAATTTCCTCAGCAACTTGACTGGTCCTGCTAATGAACCTGAGAACACGCAAACCGCGCGACGCTTCTTAGATGAAGAACCAACTTCGCGATTGGTCACAGAAACTCTAAAGGGTTTAGGTTTTGGTGATTACGAAGCGTATAAAGCCTGCCAAGCCATTAAATGGATGTTGATTAACACTACCTGGCTAACCGAAAAAGATTTGACTCCAAGCGAGCTACTAGAGCAGTGGCTGCAGGATGAGCAATTCAAAGAATATCTGGAATTAAACAAATATAACCAGGTATTCTGGTTCAACAAAGAGAAATTTGAGTCCATGCTTTGGTATATGCACATTGCCACGATTTTACGTTATGCATCTGATCCAAGCATTTCTTCGGTTGAACAAGTTGAAGCTATCTTGCGTGTAGAGCCAATTTTCGATGCGCTGCAAAAAGCTTTTACGCAATCCGAATTCCGGCTCGATAAACTCCAAGCAGCGCTGGATTAAGCCGCTTTTTCAGCCTGAGCGCGCATCAGCGTCTGAGAGAAAACGGTATCGCCCCTCAGGCTTGTCCTTTCGCTTTGCACCTGCTTGAGCAAATCAGTAACAACTGGTCTGAGCTTAGCGCCAGTTGCGCGCTCGGTTAGAAATACAGCTTTGGCTGCATAAGCGATATTGTTTTGCGGTTCCAAGCGGTAAAGCTCATCATGGAAAAACCCGCAAGAGGTGAACATTCGCTGCCGTTCGTATTGCGCCGAGAGCAGATCTTGAATGGTATTCAATTCCGTAGGCGTGAGCGTGCTCCCTGAAAGCTGGTGACATAAGCCTTGTAGTGTGCGCTTGCCCCAAAGTACCTCGATGTAACGATGCCGCAGTTCCCATGGGTCAGGAAAAATATGTGAGAGGAACTGCACATAAAGGGCATCCAACATTGCTGCAGTCTGATTGAGGGCTTCTCTCAACGCCGCCTTCCAAGCAGCGTTCGGAGTGCATCCACAAGCTTGCTTCCATCGATCTACACCGTGCATGCAGGACCATGAAGAATTTTCTTCCAGCTGAGCTTTGGTAGTTACATCATGCTCTTGCAGCCACTTCGCCGGATAAGTCCATTCAATGTTCCTCCGCGTGCCGGCACCATCCATGAGATACGAAAGGAAATGATCCCGGAAAGTTTGGTGATGCCCATAAAGCTCACCATCGCTAGCGATCAGCACCAATTCATCGGGGTTATCTGGGCGCGTGCGGAGGAGATTATCTAAAAAGAGGTCACCATTGACTGTTGCACTTGGATTAAAACTAACCTGAGTGCTCAACTCCTGATCATAAGTAAATACGATAAACGGCTCCCGCCCGCCAGGCAAATCTATCAGAAAAGGACCTCGGCTTGGCTTTTCAGGGATCACTTGCCAAGGGGCTAAAATCGTAAATTTAATCCCATTATCGGAGAGGACGCACAGGGTTTCCAGATCCACCGCTGTTTCGGGTAGCCAAACTCCCATTGGTTGATGACCAAAACGGTAATTAAAATCCTCTATCCCCCAGCGCACTTGGGTGATTTTATCATTAAGGGAAGCTAAAGGCATGATGAGATGGTTATACCCCTGTGCCATCCCATTCCCAACACCAAAGCGACGATGATTCTCCTGCTCCTGCTCGATGATCATCCTGCTCACTTCAGGACCAAAGTCAGCTAACCAATTAAACAAAGTGGGGCCAACGTTGAAACTGAGTTTCTCAAAGTTTTTCGCTTTTGCGTTTGGCTCATAACACTCAAAAAGGATGCGCTCATTCCAGTTCTTGAATGGTTCTGCGCCAGTTTCGTCCGGAATATAGTTTGAAAAGGGGTCTTCCCGCGGGGGTTGATAAAAATGACCATGAATGCAAATCTTCATAATTATTCTTTATAATCCTTTTGTCTGCGGAATTAAGTAATTAATATTCTGATGGAATCTTGCAGGATTTATACCAAATATGCGTGGGATTGAATCTAATGCGCAAATTTGGTTTTCAATAAAGTAATCCATCCAATAAGCCGTGCGGGGGAAGTCATGATGCAAGCTGCGCAATAAACGCAGCCAACGTTGCAATTGGTTCGTATTCACAGCAAAAAAACTGCGCTTCTTTCGCAGTTTTTGAGCTATAAGTTGGAGGATTTCCAACAAAGTGAAGTATTCTGGTCCGCCGATTTCGATGATGTTATTTTCGCTAGATGGCATATCCAATGCCCACAACATACAGGTCACCAGGTCCCGCACCCATAAAGGTTGTAAGTTAACATTACCATCACCAGGGATAGGAACGCGACCAGGAAAATAGCGGATCCAGCGAGCTAAATTTTCTGAAAATACATCTCCTTTACCATAAACAATGCTGCTGCGAATAATGGTATATGGGATGCCAGATTCTATAATGATGTGCTCCGCGATTCCCTTGGCTTTCAATAAATCAAAAGCCGAGGCGCGATCTGCGCCCAAATGGCTCAAATAAATAAACCTTTCTACTCCAGCCACCTTTGAGGCTTGTACAAAACTTTCGAGCTCTCTAACCTCGATTTGTTGTAGATCTATGTCTGCGGTGCTTTGATCCGCTAAGGAAATGAAGTAAACCACATCAACATCCTGTAGAACAGCTTTCAACTCCCGTTCATCCGAAAACGCGCAAATGGCAGCGTCAAATTGGACGCTTTTGGGAAGTTTCAGCGTAGGTTCTTCGGGATGAATCAATAACCGAATAGGACGGTCACTTTCTAAACACTGATTGAGCAATTCCATTCCTATAAAGCCAGTACTACCAATGATCAGAATCATCCGCGACATTATAGCATAATAATATGACGATTTATGGCATATATCTTGCATCATCATAGCTGAATTTGCAATTAACCATAGGAAAAGCCATGAACAAACGACTGGGATTTCATTACTTTCAAGATGTCAACCACTACCAGGTCCGGGATCTCAATCTTTGGTTGCCAGAGCTGCAAGCGCTTAATGCCGGCTGGCTCGTCATAAAAAGCTCAACCACCCAGGCAATACCAGAAGAATTTATATCCGGTTTGGTTCAGGGTGGTATTCAACCCATTATTGACTTTGACATGCGGATCAATGACGATACCAAACCTGATGACTTGACGGTGCTTCTTTCGGCTTATGCGCGCTGGGGGGCTAAATACGTGGTTTTCTTCAAAAGCCCCAACGTAAAGTCGTCTTGGGAGGAAGGCACCTGGTCTCAGGGAGATTTGGTTGAACGGTTCTTAGACCGATACCTGCCATTTGTGCGCATTGCAGAGCAAAACGAGCTTATTCCGGTCTTCCCTCCTTTACAGCCAGGCGGTGACTATTGGGATCTTTCCTTCTTGAAAAAGGTTTTGCAATTAGTCCAACAGCGGCGCTCGCTCGACTTTACGGCTAATTTACATATGGCAGTCAGTGGGCAGACCTTTTCTAAATCTCTCACATGGGGTAAAGGCGCAACAGCGAAGTGGAAAACCCCGCGCCCATACAGCAAAACCGAAATTGGCGAACAGGATCATCAGGGAATCAATACTTGGGAATGGTACCGAGACCTGATAAAGTCCACCCTTAACATCACCCCAAAAATGTTCCTATTCTGGTTTGGAGCAGCCAGCATCGAAAAAAACCAATTGGACCCTGCACTTAAATTTGAAGATTTGGTAAAGTTGGCAAACTCTGATCCTTCCGGTCAAGAAAGGGAAAACAGCTTACCCGAGGAGATTTTAGGTTGCCTGCTTTGGCTGCTTAGCTCGAATGAGACCGATTCATTGGAAAAAGCGGCATGGTTTGATGAGCAAGGTAATCCAAAACAAGAGACTGTTAGTCTTTATAAAAAACAACTCAAAGAAACTTCAAAGAAAGATGAGGAATACCCGGTTGCTGATCGCGTAGCACAATGGTTGTATCCGATTGACCATTATTTGCTATTACCCGCCTACGACTGGGGAATCCCTGAGAATATTTTAGATCGCGTTCGTCCAATTATCCGCGAGACCCGGCCAACGATTGGTTTCTCGGTAATTGAAGCAATGAATGCACGTAAAGTTACTGTTTGGAATGAAGATTCCGCATTTAGCGAGCATGACTTACAAATGTTGCGCGAATCTGGATGCCAAGTGGATGAGAAAATTGTCAATAGTGTCAGGATTACTGCCTGATAATATACTTGAGGTGAAACAATGAGTACAAATCCTTCTTATTCTTCAAGAACTCCGATCTCGAGTCCGCAACCTAAAATTGTGGTGATGGGCTTAGGTGGTGGTGGTTGTAATGCTATTAACCGCATGATTGAAAGCGGGATGCAAGGGGTTACCTTTGTTGCTTGTAACACCGACTCCCAAGTGCTGAGAACTAATTTAGCTCCAAACAAAATCCAATTGGGTCCAAAAGCAACCCGCGGGTTAGGCGCAGGTGGCATTCCTGAAATTGGTGAAGCAGCTGCAGAGGAAAGTTATCGCGACCTTGCTGCTATTATGGACGGCGCTGAAATGGTTTTCCTGACTGCGGGTATGGGTGGCGGCACAGGTACAGGGGCTATTCCGGTTGCAGCAAAAGTAGCTAAGGCGGTAGGCGCAGTCACAATCGCCATCGTTACCAAACCCTTCTCATTTGAGTTGGGTAAGCGTCAGAAAAACTGTGAGGTAGGTTTAGAAAAACTGCGCCAATATGCCGATACCCTCATCGCAATCCCTAACGATAAGCTCATTGAGGTGGCTCCTCGCGATTTACCTTTAGAGATGGCGTTTACCTTAGCCGACGATGTACTCCGTCAGGGTGTACAAGGCATTTCTGAGCTGATCACTGAGACCGGACTTATTAATGTAGATTTCTCGCATATCAAGAGCATTATGCAGCGGGGTGGTGGCTCTCTTATGGCAATTGGCACAGGCAGCGGACCAGATCGGGTCAAACAGGCTATCGAAAAAGCCTTACACCATCCTTTGCTCGATGAAATTGATCTCTATTCTGCCACGAATATGATCGCGAATTTCACTGGCAGTGCGAATCTCTCCTTCCGGGACGTTACAGATGCTTTACAAATTCTTCAGGAAGCTTCTGGATATCATGCCGATATTATTCCCGGTGTTATCACCGATCCGCGCATGGAAGATCGCGTACAACTCATTCTGATCGTAACGGGTATCGGCATTAAGCCGGGAGAGATGAGGGAAAATAAATCGCATGATGTCCCTTTTGAACAAAAGACGGTCTCAGAGAACCCCGCTGAATGGAACACAGAGAAAAACAAATCTGACAAAAGCACAAAGTTTCAAGATTTCAACGAAATTAACCAGGAAGATTATCTAACCAAGGTGGAGCCGGAAAACAATTTAGATGTACCCGCTTTTCTCAGGCGGCGTTCATATCAATCAAGATGAATTAAAGGGTAAAGTCATGGATTCCGCAGCAATAAAAAAGGTTTGCCAAAGTGTTTACGCTCGTGTTCCCGCACTTCAAGGAGTCAAACCTAAGGTTAGTGCCCAAGGAAGTAGATATTTATTGATTTTTACAAAAACCAATAAACTTCCAACAGGGAAAGCTTTGGAACAGACAGTACGGGTCGTAGCGGATGAGGAAGGAAACATTATAAAAATGTCTTCTTCCAGAGGATAGAAAGCCGAATGATGAACCTGTTCAAAACATTAGAAATCCATTTTTGGAACTTATTGCTGCCAATAGGGAAAAGAGGGCATGAACGTAAAGAGGCGATTGCCCCACCCCTTTCCGCTCCAGATGAAGTGCGCTTGGAATACTTGGCTCAGAGTGCACAACAGGTCATAGATCCTGAGCCAATCCGTTCAATATTATCCCAGCAATCTAGAGAAGTTGATCTAAGCTCTCAGCCAACCATAAAAATTGAAAAGCGAGGGGGACAAAGTTCTATCTATTTTGGCGCAACAGTTCCAACAAAAGCGATTAAACAAAAAATCAAGCAGGGGGAAGCATTTATGTTAGTTATATCTTCTTTTCTGGGGCTGGTTATTGGTATCCTGATAGCATTTTTTGTAAAGTAGACAGTTTTCTAGCACGAATAGTAATCAAATTATAGTATTGTTAGTTGTTAAATAATGGCTATGCGCAATGCTCCTGGCTAAGTCTTATGCATCCTTATAAACATGTATATTATGTCTTTTTCATGTATAATTCAGCCACTAATAATTAATGTATGAGGTCCGGAATGGCAGTACCGCAAAACAATTCAAATGACGAGCACTGGAATAATTTCACGGTCACAGACGTAGACTTACAAGATTTACTGGCTTACCTTTTTGAAACGGAAACCCCTCTTACTATCGAAAGTTTAGCCAGAATCCTTGTCCAGAATCGCCTAGAACGTGAAAGAAAAGCACTCGAAGAACGTCAAAAGACCCTAGGCAAAGTTTATCTCCCTAAAGAACAATACACGCCCGGGGAACAAATAACGTTTCCAAATCTGGATTGGAAAAGCGGAACGGTTAGTGCTGCCAGGCAGGGGAACAACCCTGAAATCGGGGAATTCAAGGTAATCACCGTTGAATTCGAGGACGGTGAAAAGCGCGAATTTGCAGCTGAATTGGCAGAGCATCCCCTTAATACCCAACGTAATAAAGTTGATTCTAGCGATGACCAGACAGTTGAAACGGTGCTCAAGACCTATGGAGCAGATATCAGGAAAAAGCTGCGGGTAGCGCTTGAAGAGCAAAGCGATATCGTCCGCATTGGCGGAACATGGTTTCCAAAGTCTTTGCTCATCGACATTAACCAGGGTTACCTTAATCTCGCTGAAGCTTTATTAGATGCCCAAAAAGGCGGACCGATGAGCCCCGAAGAGTTGCTCAAGCAAATGGAACTCGATCAGACAGATAACTTGAAGCTTTTAGAATTCTCTCTCAACTACGCTATGCAAGAAGATCCACGCTTTGATGAGGTTGGAACAAGCGGCAAAATTGCCTGGTTTTTACGCCGTTTCGAACCTGAAGAGGTTCGGGAAGTCCCGCTTTATTTACGGGTTGAACCTGAAGTTACAGAACTTCCGGAAATTTCCGAGGACACGCTCAAGATGATTCTCAGCTTAAATGATGAGCTGACCCTAAGCGAAATTTCAGAACCTGAGGAACGAATTACCCAGACTTCTATTGTCCTAAACTATCCCCATTGGCGTACAGGCACGCTCCCGATTACCCCCGCTACAGCTCAAATTTTCCCAACAGCTTTGGAAACAGAACACGTTAAATTTACACTCATGGATCCACAGAATGGTGAAAGGATTTCTGCCTGGGTTGTTCGTCCTTACCGGTATGTCTTCGGTCTACGTGAGTGGTTCGAAAGACAAAACCTCATTCCTGGGAGTATCATAGAAATTGCTGCCACCGAAGACCCCGGTGTCGTAAAAATCCTTCCGCAGAAAAAGCGCTCGAATAAAGAGTGGATCAAGACCGTCTTGGTCGGTGCAGACGGCGGTTTGGTTATTGCATTGTTGCGGCAGCCAATTTACGCAGGTATCCATGATCGCATGGCTATTGCTATCCCGGATGTCGCTTCCCTCGATAATTTATGGAACCAACGGCGCTCTAAAAATATCAGCCTGAAATCAGACGTAAAACGCATGATGGCTGAGCTCTCTAAGCTAGACAATCAGAGGCATGTCCACTTTATCGATTTGTACGCATCGATTAATGTTATCCGCCGCACACCACCTTTTGATCTTTTAGCAGTCTTATCGAAAAGCAACGAATTTATTCATGTTGGGGATAATTATTACAACTTGGCAGAAACAGACTAACAGGAGATTAAATGGATTCTAAGTTCTCAAGCCTAATCAAACCCACGCTGAACACAAAGTTTAGAGTTGATTTTGATTGGTGGAAAAATCAGGACCAAAACTGGAAAGTCTACCTCCAATCCTTTCTCTGCGAGGAACATAAAAAAATCTTAGCAAACTTTAGCTACGAAGATCAAATTGACTTGGTCAATCCACAGACCGGCGAGGTTACAAGAGAAGACGCCCTTCTCTACACGCTCATTAATCACTGTGCCCGCCAACCCGATTTTCTTTCTGAGAACACTGCCTTAGTCGACTCCATCTTTAAAATCTTTTTGGTCAATCAAAATCAGCCGCTAACACCGGTTGAGCTTTCTAAGCTCATTAATCGACCCGCAGATCTAATTCTTAGAACGATAGGCTCCGGAAAAGTTTATCGAGGAATAAAGCCTATATAATTCGCCTAGTTTGTTATACAATAAGTTTGGAAGCCCTTGTAGCTCAATGGACAGAGCAGCAGCCTTCTAAGCTGTTGGTTGCAGGTTCGAATCCTGTCAAGGGCGCCTCTGGCTATAAATCGATAGATTATCTAGTGAAGCCATCTTGAACTTGCAAGATAATATCTAAAAACGAAAGGAGCAAGAAAATGAAATTTGTAGCACGTTGGTTAGCCGTTTTTCTGGCACTTTTGGTAGCTGCCTGGTTAGTCCCTGGGATTCAGGTCAGCGAGGGTAGCTGGGGCGCTTATGCGGTGATGGCTTTGGTGCTTTCCTTGCTGAATGCGACCTTATTGCCCCTCCTTAAGGTTGCATCGTGCGGGATGATTATTTTAACCTTAGGCTTATTCAGCTTAGTCTTAAATGCAGCGGTATTCATGTTAGCCTCTTCAATTACCGTAAACTGGTTTAATTTAGGTTTCTACGTGGAGAACTTTTGGGCTGCTCTTTTAGGCTCGATTATTGTTTCGATAGTAAATACCTTAGTCAGCCGGGCTTTGGTCGAAGATTGACCATGAAAGCCCCTTTTAAAGAATAAAATGCCGGCAATAAGCCGGTATTTGTTTTTCTGATTTCACTTGCATTGTAAAAATGTTGTGGTAAACTAAGCAACGTTAAATTCAGGAATACCTGATACCTTCCACTCCTGCCCGCCCAAGGCGACCAACAGGAGCAAACCCGAGGAAAGGAGCCTCAAATAAATGCGTGAATATGAATTAGTTTACATTCTCCAGGCAGACCTGGACGATGCCACAACGAATGGCATTGTGGAAAACATCGAGACCTTAATCAAGAATAGCAACGGCGAAATTGACAAGGTCGACCGTTGGGGGAAACGCAAATTGGCTTATCCCATTCGTAAAATGAACGAGGGATATTATGTCTGCGTTAACTTCAAGTGTGAACCAGACGAAGTTGCCAATATAAAGCGTTCCCTAGGGTATAACGAGAATGTGTTACGTTATATCGTTGTTAAAAAGGCATAGAAAGGACAAAAATGACCGATTACAAACCGAATGGCAATGGCTCTACACGCCGTTATTTTGCTAAACCCAAGTATTGCCAGTTCTGTACCGATAAAAATCTCGTGATTGACTACAAAAACACCGATTTACTGATGCGCTTCATCAACGAGACTGGGAAAATTCGCCCCCGTCGGCAAACCGGCACTTGCGCCAAGCATCAACGGGAAATCGCACAGGCAATTAAAAATGCCCGTCATATCGCACTCATCCCCTTCACGGGTGACGTGTGGTCCGACTCAAATTCGTAGGAGTAATCCAGTATGGCCAAAACGACTGTTCCACCCAAGCAGGTTACTAAAAAGCATGTCGCTAAACAGGAGAAAGAAGCGAAACAAACGCGTCTTCTCCTAGCTGGAGCTATTGCAGTTACTGTAATTGTGGTGGTTTTACTTGGCTACGTTCTCATCGATAGATATGTGATTACTCCAAACAAGATAATTGCTACAGTCGGGGAAAAGACGATTAAGGTTCGCGAGTTTGAACCCATGGTCAAATACACCCGGCTAAACATGATTAATCAAGCCAATAATTACTACTATTACTATCAAATGTTTGGCAGCTATGGTGAGTCATTCCTTACCAGTGCACAGGATTTAGTTCTTACGCTTAATAACCCGACATCCGTTGGTGAACAAGTTCTAAACACCATGATTGAGGATATCTTGATCGAGGAAGAAGCAGCCAAGCGCGGCATCACCGTCACAGATGAAGAGCTCGCACAAGCAATGCAAGAAGCTTTTAACTTCTATCCAAATGGGACGCCGACACCAACCGTCACACCCACCCCCGTAAACACACCCACGATGTCTCTAACTGAAATTGCGATTATTCAACCTACCGACACACCCACTCCCCTTCCGACCGCAACAAGTACGCCAGAGGGTTGGGAACCCACGAACACATCAACACCAACGCTTGCGCCCTCGGCAACTTCTCAACCAGTTCCAACTGACGCGACCCCTACCCTAGAGCCGACTGCGACGAGTGTCCCAACGATTACCCCCACACCAACCGTCTACACCACACAGGTTTTTGGTAGTAATCTCAAAGACTATCAAGACAATCTAAAAAGTTATGGTATCCCAACGGATGTGATCGAGAAATCAATACGAGCTCAGTTGCTGCGTGATAAAGTCAAAGAGGCAATTACCGCGGATCTTGAACCTAAACAACTGCAGGTGCACGCCAGGCATATACTAGTCGCTACAGAATCCGAAGCGAATACCGTCCTTGAATTACTCAAGAATGGCGAAGATTGGAATAATTTAGCTGCTAACTATTCCACAGACACCGCCACCAAGGATAACGGCGGCGACTTAGGCTGGTTTGGAAAAGGTCAAATGGTAGCTGAATTCGAAGAAGCTGCCTTCGCTCTGGAACCCGGGCAAGTGAGTGACCCTGTCAAAACTGAATACGGTTACCATATTATCCAATGTCTTGCCAAAGGCGAAAACTACCTTAATGCGACCGATTTTGAAAATTACAAGACGACGACTTTTAATAATTGGCTGCAAGATTTACGTGACTCCCGCACAGATATTGTAATCGAACCGGATTGGACTGAATACGTTCCATCGACACCTGCCGTACCAAGTTCATTGCAAAACGCAGTCTTTAACCCAACAACTGAGACACAGTAAAAACTTTTTCTTAATCTATAAGAGGCTGACTTTTAGCCAGCCTCTTGTTTTTAATTGGAATTAATTCTGATTATGAAGCTTATTTGAGGAAAACGTCATCTACTTCTTCCAGCTGTAAGCTCATCACCTGACTAACGCCGTCTTTCCCCATCGTAACCCCATAAATGACGTCAGCGGCTTGGACGGTATTACGGTTATGCGTAATCAGGAGAAATTGGGTGTCATTCGAAAGGTCTTTAAGCAAATCAATAAACCTACCCACATTCGATTCGTCCATCATCGCGTCAACCTCGTCCAAAATACAGAACGGCGTTGGCGAGATTTTCAGGAGGGCAAACACAAGCGCCACAGCCGTAAGGCTGCGTTCACCACCTGAAAGTAAAACTAACCCTTGCTCCCGTTTTCCAGGCAAGCGGGCTTCAATTTCAATCCCTCCCTCTAAAGGAGCGTTGTTATCCGAAAGAATCAGCCGTGCGGATCCACCATTGAATAGGCGTGTAAAAATGCGCGAAAATTCAGCGCTGACAGCTTTAAAGGTCTCGAGGAACTCGCGTTCCATAACTTCATCGAGTTCTTTAACGATCCTTTCAAGGTCACTAATGGCTGCCTCCAAGTCTGAGATCTGACTGATGAAGTTATCGTAGCGGGTTTTTGTTTCTTGATATTCTTTCTCTGCTTCCACATTCACCACACCGATCCGGCGTAACTGCGCTTTGAGTCCCTTTATTTCCTCTTCGGTCGTATCAGGTGGTGTGGGCGTTGAGCGTAATGAATCTATCGAAAAATCCTGGAATGGTAGCGGTGGAGGATTAAAGTTTTCTCCTTGGTATTCCAGCTGAATAAGTCCAAAATCATTTTCGATGCGATTCCGGAGTGAGTCCAGCTTTTCTTGCTTCCGGCTAACCTCTAATTGGCAATGTGTGAGCTGATGCTCATTTATGTTGAGCTCTTGCTGGTGGGCTTCTTCTTGCTTGAGCAATTCCTGATAGCGGGATTCAAGCTGAGCAAGTTGTTGCTGGTGCTTGTCTACGTGTTCGGTTTTCAGTGTACCAATCTGATTATTGAGTTCGACAACTGCCTGGTTAATCTCTGCTCTCTGCTCCTTAAGCTCTCGGAGATTTTGATCAGCCTCCTCATTTCGTTGGGTCAACTGATGAAGTCGTTGTTCATCTTCAGCAAGCCGTTGTTTTAAAGCGTCTTGGGCGGCGGTTTCATGCTCTACTGCTTGCTGGGTTACCCTAATTTCCATCAGTAAATATTGAAATTGGCGCTCATAATCTTCCGTAGAGTGCTCCGTTAGCAATTGCTTTACCTTTTCTAATTCAGATTGCGCCGTTTGGATTTCTAATTGATTTTTACCTTCTTGCTCATCGAGAACGAGGCGATCTGCTTCCAACTTAGAAATCTGCTGCTGACTTTCTTCGATCTGATTCTCTATCCACTTTCTACGGCTGCTAAGTTTATCTATGGCTACAGCAGCAGCTGACAATTCTTTATGAAGTTGTTGCATTTGTGTATTTAAATTCCGCAAGCGTGCTTGAGCTTCGAAGAGCAGCCTTTCATATTGCTGATTCTCTTGTTGGAATTTTTCTTCTAGATTCTTAGCTTCTTCCCAAGCGGCATTCACCTTAGCAAGCGAAGCTTCCAGCTCTTTTGACCTACGAATGTAGCTTACTTTACCTGAAGATCGCTGATTTCCGACAATGGCGACGCCGTTCTTAAGTAAAACCTGACCATCCAGCGTAACTAAATTGTAACTTTCACGGATTTTTTTGGGGAGATGGAATAACTTATCGATTGAGCTGACTACTAAAAAATCTCCAAGTAGACGATGGATAATTGGTGCCAATCGCTGCGGATAGTTCACTAACTCCGCAGCTACGCCAACGATGGCATCATCCAGTGGCAGTTCCGCCAATTGCTTAGATTGGTCACTATCGCTGCTTGCAAGCGCAACCTTCTCGCTGACGCTTGCTGCAATATCCATAAGGAGCACATCATTAAGTTCCCCATCCTCTAAAACGAGCAGATCAATTGCTTCACCAAGGGCAGCCGTAATAGCTTTTTCATACACTTCTGGGACCTCTAACTTGGTGGCGAGGTCAGTAAAGCCCTTGCCTTGCCGCCTAAATTTTGGGTTTTTCAGGACAACTTTCGCACCTTCCGAAAACCCAGAAAGGCTCTCCTGCGATTGCCGCAACAGATCTATTTGATTGGTAAGCTTGTTCCTCTCCAAGTTTAATTGGTTGATTTGGCTGCTCACCTGTTCCTGCTTGTGCTTAATATCAGCTTGTTGTTCCTGTAAATCCCTAAGGTTTTGCTCCAGTGTACTGCTATCTTTTTCAAGCGCTTGGTGCTTTTCCAGCAAAGCCTCATGGGTTAGGAATGCGCTTTCTTCTTCCTCTTGCAGGCTTTGCGCTGTAGCTTGATTAGAATTTATGTTATTTTGTAGCGTTTTTATCCGCTCTGAGATTTCACTCTTGCGGGATTTTATGACTACCGCATCTTTTTCAGCACTTATCAAACGGTCTTGCCACAATTTATATTGTGTATCGTAAGCTTCTTTTTTGCTTCTTGCTTCTTTGAGTTGTGCTTCCACTTGGTTGAATTGCCCTTGCAGGTGCATTAACTCCTGGTTTTTTTGGTCAATCTCCGCCTGCATTACGTCGAGGCTGTTTTGTTCAGACTCAATCGACTCTACTAAAATAGAAAGATCCTTTTCGAGTTGGTCTTTCTCTCGGTTCAGTGACCTTTCCCGCTCTTCTAAAATGGCAATTTGTTGGTTTTTCGCCTGCACCTGGTTAT